>CAZOTB010000219.1:0-8419 GCA_964582645.1 uncultured Verrucomicrobiota bacterium | reverse complement strand
CCACCCGTGCACCGCGTATCATCCCGAGAACCCCGTGACGTTCGGCGATTTCCCGCCGGTCGCGTGCGACGATCTCTCGGCCGCGCACGGCGGTGTGCCAGTGGCGTTTCTCCAAGGCTGCGCCGGCGAGATCAACTCGAAGTTCTTTCTTGCGCCGCTTCCACCCGACGAACGTGTGGCGATTGCAACACGGCTCGGCCATTTCCTCGGCGAGACGTACGTGAATACCAGCCACGCGCTTCAGCAGTCGAAGCGAGCCGATCTTGCGTTCGCGTGGGAACGCGTTTTCCTGCCGTTCACGTCTGTCCCGCCCGCGCGAAAACTGCGGGCCGACATCGCGGTCATGGATGATTTCCTCAAGCGCGTCGCGGCAGGCGACGACAACGCGCTGACGTGTCTGGGATTGAACGCCGCGCGCAATATGTCGCCGAAATACCGGAGCAAGCTGGTCGAACCATGCAAGCGGTGGGCCGAGTGGGCGCTGCGGTTTCACACCGAAAACCGATTGCACGAAGCTCCGAAAGGAATTGTGGTCGTGATCGGCGCGTTTCGCATCGGCGACGTGGGCATCGTGGGTTTGCCATGCGAACCATTCCTCGGGATCGGACGACAGATTCGCCGGGGATCGAAGTTGCCGCTGACGATCCCGGTCGGCTACATGAACGACAACGTCGCCTACGTACAGGACTCGCCGAACGTGGGCGACACGGATTATTCGAGTTCGTACTATCGCTACACGTGCGCATACTTGCCGTGGAAGAAACCCGGCGGCGATCTGCTCGCGCGGGCAGGGGTGAAGATGTTGAAGAATCTCGGAAGACGAAGTTCGTAGTAGAGCGCTTCAGCGCGGGCTTGAGATCGCCTGGCAGCCTTGAAGTCCGCGCTGAAGCGCTCTACTAAAAACGCGCAAACAATGAGCCAACAACTTGACAACGCCACCATCGGCGACGGCACGATCATCGAGACGGATGTCACCGTCGGCTTCCGCTATCATCCGAAATGCGGCCCGACGACCATTGGCTCGAACGGCATCCTGCGCAAAGGCACGCTCATCTACGGCGACGTGCGGATCGGCGATTTCTTCCAGTCGGGACACTACGCGGTCCTCCGTGCGAAGATTGAGATCGGAGACTACTGCACCGTGTCAAATCACTCCGCGCTCGAAGGACTCATCCGCTTCGGCGACGGCGTGCGAATCATGTCGCGCGTCTATATCCCGTCGCGGACGTGGTTCGGAAACCATGTGTTCGTCGGCCCGGGGGTGACATTCCTTAACGAAAAACTTCCCGGCCGTCTCGACGTAATGCCGACTCCGCAGGGCGCGACGATTGAGGACGACGTGATGATCGGTGGCGGCAGTACGATCATGGCCGGCATCAAGATCGGCGAGCGGAGTTTCATCGCCGCGGGCGCGGTCGTGACCAAAGACGTGCCCTCCCGCAGCTTCGTTGTTGGCGTTCCCGGCAGGATCAGCCCTCTGCCAGCCAACCTCGACCGGACGGCCAACCGCAAGCTCACGATCCAGCCGCTCGATCTCTGGCATCCGAAAACAGAGAACCTCGACGCGCTCGACTGGCCTCCGCATTGGGGGCGGAAGTTCCAGGATACGGGGAAATGAAAAGGGCAGCCCGGATGGGCAGCCCCTTCGATTTGCGAATCGTTGGCTCAGTTACCTGCTGGCGGCTACCGTGGACGCCGCGGATGACGATGTCCGCGTCACCACCTCGATCTGCGATGGATCGTTGACCACGAGCTGCGGCTTGCCGTGCCACAGTGTGACCTTGCCGGTCACGGCGACGGTCTTGTCTTTGAACCATTGGTCCGGTGGGTTGCTCCACTTGGAGCGGTTTTCGCCCCAGATCGCAACCGCCAACGGACTGTCCGGGAACGGCTGGTCGAGATTCAGGAACGTGGGTTGGCCGTTGCTCTTCGGCAGGTAGGCCGTGTCGGCGACGACCGCGTTGACGGTCACGAACTCTCCGATGTGTTGCGCGGCTTCGCTGGCGCGGATGACCTTTGCCTTGTCTCCGGCGACGCACACCGAGGCAAACAAGCCGGATGCGACCAGAGTGGTAATGAGTTGGCGATTGAATTTCATGCGTGCTACTTCCTTTCTGCTACCGGTGGATTGTTGCAACCACCTCCTGCAAGGGGCGAATACCCCAAAGCAGCCTCGATGCCGCCGGGCGATTCGACAGCGACGGCGCGGGATGATAGCGTTTCGCTTTCGCCTTTCTGATGAATGCCAGTACGAAAACGTCCATTCCGTCGCCGGCCGCACACGCCACCATTTGGTCGAAACCATTCGTACTGACGTGGCTTTCGACCTGGATGATTTTTCTCGGCTTCTATTTCCTGCTGCCCACTTTGCCCGGCTACTTCATCCAGATTGGCGGAAAGGAATCTCACGTCGGGTTGCTGCTCGGATTGTTCACGATCACGGCAATGCTCAGTCGTCCCATTGGCGGGAGGCTGTCGGACACGAAAGGGAAAACGTGGACGATGCTATTCGGCGCGGCGGTGCTCACCGCGACGATTCTCTTCTACTATCTCGCGAAGACGCCGGGCACGCTGTTGACGCTGCGCTTCTTCCATGGGTTCGGCTGGGGAATCTATCTCACGGGAGCCGTATCGTTGATCGCGGACATCGCGCATCCGACGCAGCGCGCGACGATGACCGGCCACTACTTCCTGGCGAACACGCTGGCAATGGTCTTCGGGCCGTGGCTCGGGACGGTGATCCTCGCGCATTCGAATTACACGATGCTGTTCAGCGCATTCATCGGTCTCACGGCGCTGGCTCTGGTGGTGATCTGGCCGCTACATCGCGATTCATTGCCGGTGCAGCCCATGTCCAACGGCCGCTGGGTCACGCCGCGCGCGTGGCTGCCATCGCTGACGATTCTGTCCGCGGCGTTCACCTACGGGGGCGTGGTGTCATTTCTCCCGCTTTACGCCAGCGGCCGGCAGGTCTCGATGTTCTATGCCGTGTATGCCGTCTCGCTCGGTTTGAGCCGACCCGTCGGCGGCTGGCTCGCGGACAAGTTCGGGCGTCACGTCGTGATCCTGCCCGGCCTGCTGCTGCTGGCCGGTAGCGTCGGTTCGCTGGCCTGGACGAACTCCAGCGCCGGGTTTGCGCTCATGGCCGTGGTGTATGGAGTCGGTTTTGGCTCCGCGGGCACATCGTTGAACGCATTCACGATTGATCGCGTCCCCGCCGAGGAACGCGGAGCCGCGATGGGAATGTACACGGCGGCGTTCGAGCTGGGGCTGGCGCTCGGCTCGGTGGCGCTGGGGTTCGTGCTCGAACACGGCGGGTTTGCGCGCATGTGGCTCGCGGCCGCCGCCGCACCGCTGGTCGGCTTTGCGTTATTTGCCGCCCGCTGGCGACGGTGAGGCTTCCTTCGGCGGCGACGACTTCTCCGGCTGTTCCACCTGGATGAGCAGCGGCACCTCGATCACGGGTTGCTCGGCGAGGTTCGTCTCGATGCGAAGGGCGCCGCGCTCGGACTGATCGAGCGGTTCCGCGAGTTTCATCATGACTTCGTACTTCCGTCCCTCTTCCACCGGAACGACTTTCACCATCATTACCTCGACGGTGCTCGCAAAGTCCCGCAACTCGAGCGGCGAGTCCTTCTTGCTGGAAGAAATGACGACGCTGCGCAGCATCGTGGCATCCGCGCCGTCTGCCGGCCAACGCCCGCGATCCGGAACCTTCCAGGTGAGCGCTGCCGGCTGGACGTTGAGGTAGCCCAGCAACCGTCCCGCCATCGCGACGAACAAGACCGGCTTCGGGGAGCCTTCAACGTAGATCTGCAAGAGATCGGAAACCGTCTGCGGCTTTCCGTTGGCGGTTGCAGTCACAACCAACCGCGCTTCTTTTCCTTCCGATTCCTCCACCGGCTCGACCTGGACACGAATGAACTCCGACGAAGCCGCCACTTGCGAGATCGCGAGCTTCCTGCCGTCCACGCGCTTGACGGTCACCACGGCCTTCACTGTCTCGCCTGCCTCCACGTCGCCGAACGCCAGCAATTGCGGCGCAACGTCGAACACCGGCTTGATGTCGGTCTTGATGGTGAGGGTCACTTTGGGATTGGCGGGGTCGTTGCTCGGGACGGTGATGGTTTTCTCGGTCGGTCCTCGGAGATTGGTCAAATCGAGCGTGAATTGGATCTCACCCATCTCGCCCTGCTTGAGCGTGTCGGGCGTGACGCTGGCCACGGTGCATCCGCAGGTCGTTTCCGGCGTGCCGACTCGCAGCGTGCTCGTGCCGAGGTTCGCGAACGTGAATCGCCCCGTGTACGAGCCGCCTTCGACGGTCGGCCCGAGATCGAGCGTGGTCACGTCGAAGTGGATGGTCGGCGGCTCCTCCGCGCACGCCACGCCCGCCCACAGAATCGCCATCAAGAGTTGTCGTTTCATCGGGCGCTATGCCGTCTTCGGGGAACCTGGCAGAGGACGCATGCGCGGACGATTGCGGCGGAACTCGGGTTTCATGTTCGCCTCCGCCCAGGTGATGGCTTCCTGGATCTGCCGCCAGCGTTTGACAGGATCACTGGCGCGTTCGCGCTTCGCTTCTTCGATCTCGTGAAGCGATTTCTGAGCAGCCATAGCAACCATATCTTAGCGCGGTTCTTCCAGCTTCGCAATTGCCCGCCGGAGCGTCTCCATCCGATCCAGATCGCGCTGCGATTCATCGAGCGCTTCCTGGCTTTCGAGCATGTGGCGGTCGGACAATCCGCGATACGCAGCACCAGTGGGTGTCGTGCCTGTTCGCGCCGCCGCCCGGCATTCATCGTATCGCCCGGTCAGCCCCCTCACTTCGCGGAACACGTCCAATGCCCCATGCTCGGTGGTCAGGCAGAAGCATTCCTGCCGGTGTAGCCATGATGGATCGGCCGGAACCGGCGCCCATTGTTCTTCGGTCGGCCCCCATGCCGCGCCAAGCTCGCGTAACGCGCTATTCAGGGCGGCGAGATTCGGAGCGGTGTCCGCCACCCAGATATCAATGTCATACGTGAGCACAGGCTTGTGGTGGAGGAGGAAATTCACGCCGCCAATCAGGACGTAGTCCACCTTGCATCGGTTCAGCGTATCGAGGATTCGATCAATGTTCATGGGGCGTTTGGCCCATTGAAACATTTCTCGAGGGTTTTTGGCAACTCGTGCGTTTCACTGGTTGAAGATGACGGAAAAAGGCCCATTGGAAGAACTGCTGCGAAGCTGGAATGGCCCCGCCCCGCGTGCGGATTTCGAGGCAAATGTGCTGCGACGGTTGCGCGCCGAGCCGGCGGCGCATTCCCTCTGGCAACGCTGGTTCGTCGAACCGTGGGAGGCTGCCGTCCCCGTGTGGAAGCCACAAGCGGCGCTGCTGGCAGTCGCGGCGGTCGTGATTCTCGTCCTCGCGATCGGTCTGAACGCCCCCAAACAAAACCCTTCCGCCGATTTCGGGCTGAACGCCTTCGCGACATTCCCGAAAGGATCGTTCACGCAGGCATACCTGGAGATGGTCAGGCCATGAAGCGATTTGGCGTCATTCTCTTGCTCCAGGTCGTCGTGATCGCCGCAGCGGCGTTTGCCGGCTCGTGGGCATACTCGCGCTGGCAAAGCTGCTGTCCCGCGCCGGCAACCGACGAAGTCTCCTGGTTTCGTTCCCAACTCGGCTTGAACCCGGCACAAGCGGCCAAATTAGAGACGCTTCATGAGTCATTCCGGGCCGCCCAATCAAAGCTCTGTGAACAGCATTGTGCGAAGCGCTTCGAATTGGGCGAGTTGATCCAGCAGAGCGATTCGATCACGCCGCGCATCGAGACGATGACGAAAGAGTTGGCCGCGCTCGAGGCGGAATCGCAGCGGCTCACGATCCAGCACATCTTCGAAGTCGGCAAGCAGCTCGACGCCGGGCAACGAACGAAGTTCGTCAACAAAGTGTACGAACAGATGTCCACCAGTTGCCCGATGGGGTCACACAAACCCGGCTCGGACAAACAAGCCGCGTGCGGCGCGGCGGGGTGTGATTGTTGTGTCGCTTCCGGCGACGACGCGCCGCCCGCTTCTCCTGCGGCGGCTCTGCCCCAGCCTCAAGTGCGGGGCGAATTCACACCGATGACCGCTCCGGTCACCTTTGCAAAAGGTAAGGGATTCGCTTCAAGTGAAGCGAATCCTTTGATGCTCGAGCCTCGAACACTGACGGCTCGGTTGGCCGAATTCTGCAGCCGTCAACTCTGATTGTCCGTCCCTCACGCCGGTAGTGTGCCCCGATGTCGTCGCATCGCGGGCGGGGTCTGTTGATTTCCAGTTCCAACTCTCAAAGTGATGAAACACAGTTTGATATTGATGACGCTCCTCGCAATGGGCCCGGTGGCCGGACACGCAGAGGACTTGCTCGACTCCTGGATCGGCACCGCACTCGAGAGAAATCCCGAGGCAGTCGCGGCGCAGAAAAAATGGCTGGCGGCAAAGCAAAAAGTGGCGCAAGTCCGCTCGCTCGACGATCCGATCATCGGCGCGGACATCGAACGATCGGACACGACCCGGTTCGATCGGTACAGCAACGTCGAATGGATGATCAGCCAGAAAGTGCCCTGGCCGGGCAAGCGCAAGGCGCGCGGGACCGTTGCGGAGTTGGAGGCGGAGGTCGTCGGGTTCAAGTTCCTCGAAACGAGTCGGTCCGTGCAGGCCCGCGTAAAGACCGCTTATTGGGATCTGTGGTTGGCGCGGCAGGAAGTCGAAGTCACGGAGCAAAACCGGTTGTTGCTCGAACAGCTGGAAGCCGCCGCCCGCAGCCGGTACGAAGCCGGGCAGGGATCGCAAGCGGACGTGATTCGCGCCCAGATGGCGATCGCCAAGCTCGGGAGCGATTTGGTAAAGCTGGAGAAGGAGGTCGGCGTTGTGCAGGCGAACCTCAACCGGCTGCTCAACGCCCCGCTCGATACACCACGGCGCGTTGAACAACCCCGTGAGCCGGAGACGATCCCCGCTTCGCTCGAAGAGTTGCAGCTCCGTGCGCGGAAGTATTGCTGCATCCTGATTTCCTTCCTGCGCGCGGTCGAGGCGCGCGAGGCGGCGTTGAAAGTGGCGAAGTTCGAGTACGCGCCCGATGTCGAGGTCCGCGTCGAGGCGCGCAGCTTCGACGGACAGAGCGGTATCCAGGAATACGACACGGGCGTGTTCCTGAATTTCCCGTGGCTCTGGCGCGGCAAAAGACAGGCGAGCGTGCGCGAAGCGAGACTGGAAATCGAAGCCGCGCAGGCGGAATTCGATTCCGAGGTCAACATGACGCTGCGTGACATTCAGGATCAATACACCCGCAGCGAGGCAAGCCTTCGGCAGCTCAAGCTGTATGAGAGCAGCCTGCTGCCCCAGGCGCGGCAGTTGATCGAAGCCACGCGCGCTGCATACCAATGCGGCAAGGCGACCTCTCTGGAACTGATCGAATCATCGCGTGCACTGCGAGATGCCCAACTCGAAGCCGCTCGCGCCCGTGCCCAGTACGGTCGCGACGTGGCGAAGCTCCAGCAAAATGTCGAGCCGTGGGGCCCGCGGGAATGGGCTACGGGGCTGGTTTCACCCGATATGAAGTGAGGTTGCCATGAAAACAATTCGCATCGTCCTCGTCGTCGTCCTCGGAATCTTCGTTGTCTCCTGCGGCTCGCGCGAACAAGGCACCGCAGCGAACACGACCGCCAGGAAAGCCCGTTACCATTGCCCGATGCACCCGACCTACACGAGCGACAGGGTGGGCGATTGCCCGATCTGCAACATGAAGCTCGTGCCCATCGAGGAATCGAAGGCCATCCCGGCGTCCGCTGCCGTCGCTCACGGAAAGAAGCATGATTGTCCAATGCATTGTGAGGGAGCGGCGAGCGATGAGCCGGGCAACTGTCCCCGGTGCGGCATGAAACTCGAACCCGTGGTCGCGCCACAGAACACGACCGGGAGGGTGGCCGTCCACATCGCACCCGAGCGGTTGCAGCAGATCGGTCTGCGCACCGAGCGGGTCGCGAAGCGCAATCTTTCGCACGCGATCCGCGCTGTGGGCCGTGTCGCTTACGCTGAGCCGCTGCTGGCGTCCATCAACATCAAGTTCAACGGTTGGGTCGAGAAACTGGATGCAAACACCACCGGCCAAGCGGTGAAAAAGGGCGAACCGTTGCTCGACATCTACAGCCCCGAGTTGGTCGCCGCGCAGGAGGAATACCTCATCGCGTTCCGCGCTCGACAGGCCGGGACGCCCGGCAGCGAATCGTTGCTCGAATCAGCGCGACGGCGGTTGCAACTCGTGGACGTGACCGCCGATCAGATCGCGGCGTTGGAGAAGGAAGGCAAAGTGCGGCGCACGCTGACGATCGCATCGCCGTTCGACGGGATCGTGGTTGAGAAAAGCGCGGTCGAGGGCAAAGCGGTCGCGGCGGGT
>CAZOTB010000218.1:0-8534 GCA_964582645.1 uncultured Verrucomicrobiota bacterium | reverse complement strand
TTCGGGCTTCGCGCCCAAAAAATCCCAAACAATTCGATTGTAGGGCTGGCCGCCCGAAGGGTTGCCAGCCGCCGAGGGTGGTTTTGAAATGAGTTCTACAACGTGGCCTACTTCACACGGCCAACGCCGCTTCGCGTTCGAGCTGCTTGTCCTCGGCGCGGTCGCCGGTGGACTTGGGCAACTCGGGGACGAACACGTAGTTTGGATCGGCGATTTGTTTCCTGTGAACCTCGATCATGTGCTTCCACGTGGCGCGGAGTCCGTGCGGGGCGGGCGGGAGATCGTGCTCGATGGCCTTGCGCAGCTTGGGCAGATTGAAGAACGGCACCGCCGGGAACATGTGGTGTTCGATGTGATACTGCATGTTCCAGTACAGGAATGCCGGCAGCCACGAACAGGTGTAGGTGCGACAGCAGAGACGGAAGTCCGGCACATTCGGCGACAACCCGAAATGTTGCGGCGAGCCACAGAGGAAACCGAGCCAACTGCAGTATTGCGTTCCGATCGTGAACACCACGATCAGAAACCAGTGGCCGCTCAAGATGAACGCCAACGCCAGCACCGCGTGGCCGATGACTTGGAACCGGGCCCAGTTCCGGTGCTGGCGGCGCAGTTCGGGATTGGATTCGGGGATCACATGCTCGTACCAATCTCCGTCGAGCTTCCCCCGGGCACGCTGGATCCACACCTTCCACGTGTTCCAGGTCGTGAGCGGATTCCACGCGAACAACGAAAGCCAGAACTTCCAATCCTGGAACGTAAATTTTTGCGGCAACACCACTTCGCCATCGTAATCTTTGTGCACCGTGAGTTGATGGTGTTTGACGTGGCTGGGCCGGAACCAGATCGGATCCCACCAACTGATGAACGCGTACAGCTTGTGGAAGAACTCATTCACCCGTTTGTTGCGGAAGGGCGTCTTGTGGGCCAACTCGTGACAAGCCACCCCGCCCATGAACGGCCCAAGCGTGCCGTGAACAAACAGCGCCGCCAACAGCACGGGCACCGACCAATACCAATTGGAGGTGTGGACATTCAGGTAAGCGAGGTAGGCCAGCGTCCCCGTCAGCACCCACAGTCCCAACTGCAAGCCCACCTGCCGGTAGCCCTGCCAGTCGCTGCATTGCATCAACTCATTCATGAGTTGCTTGTCCACCTTGCAGCGATACCAGTTGATCTTGGCATCCTTGCGGAATTTGTCGGCTGTTTGCATTAGCTGCGAAATAATATTCAACTACGATCGCTGCGACAATACTCAAAATTGGCCTGAATTTGCCTGATTTTGATGGGCAGCCGTCCAGTTCTCGCGCAAAGACGCGCAAAGACGCGTAGTCGCAAAGCCTTCATGTCCGAAGGTAGGGTCTGTCACGATGTCGCGGTGTTCGATAATTGCATCTCGGTGATGGAGGGTCCGGTCAGCAGATGTGCCAACAGCAACGAGGGCTGGCATTCCGCCGACGGCATCCACTGGACCGAAATCCCCGACACCCCATGGTCCCCGCGTCATGCCGCCAGCGTGTTTGTGTATGACAACGCCCTAGACGTTCCCCGTACGCCGACCTCGCGCATCATTCCTTGACCTGCATCGCTTTCGCCGACAGAGTGCCGCTTCACCAAGTTGACCGAAGAAGGATTGAACCAATGAGATTGAAGTCGTTTGTCTGCCTCTGTCTTGCGCTCGGCATCGCTACGGTTGCATCCACCGCCCACGCTCAACAGTTCTACCGGCTCTACGAAGGCGTCACCGCCTACGTGAACAATCCCGATGGCAAGGCGTTCACGGTCAACCTCGACGTGCGCGACTTGAACCTGTTCGCGGGCGGACCGCGCGAGGTGTTGTTCAAAGTCTATGATCCCGAGGGACAGACGGTCGTGCGCGAGATCATTCCCGATGACGGCGTGACCTCGGCCAACTTCCCCGACCGGATCGGCGGGTGGGATCACGAACTCCAGTACTACGCGAACCTCTACGCCATTGGAACGGTGCCGTCCTTTCGCTGGAGCGCATGGTCGGACCCGAAACGGCTGGAGATGGTGGCGAAGCGAACGTTCACCAAGCCGATCAAAGCCGGCAAGAAGGGCACGTACCGCATCGTCGTCGCCGGCACGCTCGATCATTACGTGACCCTCACGCTGACGCCCAATTTGAAGTACGCCGTGTGCGGTCACCCAAATTTCATGCACGGGCACGGCAACCTGCTCAAGAAGTCGTACATCTACGTTCCCAAAGGATCGGTCGGATTGTTCTTCGTGGCGACCGAACCCGATCTGCCGCGCACGCGACGGTTCAAGGTGACCGCGCCCGACGGCAAAGTGCTGTTGGACTCTGAAGCGACCGGCGGTTACGCGTCCGCGATCAAAGACAGTTGGGCGGATGCTTCCATCCCGTTTCCCGCGCCGGGAGCGTATGACGGCAAACTGCTGACGCTCGAAGTGTCGGACGGCCAAGGCGATTACCTGCTCAAACTCGTGTTGCAGCAGGCGAAGGAAGGCGCGTTCAAAGATTACGTTGGCATGGGCAGCACAGCCTTGTTCGCGCCGGACGCCGAGACCGCGATGGCGCTCAAAGGCGGCACCGTTGTGGTGGATGATCTCGTGTTCTGGCATCCGTTCCAAGTGCGACTCCACAACTGGCTCAAGGCAAACAAACCCGACTCCAATGACGACGAGAAGGCGCTCAGGAAGGAAGTTGAGACCATTTTCAACGGCTTCCGACTGCTGGAAACGAGCGACGGGCGCGGCTCGTTCTCGTGGATCAACTGGGCGTATGCGATGGGCTATTACGGGTTCAAGGTGTTCCGACCGAGCTGGCAGTTGATGCAGCGATCGGACGTGCCGCAGGAACTGAAGAGCATCCTCAAGGAAGGACTCATCATGGCCGGTGACCGCTTGAGTTTCGCCGTTGCGGGCGAGCGCGTGAACGGCAATGCGTTCTCGCAGATCAACGTCGCGCTTTGGTACTGCCATCGTGCGACGGGCGACGCGATCCAGAAGGAGCGGTTCGAGACGTTCTGGGATCGCTGGTCGCACGAAGGCTGGGGCGCGGGCGCGGGATTGAGCAAATCGGGCGACTCGCAGGAACATTTCGCGCATGACATGCACTACGGCAGTTACATCATGGACAACTGGCGCGGCGGAACATGGGTGCAACCCGGCATCCTCGACGACGCCAAGGATGATCCGCGGTTTAAGAAAGTGATGGATCGTTACCGGGAGTTGTACACGTATCTCTACTGTCGCGAGAAGGACGGCACCGCCGTTCCCGCCAATCCCTGGTCAGGCCGAACGGCCGCGTCCGCACATCTCGCGGCACAGAACTGGGAACTCGACGGCCACAAATGGAAGGGCGAGCCGGGGCCGGACCTCACGGTCAGCGTCAACGATGGCAATGAGTGGTTCGCTGCGCGACGCAAAGGCTACTACGCACTGACGTTCCACGGTCGGCTGTCGCCGGAGTGGATGAGCCAGTGTTTTCCTGGACAGCTTGGCTTCGGCGGCGGAATCATTTGCCAATTGACGGTGCCGGGCAAGGGGCCGGTGATCGCGTCCACGTTGCTCAAGGAGTACGGCGAGGGAATGCATCCGTCGCAGTGGCGCGATTTCCACATCCACTCGATCGTCGGGGAGCGGTGGGATGGCGCGCCGTTGATCTCCGGCATCAGCGAGCACGACAACGCGAAGCTCACCGGCAACACTGTCACCAGCTCGGGCGAGGTCCGCAACGCCCACGTGAAAGTGTCGCGCTCGTACACGTTCAACCCGGACAGCATTGACTGCGACGTCGCGCTCGCAGAGTCCGACTACGCGCGCGTGCTCTCGATCTGGAGTCACGGTCGTCTCTGGTCCGAAGTGAAGGTCGCGTACGAGAGGATCCCGTTCATGAAAGGGGCGAAGGTCACACTCAAGGACGTCTCTGGCAAAGACCTCGGCGACGCGACGAAGACATTGGCTGAGGCGAAGACGATCCGCATTGATCGTGGAGGCTACGGCGTGGAAATCCAGCTTGAGAAGCCGATGAAGGTGCAACTGGGCGCGAACGATACGGTACTCATCCAAATGGCCGCCGAAGGCGCGAAGCCGACGCCCGCCGCGGACGTGAAGTTGAAGTACCGGCTTGTGCCTTTCGGCGCATAGTTCGGGCAGGACGGGGCGCAATTGGCTGTGAACATTATGGACTGCTTGCCGCTTGATGCTCAGGATTCACCGTTCGTAGTCGAGCGCTTCAGCGCGGTCGTGGTACGTCTGGGATTCTTCAAGTCCGCGCTGAAGCGCTCGACTACAAACATTCCATTGAAATTGGACTCGATATGAAATACGCCCCACTGCCCGGCACCGACTCGCGCGCGTCCCTCATCGTACTGGGAACGGCCTGGTTCGGAACCGCGATTGCCGAGCGCGACGCGTTTCGACTAATGGACGTTTACGTTGAACACGGTGGCAATTTTCTCGACACGGCGCACATGTACGCCAGTTGGGTGAAAGACGGCGCCGGCAAGAGTGAGACTACCATCGGTAAGTGGCTCAAGCGCGTGGATCGCAAGAGTGTCCTGATCGCGACCAAGGGTGCCGATCTCGGCATGACACGCGATGGGATTCTCACCCAGTTCTCCCAGAGCTTGGAACGACTCGGATTGGATCGCGTGGATTTCTATTGGTTGCACATGGATGATCCGAAGGTGCCGGCCGCCGAGATCATCGAGTGGCTCAACGAGTTGGTGAGTGAGGGACGCGCGTCCTCGTTCGGCTGCTCGAACTGGAAGGTCGCTCGCATCCAGCAGGCCAACGATTACGCCCGCCAACGCGGGCTGCGGGGATTTGCGGCCAGTCAGATCCGATGGAGCCTTGCCGATCCAAATCCAGCCGTTGCCGGCGCAGGCCACACGGTATCCATGGACGCCGACACGCTTGCGTTTCATGCCAGGACCGGCTTGCCTCAAGTGGCCTATTCCTCGCAGGCGGGAGGTTTCTTTGCCGGGAACTACGACCCGAAGGGGACGCCACCGGGCGCGAAGCCCAATCCCAACATCGTGAGCTACTACGGGACGGATGAGAATTACCGACGTCTTGCAGCGGTGAAGAAGTTGGCCGCCGCCAAGGGTCGCACCGGCAACCAGATTGCGTTGGCGTATCTGATGAACCACCCGTTTCCCTGTTTTCCCATCGTGGGCGCGAACTCACCTGAACGGGTCGCCGATTCCTGCAGCGCGACGGAGATCACCCTGACCAAGGAAGAAGTGCGCGCATTGGAGCGAGGCGAAGGGTGAGTATTGCGACCAGCCAACAGGAGGGGGTAAGCATTGCTCCACATTGAAGCCAGCGGCTCGTGGTTTGAGATGGGCAAGGCGGTCGGGCAGAAATTCGGTGGCGAACTACGACGCTGCATGGATCGCTTTCTCGCCCTTCTTCCGAAGGACGCAGTCAAGGTGGAAGACGCCAGCGCACTCGTCCGGCGCACGGTGCGAACCATCTACCCGCAACTTCTCGATGAGACCGCCGGGATGGCCGCAGGGGCCGGTGTCGAGGAGGAGCAACTCTTTCGCTATCGCTTCTTCGTGGATATCCGCGGAGCGCTGACTCACAACTGCTCGTCGTTGTTCGCGCTCGGCGCGGACGGCACGCCCTGGCTCGGACGCACCTGTGACATCGAGCCAGAGGATCACTGGTCGCAGATTTGCCACGTGCGGCGTCCAAAGGACGCGGCTGCGACGATCACCACCACCTACCTCGGGATGCTCGCAGCCGTGGGCATGAACGAGCACGGGGTCGGCTTCGTGGGTGGAAGTTCTCCTGCCAAGGAAAGCTATGGCACAGTTGGGATCCCGGTTTCGCTCATCACGCACAAGGCGTTGCACGCGGCCCGGAATATTTCCGAAGTGCGCGGGATTTTTATGGATCAGCCAGTCGTGGGAAAGGGTGCCGTGTTGCTCGCCGCCGACGCGGCCGGGGAATCGTGTCTGTTCGAAGTGGCCTCGGGTCGGCGAATGAATCCTGTCCCTCGCGAGTCGGGAACGACGTGGCAGGCATGCACCAATTTCTTTTGCTCCGGTGAAATCCCGAACGCCGATATGCCAGCCTACCTGTATAACGCCTATGCCCGGTACGGCCGGCTGGCGCATCAACTCGACGAGCCGGAGCCCCGTCCCAGCCGGGAGGGATTGGAGCGGTTGCTGGCGGAGGTCGCACAGCCGGGGCCGTTCATTCCCAAGGGTGCGTGCCCGTTGGAAACCGCCTACGCCACACTTTGCGATCTCAAGCGCCGAAGGCGGAGGACTGGAACGACCCGCGTTGGCGTCAGTATCTCGCTTGGCGAATGCAGCGTTGGAACGCCGTTCATGCCGAGCTGGCCAAAGTGATCCGCGCTGTGCGTCCCGGGATCAAAGTGTCGTTTCAGAGTTCGCCCGCCGTGGATCTGTGGATGAACCCGTGGTATTCGGCGGTTGACCTCGCTGCGATGGCGCGCGACCTCGACTCGATCTCGACGGACCCGTACTACACGTTTCACCGACGCATCTTCGATCCCGCCGAAGTGTATCTGAGCGAATGGTCGCGCTTCCTCGCGGGGATCGTGCCTGAAGGGAAACAGGCCGGCATCATCCCGCAGGCGTTTTCGCATCCGACGTTCACGCGTCCTCTCAACGAAGCCGATGGCATTTGGTCCGCGATCGTGCCGCCTGCGTGCGGCGTCACTTTCATCGCGCCCTACACCTACACGCTCCAACGATGCTCGCCGGTACAGAAGGCGTACGAGTCCTGCTTCGGACTCGATTCGTACCTCGAGAAAACCGTGCCGCTCGCGTATGCCGGGATCGTTCACGGCCTCAAGTCCGAGGTGTTCAAGTTCCCGATGCGGATGGAGACTCCTGATTCGTACGACGGCACACGTTTGTTCCCCGTCGCCGCGGCCCTGCGACATGGGGGCGTTCCTTATGGCTTCGTGGCCGATCAGTCGCTCGAACGAAGCGAGACAATGACGCGGTTTCAAGTAGTCGTGTTTCCCGAGATCGCGTGCATGTCCGAGCAGGAGCGGCAGGGCGTGGGCGATTACATTCGAGCCGGAGGCAATGCGATCATCCTCGGCGGTCTGGGTGAAGCGAACGAGACCGGCGAGAACGCGCGCCGCTCCCTCTTGGCCGAGTTGTTTGATCTTACCGTAGGCGAAGTCTCCCGGTCAGCGCAGGCGTTCCGATTGACCTCAAATAACCCGGCGGCAAAGACGCTGGAGTATCCCGATCCCGAGGCCGCCCGGCGCTACATGGACGGCACCATGGCGCCGCTGTTCACGTTGTCCCACACTCGTAACGCCATTGCGCCGAGGGACGCGCGTGTGCTGGCCCGGTTCAAGGCGGATGGCAACCCGGCGATTCTCTCGTTCCACCGTTACGGCGGACGCGTGGTGTGGTTCGCGGGATTTCCGACGCGCACCACGCAGAACGCGAGGTACGGCACGACGGTTCTCAACCAGGCGCACCCACTCTTCGCCCGCCTCACCGAATGGGCGGCAGGGAGGAAACCGGTGCTGCGGGTTGGGGGTTGGCCGCCGAAGGTGCCGATGCGAGAGTTGCGTCCGCTCGACCGGAGGTTCATGCCGACATTCGAGTTCTTCCCGTTGCGCGGCGAGGATTGTTTCCTCGGCGTCGTGACTTCCTACCTCCGCGAGCCCACTTCATTCCCGATGACGCTTGAAGTACCCGAAGGCAGACGGTTGAAGCGAGTAGTCGAGTTGCTGAGCAGGCGTCGCGTGCCGTTCCGCCTCAAAGGAACAGAAGCAACAATCAAAGTCCAACCGACCTTCGACACGCCCGCGTTCGTGTACCTGTTCGAGCTTGAGTGAAACTCGTAGGGCGATCCGGCTGTCGCAACAGCACTTAGGTTGACAACGTTAGATTCGACGGGTTTCCGTGGATGTATCATTAACACCCCGCTTCAGCGGGGTGGTGGCGGCGCCGGGCGAAGCGCGAACCGTTTCACCGGTTTGCCAGCCGCCGGGAAACCGTTGAAACGGTTCTTCGTTCTCACACTTTCGGGGTCACCCCGCTGAAGCGGGGTGTTCATGAAATGATCAAGAAACGCGTGGCTTTTCATCGAATCGAACATTGTCAAATTAGGCCGCTTGCGAATTCGAGGGGGAGTCGTAACCATCCGGCAACTCTGTTTGTTCGCCGTAGATCGCGAGCACGCAGGCCAACGTGTGCAACGCATCGCGCGGCTCCACCGGCACCGGTGCTCCATCGAGCACCGCCGCGGCGAACAAATCCAGATGCTCGACATAGCCGCCCGGCAGACCCGACGAGGGGACGGGCAAGTCCAGCCACCGATGCGCTTCGAGTCCGCTCGATCCTGCGTCCAAGAGGAACACACGCAGCGTGGGCTCCTTGCCGCCGTGCATCTCGATCTGGCCTTTCTTGCCCAGGATGCTCAGATGGGTCGTCAACCCGCCGGCATAGCAACTCGACGCGATCACGGACATGATGCCGCCGTTACGCAATCGCAACGCGCCGACGGAAAAATCTTCGACCTCGACGCCGTGCGGACTG
>CAZOTB010000217.1:0-8610 GCA_964582645.1 uncultured Verrucomicrobiota bacterium | reverse complement strand
TTGGCGGGACCTCTGAGTTCGCTAGCCTTATGTGCGTGTATCTTTCCGCTATACTCAGCGGCTAATGAGCAATTGGATTTCTGGTACGATACTCCATTCAGCCTTTCGGGACTCCTTGCCGCAACACTCTTCCTTCTCGCTTTTTTGGGACTGGGCAGCCTGGTGCCTTTCCGCCAGAGGGTGGACCAGCATGAACGATGGAGCGACGGGTTCCATGTTCGTTGTGCCCTGGAACTTGCTCCAACGGAAATTGAAAACCAGGTATCATTGTACTACGTACGACGGGCGAACGAGAACGAAACAGCAGGCCATGCACAAGCAGCCGAGCAGTGGTACGCCACGGGCTTCCGGCGATTCCCAAACAACGAGACTCTTCTGATGGATTACGTTCGTTTTCTATGTCGCACAGGCGATTCTCATGCAGCGTGCAACTATGCAACCAAAGCGCTGGCGCAACCAGTCAGCGATATCCCCCGCTTCGTGCGTGTCTTGGATTCGTTCGCATGCGTTCCGCTCTACTACCACAGCCCAGAGTTGCTTCCCCTAGCCGATGAATGCTCGAAACGCGCTCTTGAGTTGTCACCATCGGAATTGACTCTGAAAGGCACACGTGGAGGTGTGTTGGTGGAATTGGGCCGAATTGCGGAAGGCACTGCCTTGTTGCAAGAGTGCTTGGAGCAGAGCCGAAGCGCCAATGACCAAGCCATATCGGCGTCCTTCCTTGCGCTCGCAGCACTCCGAGAAGGCAATCGGGAACGCGCACACCAGCTGTTAGGTCAGGCGGAGCGAATCCTTGCGACCAAGCCTGCAGTGGTTGACAAGGTATTCCAACGAGTAAAAGCCGAACTGGCACGGTGATGGCGAGACAAACTCTTCGTGCCGACAGCTTGATCGATTTCAGGTTTCGCGAGGTGACTCTCATTGACAAGCTCCGAAGGCTTGCTAATTTCGAGTCATGAACATCGAGCGCATCCGTCAACGACTCTCCGGCGGCTTCCATCCCTTCAGCCTCCGCACGTCGGACGGACATGAATACGCCATTCGACATCCGGAATGGGTTTTGATTGGGCGTCATACCCTCGCCGTGCTCGATGCCGATGGCGAACTCGCCACGCTCGACCCGTTGCACATCGTCGCCATCAAGGATCTGCCGGTCAAACGGAACGGCGCCACGAGGCGGTAGGCGCCTCGATTCGTTCAGTGTGGCAAGCCGAAGAGATAATACACGGCACACAACGCCGCCAGTACCACCGAGCCCCAGTTCAATTCTCGCCAGCGGCCTGCCAGTAACTTAAACACCGGGTAGAGGAGCAGTCCGGCAGTCAGTCCATTCGCGATGTTGTACGTGAAGACCATCATCGTGACTGTGGCGAACGCGGGGATCAGTTCGGTGTAGTCCGCGAAGTCAATCTTCTGGATCGCGCCGATCATCAGCACGCCCACGGCGATCAACGCGGGACCGTAGGCGTATTGCAGTTTCTGCAAAGGTTCGAGCAGGGGGATGAAGAACAGCGCCAACACGAACAACACCGCCGTCGCGATCGCCGCCAGACCTGTCCGCGCGCCTTCCCGAATGCCGGTGGCCGACTCGATGTACGCCCCGCTCGTGGTCGTGCCGATCAATCCCGCAAAACAACAACTCAGTGCGTCCACGGTCATCGGACGTTCGATCTGCGGAAAGTTCCCCTCCTCATCGAGCATGTGACCGGCCGCGCCAACACCGAGGAGCGTGCCGAGCGTGTCGAGGAAACCCATCAGGAACAAGGTGAGGAAAATCGGCAGGAAGCTCAACTTCAGCAAGCTGGCGATGTCGAGTTGGAACGCGACCGGCCCCAGCGCGTAGTCGCCGACAAACGGCAGTGCCACGACTCCCTTGGGCGGTTCGGCGCGACCACAGAACCACCCGAGCGACGCTGTGGCGACGATGCCGATGAGGATTGCCCCCGGCACGCGTCGGTGAATCAGCGCCACCGTCAGCACAAACCCGAACATGGCGAGCAACACTTGCGGATCGCGCAGGTTGCCGAGTTTCACGGGCACGCCGGTCCCCCTGGCGACGATCCCGGTTTCGTACAGACCGATGAACGCCAGGAACAGCCCGATCCCGACGGCGAAGCTGTATCTCATGCTCGGCGAAATCGAGTGAGCAAGCCATGCGCGCAAGCCGGCGACGGTGATGATCAGAAACACGATCCCGCTGATGAAGACCGCGCCGAGGCATTGTTGCCAGCTCAGCCCCATCGCTGTCAGTGCGAACGCAATGAACGCATTCTCCCCCATGTACGGCGCAACGGCGATTGGGCGATTCGCGTAGAGTCCCATCAGCAGCGTCCCGAATACGGCCGCCAGAATCGTGGCCACCGTGCTCGGCCCCACCGGGATACCCGCCGCTTTGAGGATCGCCGGGTTGACGACGATGATATACGCCATCGTCAGGAACGTCGTGGCGCCGCCGAGGAACTCGGTGCGCATCGTTGTCCCTTGGTCTCGGAGTCGGAAATATCGCTCGATCACCGGGCAAAGAATAGGACGTCATCGCCCGCCGCGTCGAACGGAAAACGGCGCCATTCCCTGCAAAATTCCTTCGTGCTATTCGTGGGGTTCGTGGCTACAAATTCGTCCCCATGTTTGGCAACAAGCGGATCATCGTCGTCATGCCCGCCTATAACGCGGCAAAGACACTCGTCCAGACTTACGACGAAGTCATGGCGACGGGAATCGTGGACCTCGTCATCGTGGTGGACGACGCCAGCCGGGATGAAACCGTGGCGCTGGCGAAGACCTTGCCGCACACGCAAGTCCATGCCCACGTGCAGAACCGCGGCTACGGCGGCAACCAGAAGACATGTTACCGGCTGGCGCTCGAAGCAGGCGCGGACATCGTCATCATGGTGCATCCCGATTACCAGTACACGCCGAAGCTGATCCCGGCGATGGCTTCGATGATCGCTTCGGGGCTTTACCCGTGCGTGCTCGGTTCGCGCATCCTCGGCGGATACGCATTGCGCGGCGGGATGCCGTGGTGGAAATACGTCTCCAACCGTTTTCTCACACTGGTCGAGAACGTCCTGATTGGCGCGAAGCTGTCCGAGTATCACACGGGCTACCGGGCTTTTTCGCGCGAACTGCTTGAACGATTGCCGCTCGAGGTAAACTCCGATGATTTCCTGTTCGACAACCAGATGCTCGCGCAAATCGCGTGGTTCGGTTACACCATCGCCGAGGTGAGTTGCCCCACCAAGTATTTCCCGGAAGCGTCCTCGATCAACCTCCGCCGCAGCATCCGGTATGGGTTCGGATGTCTCGCGACGGCGTTCACCTATCGCCTGGCAAAGATGGGGGCCATTTCCTCCCGGATTTTCCCCGCCAACGGAAAAGCATGTTCGACTCCCGCAAAGAATTCTGGCTCGGCCTCGGCCTGATCGCCGCGCTGACGATCGTCGCCTACCTGCCCGCGCTCAATTGCGGGTACGTCTGGGACGACGACCTGTACGTCACCGAAAATGCGCGGCTCAAGGACCTGCCCGGCTTGGCGCGCATCTGGTTCGAGCCGACGTCCGGCCCGCAGTACTATCCGCTGACGTTCACGACCTTCTGGGCCGAGTATCAACTCTGGAAGCTTCATCCTCTCGGTTATCACCTGAATAACGTCCTGCTGCAGGCAGCGACCGGCGTGCTCGTGTGGATCGTGTTGCGGCGGCTCGACGTACCCGGCGCGTGGCTCGCGGGCGCAATCTTTGCCGTGCATCCCGTCCACGTCGAATCCGTCGCGTGGATCACCGAGCGCAAGAACGTGCTCTCGGGCGTCTTCTATTTTTCGTCGCTGCTTGCCTATCTGCGCTTTGCAGGACTCGATCAAGCGAGCGGCGATCCTCCAGTAACGGACCGGGCGCGCTGGTACTGGCTCGCGCTGGGATTGTTCGCCTGTGCGCTGCTTGCCAAGACGGTGACATGCACGCTGCCGGTGGCAATCCTGCTCCTGATCTGGTGGAAACGCGGACAGGTGGAACGCGCAGACATCACCGCGCTCGTCCCGTTCTTCGCGCTGTCGCTCGCAATGGGCCTCGTCACCGCCTGGGTCGAACGCAGCCACACAGGCGCCGTCGGAGAGGAATACACCTTCACGATCGTCGAGCGCTGTCTGATTGCGGGGCGCATCGTGTGGTTCTACGCCGGCAAGCTCCTCTGGCCCGCGAACCTCACCTTCATCTACCCGCGCTGGGAAGTGGATGCCGGCGCGTGGTGGCAGTACCTCTTTCCGCTCGGCGTGGCGGTTGTGGTCCTGGCCTTGTGGCTCTATCGTCGCGCGATCGGACGCGGGCCGTTGACAGCGGTGTGGTTCTTCCTCGTGACAATCGCGCCTGCGCTGTGGTTCATCAGTGCCTACTTCACGCGGTATTCATTCGTCGGCGATCATTTCCAATATCTCGCGAGCGTGGGCTTGATCGCGTTGTTCGCCGCGGTCTTGACTGCGAGCATCAAGGAACGCTCTGCCTTAAGAACAACCTCCGCCGTCCTCTTGATCCTTCTCGCGCTCGTGACATGGCACCAGCAATCCGCCTACAAGAACGAAGAGGCGCTCTGGCGCGACACCGTCCGCAAGAACCCGGGCGCGTGGATGGCGCATTACAATCTCGGCGGACTCCTGATGAAGCAAGGCCGGGCAAAGGAAGCCGCCGAGAGTTACCTCGAAGCGATCAAGGCCAAGCCCGACTGGGTGGATGCCTGCGTCAATCTCGGCGGCGCACTTTCCGAACTCGGGCGCTCTGCCGAGGCGATCCATTATTACTCCGAGGCGTTGCGGATGCAACCCGAGCACGCGGTCGCGCACAACAACCTCGGCATCGAATACGCCACGCAGGGCAAATGGGACGATGCCATCCGCTGTTTTTCCCAGGCAACGAAACTCAAGCCCGACTACGCCGACGCCTACCACAACTGGGGCATGGCACTGGAAGCGCACGGTGATCTCACCGAGGCAGTCGCGAAATACTCAGAGGCCATCCGGTTAAAGGCCGACTTTGCCGAAGCGCGTTACAGTCTCGTCACAGCGCAACTCAAGCGCGGCGAGGCCGACGCGGCGCTTGCCGGGTTGCGCGAGGTGATGCGGTTGCGTCCCACATGGCTGCAGCCGGCCACCAAACTCGCATGGCTGCTCGCAACTACCGAAGATGACAAACTCCGCGATGGTCGCGAGGCCGTTGCGCTGGCTGAGAAGATTGCTGCGGGTACAAATCACGCAAACCCGTTCGTTCTCGACACGCTCGCCGCGGCGTACGCCGAGGTGGGGCGATTCCCCGACGCCACGAACACCGCGGAGAAAGCAATGGGCATCGCCGCCACAGCCGGTCAGACAAATTTGGCGGCGAACATCAAAGCTCGCCTGGAACTCTATCGGAAGAGCGCGCCCTATCGAGAGAAGGCGGATAGGTAGTCGCGCCCCGCGGCTTGCTCGCGCCTGCGCCTACTTCTTCTTCAGCACCACAAGGTCGTTCTTACGCGCGATGGACTCGTCGTAGTACTTCTGAATGTCCGTCACGCTTTCCTTGGGCAGCCGCACGGTCTTGAGATGGCTGCTCTCGGAAACAAGCAATCGCTGCCCCTCCTGACGAATTGTCCGTTTCCAGTGTGCGTACGGAGTGTCGGACGCCACATCCTTCGGCACCGACCCGACCACGAATCCCGCGGGCAACACAACCTCCACTTCTGAACTCGACAAGGCCGTCTCGAAAAACTGGATCGGCAACTTCCGCTCCGCCGCGCCGCTCCACTGGTTCGTCACGTTGATGTCCTGCGGTAGTTGTGGTTTGAATCTCAGTTCCCCTCCCGTCACCTCTGCCCACGCAGGCGCTTCGAACTTTACGCGCGTCTTGAAGTTCTGCGTGCGGTCGCTCGTGTCGGCAATGTCGTACTCAAGCACGCGCGCGTCCGGCAGGCTCTTCTTCACGTCCTGCTCCATCAGCAGGCGCGCCTGCTCGGCGTTCACGCTCTTGATGGCGGCGCGAATGAACGCATCCGATTCGCCCAGGTACTCGACTTGGAGTTCTCCCTTCACCGAACCGTCTGCCAGGACCTCGATCTTCGCGCGCTCCCGCGTCCCGTGCTTGCTGCCGTCGTAGGTCGGGCTGGGCACGAGTCTGTTCGCGTCCTTCCCGAGGAGCAACAGCTCCGTGTTGCAGACCCGGCCCAGAACAACGTCTGCCCGCATCGTCTCCGAGGTCGGGTCGAGGTAGAATGTGCGCCCATCCGCTTCGGCCACCACGATGCAATGTGTCAGATGCCGCGGGACGGGAAGCCGATCACTGATCTTGCGCGCCGTCCCCGATTCGAGAAAGGCCAGCCGCGCAGGGATGCCGGCATCGCGCAGCATGGCCGCGAGCAACACGCACAGATCCTTTGCGTCGCCGTACCGGCTGCCAAGAACCTGCGACGCGCTGCGGGGCCGATACGCCGAGACGCCCAGTTCGACCGCCACGAACCGGATGTTGTCCTCGAGCCAATAAAATATGGCGGCGAGCTTGTCGCTGGCGCGGGCGTGGCCGGTCGTGAGCGCTTGCACGCGCTTCCCGAGGTCGCCGTTGGAGTCCAGGGCTTTGCGGGAGAGTTCGTCCAGCCACTTGGCAATCGCTTCCCACGAACCCACGGTGGTGATCTCGATCCAGGGCAGGACTTCGTCCGCCGGTGGCATGTAGATTTCCCCCCGCAGCTCTGTCGGCGCGGAATAGGTCCAGGTGGTGGTCTTCCACTTTTTATCAGCCGACTCCGCGACGGTGGGCTTGAGTTCGGCATTGTGCGGCTTCCACTGAAACGTCTTCCCCGACGGCATTCGCAATTCCAGCCGCGCCTCCAGGACCGGTTGTGCCGAGCGCGGTCGCCAGATCATCCAGAACTCATCGCCCATGAGCGGCTTCGACTTGAGCACGTACTCCTGCTCCACCGTCGCGCCCACCTCCGCTCCGCCCACACGATACCGTGCCGCGCGGACTTCTCCGTAGGCGGGATTGCCCGGGAACACGTTCACGGTTTCCACGGCCTCGGGTTTCAGTTCCACCACCGAACCATCGGCGGCAGTCGCCTTCGCGTAATGAAACTCGAGCTGCTGATGCTTCTCGTTGAACGGCACAACGGTTTCCGCCGCGCGTCGTCCACGTGCCGTTACAATTTTGGTGCGGACATGTCGCAATGCGGAGAACGATCCATCCGCGGCGACGTCCACCTTGGTTTCGTCGAGCAACGTCACGATGTCTGCGTGCGGGAACTCGTTGGTGGTGACGTTCGCTCCGCTGGCCTGTCCGGTGGCGACGGACAAAACGAGACCCGTCGCTGCAATGATGGAAATGGTTCTCATGTCGAAAGGCTGCATCCCATAACATCAAAGCACTGGTCGGTCAATGACCGCTTCGTTGACAGAGTCCGACCGACCCCCTATTCTGCGCGCCGCACCAGGCAACTTATGGCACTCCGAAGTTTACGCATCGCGATGATTGGCGCGGGAAGCATCTCCCGCGAGAAACATCTGCCGAACTTGCACAAGATCGGCGCGGTGGAGGTGGTCGCCGTGTGTAATCGCACACGCGCGAGCACGGAAAAAGTCGGACGGGAGTTCCGCATTCCCATCCTGGCGAACGACTGGAAGGAACTCATCAGTCGTCCCGATGTCGAAGTGATCTGGATCGGGACGAATCCGCACATGCACAAGCCGATCACCCTGGCCGCGCTCGACGCCGGCAAGCATGTGTTCTGTCAGGCCCGCATGGCGCGCAGTTACGAGGAAGCCGAGGCGATGTATCACAAGGCGGTTGAGAAACCGAACCAGGTCACGATGATTTGTCCGTCGCCGGTCGCGATGCGCGGCGATCTCTACGTGCGCAAACTGCTTCACGATGGGTTCCTCGGACGGGTGTATTCCGTGCGGGTGCAGGCTCTTGGTTCGCAGTTCGCCGACCCGAAGACTCCCGTTCATTGGCGGCAGCAGATGGAGATCAACGGGTTCAACACGCTCTCGCTGGGCATTTATCACGAGATTCTTCAACGATGGATCGGCAACGCACGAAGTGTGCAGGCCCTGGCGAAGGTTTTCATCCCGACGCGGACGGTCACCGGCTCGAGTAAACGCTACGAGGTGCGCGTACCCGACGATCTGATGGTGCTGGTCGAGTTCGAGAATGGCGCGCAGGGCACCTATCATTTCAGCGGTGTGTCGCGCTATGCGCCGGGCGATCGGATCGAGTTGTATGGCAGCGAGGGAACGCTCGCGTACGATGTGAACAGCGACGTTCTCTACGGCGCGAAGCATCCGCAGGAGAAACTGGTCGAGATGCCCATCCCGCCCGAGTTTGAGCGAACGTGGACGGTCGAGCAGGATTTCGTCAACGCAGTCCGCGCTGCGCAATTGGGCCAGCCGTGGCAGGTGAGCCCCGACTTCTACGAGGGACTCAAGTACATGGAGTTCGTCGAGGCCGTGTTCCGTTCCGCGCACACCCGCGCCGCAGTGGACCTGCCGCTCAAGCACGGGTTTTCCGGCTTCGCGACCAACGCCGGGGCGTCTTCATCGTAAGCGTCGTCCTCGCTACAGGGGGCGCCAGCCGAAGCAAATGAGGATTATTTCCC
>CAZOTB010000216.1:0-8637 GCA_964582645.1 uncultured Verrucomicrobiota bacterium | reverse complement strand
AACGCGCCAGGGAACGGAGGCTTCGCCCGCTTCGATGGACGCCTCGCCATGTCGCGGTTTCCCTAATTCGGTGCAAAGAACGTCGGCGAGTTCCTCTTTCCGACGGTCAAGAATTTCCGCGACCTTGACGCACAGCGCCGAGCGGTCCCAGAGCGGCACGTTGCGCCAGGTCTTGAGTGCTTCGTTGGCGGCCGCGACGGCCTTGCGCGCATCTTCTCGCGTGCCCTGCGGGACGAGAGCAAACGGTTCGCCTTTGGCGGGATTGATGGCTTGATAAGTTTTGCCACTGAGACTTTGCGTCCATTGGCCGTCCACGTACATGTCGTAGGTTTTCATGGCTGTGCCTTCGCATCCTCTCCGCGAACTACCCGTCCAAGTCAAACCAAACCTCCAGTTCCCCGGGTCGCCGATATTCCTGCACTGAGAAGTGGAAGTTGTCATGCCGGTACAGGTTCAATAACGTCGGCACTGCCAAGAGGATTCCCGAATGAGCACCGAATGGAACGCCGCCAAATCATGGGAATTCTGGCCCGACCAACGCGGCCACCGGGCGCGAAGGTGGATGTCTTGTTACCAATTGTTCCCGTGGACGATGCCACGATCAACCGCGAACGCGCGATCGGCTATGATCGTGCGCTTGCCGAGACGGAGCGGTTCTGGCGCAACGAGCTAAAGACGAAAACTTCGATCCGCGTTTCTGAGCCGTTGCTGCAGGGCTGGGTGGACAATTTCCCGCGGATCGAAGCGATGATCGCCGAGAAACACCCCGAGACCGGCGATTATGGCCTCCCGAGCGGGTCGTAACACTACGACGCCATTTGGCCGACGCCGTTCGCGCTTTGCTCGTGGTCGCTCGACGCGCTTGGTCACGGTCGCGAAGTGGACAAATACCTCGAAACCTGCCGGCATCACCAAGGAACGATCTCGCCGCCGAGCAACTATCTGAAAACCCACCCGGGCTACTTTGGTTCGCCGAAGACGTTCACCTCGATTGACTGGATCACCGATCACGCCGCCATCCTCTGGGCGGCGGCGACGCACGGACTGCTCACGATGGACCGGGACTTCCTGCAGCGATGGGAAGAGCCGATCGTGAAGGCGTGCGAATTCATCGCAGTGGCACGTCGGGCGAGGGGACATAAGGGCTTTCCCGGCATCCGGCCCGCCGCGGTGGCCAACGATTGCGTCGCGGAAAACCAGGCGCTGTGGAACGACGCGTGGACTCACAAGGCGTTGCGGACCGCGGCGCGCCTGTTGCCACGCACCGGCAATCGTCGCGGGAACGAATTTCTCCGCGAAGCCGATGTCTGCCGGGCAGCCTTCCCGAAAGCCTACCGGGCGGTCATCCGCAAGTCGAAGAAGTGGAAAGCGCCCGATGGCTTGCTCGTGCCGTTCACGCCGCCGACGCTCGCCGAGGCGAAGAGCCGGACCTTGCGGATCAAGTACGCGGCTCCGTCACGAGCCAAGCCGGCGCGGACGTTCCTGCATCGGCCGCCCATCGATGGCGTGGAGAGAGTTGTGTTGAATGGAAAGTGTGTGAGTCAAATTGGCGGAACGATTCCACTTTGAATGTGCCTACTACCCCTTCGCCAGGTACGGCTCGATCTGACTCATTAGCGACGGCGGGATGCGCGCTTCGATCTGCACGGTGCCGTCACGGAATTTCTGGCTGATGATCTGGCCGCAACGGAAGATTTCGGCGACAAGCGCGTAGTTCTGCTGCGGCACGGCGATCTTGGCGTAGCGACGGCGATTCGCGAGCGCCATCTCGATTTCCTGGAGGAGTTGGTCGAAGCCGGTCTTCTTTCTTGCGGAAATGGGGATGCTGTTCGGGATCTGCCGCTGCAATCGCTCGACCAGGCCGTTCGCCTCGGCCAGCGCATCCACTTTGTTGAGCGCGGTGACGGTCGGTTTGCCCCAGGCGTGCAACTCGTGCAATACCAACTCGACCGCGGCGATTTGATCGTCCACTTTGGGATGGCTCGCGTCCACGACGTGGATGAGCAAATCGGCCTCGACGACTTCTTCGAGCGTGGCCTTGAATGACTCGACGAGATGATGTGGCAGCTTGCGCAGGAAACCGACCGTGTCCGTCAGCAGCACGTTCTGGTTGTTGGGCAGCGTGAAGCGGCGCGTGGTCGGATCGAGCGTGGCGAAAAGCTTGTCCTCGGCGACGACGTTCGAGCCGGTGAGGGCGTTGAGCAATGTGGACTTGCCGGCATTAGTGTAGCCGATGATGGCCGCGATGGGCCATTGGTGGCGCCGGCGTCCTGCGCGTTGGATGCGACGGTTCTTCTGAACCTCGGCGATCTCGCGCGTGAGCCGGGCGATCTTCTCTTGCACGCGCCGGCGATCCACTTCGAGCTGTGTTTCGCCCGGGCCGCGCATGCCGATGCCGCCGCTCTGCCGGGAAAGGTGCGTCCACAAACGGGTCAAACGGGGAAGCAGGTACTGGAGTTGGGCCAGTTCGATCTGGAGTTTGCCTTCGCGAGTTTGAGCGCGCTGGGCGAAGATGTCGAGGATCAGCTCGGTGCGGTCGAGAACCTTGCAGTTGAACACCCGTTCGAGGTTGCGGGCCTGGGCGGGGCTGAGGTCGTCGTCGAAGATGACCGTCTGCACGTCCTTGCTGGTGCAAACCTGGGCGATCTCCTCGGCCTTGCCTTTGCCGATGAAGAAATTGGGCGTTGGCTGGGGAAGCTTCTGCGAGACAGACTCGACCACCTCGGCGCCGGCGGAACGCGCGAGTTCGCCGAGTTCCTCGAGGGAATCTTTGACTTCCCACCGTTGATGCCCGCCGCGTTCGAGCCCAACGAGCATGGCGCGTTCGACGTCGCGCGATCTAACTTCGTGCATCTTCAATTAGAGGTCGAACACGCTCCTTCGTCTCTGCTGCTGTTTGTCCCGCTTCCACCGAAATCACTTTAGCTTGGTGTCGAAACCAAGTCAATTGCCGCTTGGCCAACTGCCGCGTCCGTTGCTTGACGAGGTGCTTCGTCTGCGCGAGATCGCGTGCGCCGTGGAGGTGCTCCATCGTCTCCTTGTAACCTGCCGCGACGCGGGCGACGGAATTCTGAGCCAGCCCCTGCGCGAGCAGTCGTTGCGTCTCTTCAATGAGGCCATTGTCGAACATCCAGTCCACGCGCTGCTCGATACGCGCGTAGAGCTCCGCGCGGTCGCGTTCGAGCAATATCATTGTCGAACGCTGCTCATTACTCCATTGCTTCTGTTGCGTGGAAAGCGGCTTGCCGGTAACCTCGAACACTTCGAGAGCGCGAACCAGGCGCCTCTTGTTGCCCATGGGAATCCTCGCGGCTGACACGGGATCAACCTCTCTCAATCGCGCAAAAAGCTGCTCTGCGGGCTGCGACTCCAGTGCGGCCCGCCTCTTCGGATCGGCGCTCGGCCCCGCGAAGAGGCCCTCGCTCAACGCCCGCAAGTACATTCCGCTGCCGCCGACAACGAGGGGGAGACGGCGGCGTTGTTGAATCTCGGCGATGGCAGCGACGGCGAGTTCCCGGTAGCGCGCGACGTCGAACGGCTCGCCCACCTCCACTACATCAATCAAGTGATGCGGCACGCGCGCCCGCTCCTCGGGTGTCGGCTTGGCGGTGCCGATGTCCATCCCGCGATAAACCTGCATCGAGTCGGCCGAGACGATCTCGGCCTTGAGTTCCTCGGCGAGCAGCAGCGCGACCTCGCTCTTCCCGACGGCGGTCGGGCCGACGAGGAAGATGGGGTTTGGATGTGCCGGCATAAATGCGGAACCGGTTTCTAGGCTCATGTTGAGCTGGCGCGACGGCACTGACGTCGTGCCCACAATTTCCGGGGCTCTGACCCACCGGAAGCGTCAGGCAGGTCTGAGCCCTGCCGATCAGAGGCACGACGTCTGTGCCGTCGCGCCAGCGTGTCCGGTCGCGGCGGAATCCTTCCTACGAGAATTCGGTTGAAGATTCAAGCTGCGACCGTATAGTGGCCGCGTTTTATGCCCGAACCAGCCGGCCGCGAACCGCAGCGCAAGACCCTCGACGAGCGAAACCGCATGACCGATCTCGAGCGGTTGCGTCATTCGTGTGCCCACGTGATGGCCACCGCGATCTTGAAGATCTGGCCGGAAGCGCAGTTCGCCGCCGGGCCGCCGGTCGAGGACGGATTCTACTACGACCTCGAGATGCCGCACCGCATTTCGCCCGAAGATTTCCCGAAGATCGAAGAGCAGATGAAGATGGAGATCAAGGCAAACCACGTCTTCGAGAAAATCGTCGTCACCCGCGAACAGGCCATCAAGGATTCTGAGAGCGGCCGGCTCGGCGGGTTGAGCGAGCGGCCCGGCAACCCCAGCAAGTTCAAGCTTGGCAACCTGGCGGACATACCGGAAGGCGAGCCGATTACCTACTTCAAGAACGGCGATTTCATTGATCTCTGCGCCGGGCCGCATGTGATGCGCACCGGCAACATCGGCGCGTTCAAGCTCACGAGCGTCGCCAGCGCGTACTACAAAGGCGACGAGAAAAATCCGCAGCTCCAGCGCATCTACGGCACGGCGTTCAAGAACAAGACCGAGATGGAGGCCTACTTCGCGATGTTGGAAGAGGCCAAGAAACGCGACCACCGCAAGATCGGCGCGGAGATGGGGTTGTACGTGATGGACACCGAATACGTCGGCCCGGGCCTGCCGCTCTGGTTGCCAAAAGGCACGGTGATCGTCGAGGAACTGGAAAAACTCGCGAAAGAAACCGAGTTTGCTGCCGGCTACATGCGCGTGAAGACGCCACACCTGGCGCGAGAGAAGATGTACAAGACCTCCGGCCACTTGCCGTACTACGCCGAGAGCATGTTCCCGCCGATGGAATTGCGCGAAGGAGAGGATCGGGGAGCGCACGCGCCCTCGCGTGCCGTTTCACGCGCCCCGCGGGAAACCTCACCGGGAAGTGCGTCGGACGAGGCGTCCAACGCGGCACGCGAGGCGCGTGCGCTCCCCGATCCGGACCGCTACTACCTCAAAGCGATGAACTGTCCGCATCATCACCGGATTTTTGCGGCCGAGCTGCGGAGTTACCGGGATCTGCCGTTGCGGCTGGCGGAGTATGGGTGCTGTTACCGGTATGAACAGTCGGGCGAACTCTTCGGCTTGATGCGCGTGCGCTCGATGAACATGAACGACGCGCACATCTACTGCACGCCGGAACAGTTCGCCGCGGAATTCAACGCGGTCAACGAGATGTATTTGAAATATTTCAAAATCTTCGGCCTCGAAAAATATCAGATGCGTTTCAGCACCAGCGCGCCGGAGGGGATGGGGAAGAAATACGTGGACGAGCCGGCATTGTGGAAACAGACCGAGGACATGGTGCGCGACGTTCTCAAGAGCAGCGGGATCAACTACGTCGAGGTCGCCAACGAGGCGGCGTTCTACGGCCCGAAGATTGATGTGCAGGTCTGGAGCGCCATTGGCCGCGAGTTCACCATCGCGACGAACCAGGTGGACTTCGCCGTGCCGAAACGGTTCGGTCTCGTGTACAAGGACCGCGACAACACCGAGAAGACGCCGCTTTGCATCCACCGCGCGCCGCTCGGCACGCACGAGCGGTTCATCGGTTTTCTGATCGAGCATTACGCCGGCAACTTCCCGCTCTGGCTCGCTCCGGAGCAGGTGCGCGTGCTCACCATCAGCGACGACGCCGCGCTGGTGGATTACGCGAAAGGCATCGTGAACGAACTTCGGACAGCGATGGTGCGGGTCGAGGGCGATTACAGCAACAATAAGATCAACGGCAAGGTCCAGGACGCCGAGAAGGCGCGGGTGCACACCATGCTCGTCGTTGGCCCGCGCGACAGGGCTGCGGGTGCGGTCAGTGTTCGCATCCACGGCAAAGGCAACCAGGGCGTCAAACCCCGCGCAGAGGCGGTAAACGACGTGTTACAGGCGATTCGGGAGCGTCGGCCGTAGCGCTTCTGCGGGCTGGCCGGGGCGTTGACAAACGTATGCCTCCGTGTAATACTCGCCGCCGTTAACGAAATGATTGGGGCAAAAATCCTTAGGACTCAATTGCAGACGATTCCTTACATGTGGCTGGTCGGAGCGAACAAAGCGCCAGCGGGCGCAGTTTGCTGCGACCAATTTCCTGCTCAAACGCGGCGGGAAATTGCCCAGAAACTCTAACCGCGGAGTGTGGCTATCCAAAGTTCTGTCCGAGTAAACGGAAAAATTCGTGCGCGCGAAGTTCGCGCAATTGACGCCGATGGAACCCAACTGGGGGTGTTGCCCCTGAGCGACGCATTGCGACGCGCGCAGGCGGCGGGGATGGATTTGGTCGAGATCGCCGCAAACGCCCAGCCGCCCGTTTGCCGGATCATGGACCTGGGCAAGTTCCGATACGAGCAGTCGCGGAAGGAACGAGAGGCTCGGAAACATCAGCACGCGACGAAGGTCAAGGAACTCAAGTTCCACGCGAACATCAGCGAACACGATTACGGCGTCAAACTTCGTCACATCCGCGGTTTTCTGCAGGATAACATCCGGGTGAAAGCGTCGTTGTTCTTCCGCGGTCGGGAGATGGCGCACATGGAGATCGGGCAGGCGTTGATGAGGCGGTTGATCACGGATTGCGCCGATGTGGGCCATGCCGAGGTGGACCCCAAGCTGGTGGGACGCGGACTGCACCTGATGCTTGCCCCGCGGCCTGCGAGCAAGCGGGCGAAAGTGGAAGCGAAGAAAACAGCCCTCGCCGGGGAACTGGCAGGTGGTGGCGGTGGCGCCAGCGGCGGCGGCCAGGATTCCAGCGGCGGGTTCGTGAACGCGCCCAAGATTGTGATTTCGAAGAAAGAGCAGAGTTGATTATGCAGAAAACGAAAAAGTCGGTCGTCAAACGATTCAAGATCAGCGCCAGTGGCAGAGTGTTCGCGTATCGCGCCGGCAGGCGTCACCTGCTGCAAACGAAGAGCGCAAAGCGACGTCGCGCCCTCGGACGACGCATGGAGGTCAGCGCGACCCGCGTATCCCACATCACACGCTGCCTGCCGTTCGGCGGACGTTGATCGCAAACCGATAACCAGTAACTGAGAACCGAGAACCGTTTCCCATGAGAGCAACCAACGCCCCGGCGTCCCGCAAGCGACGCAAAAACATGGTGCAGATGGCCAAGGGCTATCGCCTCAAACGCAGCAAACTCTACCGCTACGCCAGCGATGCCGTGGATCACGGCCTCCAGTACGCGTTCCGCGATCGTCGCGCCAAGAAACGCGCCTTTCGCGGGCTGTGGATTCAACGCATCAATGCCGCCTGCCGCGCCGCGGGATTGCCCTACGGGCGGTTCATGGACGGCCTCAAGAAGGCGAACATCGGCCTCGACCGGAAGATTCTCGCCGACATCGCGGTGCGCGATGGAAAGGCGTTTACGGAGCTGGTCGCCAACGCGAAGAAAGCCCTGGAGGCGAAAACGGCGTAACGAACTTCCGGCGCAGATTTCAAGCGGGCGACTGAACAAGTCGCCCGTTCTGTTTTTGGACGTGCAAATCCGATCATGAAACGTTTAGCTGTGGCTCGCGTCGTTGGATCAACAGGGCGCGCGTAGGTTTTGCGTTTGGAGTTCAAGCTTTAGCTTGTCTTCGAGAACGGTAGCCCGACAAGCGAAAGCTTGAACTCCAAGCGCAAGCCTGAGTCAACTGCAGGTCTAACTGCGGTCGGGCGGCCGGTATGGATTATGAGCTTGAAGGAACAACTTGAAAACATCCGCAAAGAAGCCGCGACCGACCTCGCCGCCGTCACCGACGCCAAGTCGCTCGAAGCGGTCCGGGTCAAATACGTCGGTCGCAACGGCGCCTTGACTGCCGCGCTCGACAAACTGCGCGAGGTGCCGAAAGAAGAGCGGCCCGTGGTCGGCAAGCTCTCCAACGAAATCAAAACCTGGTTCGCCGCAGAACTCGAAGCGCTGCAGGCCCGTCTCGCCGCGCAATCGCAACGGGCAGAAAGCAAGGTGGACATCACCCTGCCGGGTCGCCGACCGCACATTGGCAAGCTGCATCCGCTCACGCAGATGACCGAACGGATCGTCACCATTTTTCGCCGACTCGGGTTCGCGGTCGCCGACGGCCCCGACATCGAGACCGAACACTACAATTTCGACGCGCTCAACACACCCGCGCACCATCCGTCGCGCGACACGCAGGACACGTTCTATCTCGACCCTGAAACGATGGCTGGTCCGAAGCGACGGCTGCTGCGAACGCAGACGTCTCCTGTCCAGATTCGGTTCATGGAAACACATACGCCGCCCGTGCGGATCATCGCGCCGGGCCGTTGCTATCGTCGTGACAATCCCGACGCCACGCACAGCGCCACGTTCCACCAGGTCGAAGGGCTGTATGTGGATCGCAACGTCTCCGTCGCCGATCTCAAGAGCACGCTCGATCATTTCGCCAAGGAACTTCTCGGTCCGGATGTGCGCACGCGGTTCCGTCCGCATTTCTTCCCGTTCACCGAGCCGAGTTTCGAGATGGACTTTGCCTTCCCCGGCGGCGCCGCGAAGGGGAAGGAATGGCTGGAAATTCTTGGTTGTGGGATGGTCAACCCGAAGGTCTTCGAGGCGGTGGGCTACGATCCCGAGGCGTACACCGGCTACGCGTTCGGCATGGGCATCG
>CAZOTB010000215.1:0-8678 GCA_964582645.1 uncultured Verrucomicrobiota bacterium | reverse complement strand
CCGGACTGGTTGTTTGCGTTGCATTGCTCTCCACCTCATGTTGCCATGACGCAGTTGCGATTCACTACCTCACCGCTTTCGCCGCAAGGGAGTGGACTTGCACCACTCTGGCCAAGTATCCTCCCAGGCGCACTGGGAGGCGTTCCCCGAACGGCGACCGTGCGACTTTCAACGCAAAACGACAAACGTCTCAGGACGGGCCCGCCTCGTCGTCGCATGAGGTTCAAGAAAGGTGCCGTCCACCACAAGCCCTCGCATGAGCCTGCCATCGGAGCGTTTCTGTAGATGCACGAGACCGCCATCCGTGACGATGCCCTCGCGCTCGTTCAAGGCTGACTCCATCCGCCTCGTCCACAGAAGCTCATCGGTCGTTCCATCACCCCAGCGCAACACCAGCATCCCATACCCGGGCCGCATGAATGACGCGTTGTGTTCCGGGTCAATCACCTTCTCGACCGCGACCTCGGGAGGCTTCGTTCCACGGTACGGGACCAGCACGGTGGCAAAGTGTGTGTTCCAAGGATCGTTCTTCTCCACGCTCAAGACGATTTGCGGTGCGGGCACGAACTCGGTCTCGAACGTCTTCGGTACCCAACCACGCAGAGGCGATTGTTCGCCGGCAGCCACGCGCATGTTCGTCGTGTGGGGACGGATGGCGAACAACAAGAGCAAGTTTGCATCAGGATGATTGGTGCACGCCCGCGCCTGCTCCGCGTCCAGAACCAGTTCGCCTTCCGAGAACTGCCATACACATTCCACGTTCGGTTTCCGTTCCGCTTCGCTCGGAGAGTACAGGTGATCGAGAACGATGATGCATCGGTCGCGAATCCAGAGCAGCGTCCGGTGATGCTCGGCGTAGATGCCTTGGCCGTGTCCCTGGGTGCGTTTGCCGGGCCAGAAACCACCTTGATAAAGGCCGTCCACGATCTCATAGCCGGGCGCCGTGCGATGATGGAGCGTTGCCCCCGCCTCGGACTGGTCCCAGCCGTTCAAGTTGATCGTGCTGTGTGAACTGGTGCGATGGCCGTACTCGCTCCACGCGCGGTCGCTGTAGCTGAAGCGGCCCGGGTCCACCAACAGCGCGCGGCCGTAGGCACGGAGCTGGATCGAGTTTCGCGAGGGATGCCAGTGGTAGCTGCGGCACGGCGAAGCGTCGAAGGTCAGATAGGTCGCGTCGGCGTTCCAGTTGTCCCGCAGGAAAATCTGCCCTGCGTGCGGAAACAATTGCACTGACGGCAGCGGTTCGTCCGCCAAGCCGAGCGAGCGACGAAACTCGGCGCGTTCCTGCAATGCGTCGGCGATCCCTTTGCCGTGCAATCCCGTCGTCGCTTCGGGCGGCCCGTCGTGAATGCCGGTAATGAAACCCGTCGGCCCCGTTGCCGCGACGAGATAATCGTACATTCGCGCGACGTGTTCGGCGGGGATGCGGACGCCGAGTTCCGGCAGCAATCGGAACTTGCGGTACACGTTCAGCACATCGCCCATGGTGCAGAAGTGATAATGTGGCGTCGCTTCAAGATGGGAGCCATCGGGCAGGATCTGGCGCTGCATGGCGTCGGCCATGCTCCGCGCGCCCTGTTCGATCCAGCGTTTGGCCTCGGGCAGAAACGCGAGGCGCAGGGCGTTGTTCAACAGCGCCGCGGCCGAGGTGATGCGCAGATTCCGAGCGGGATAGATTTCCTGCGCGAGCCATTCCAACTGCACGCAGGCCGAACGGATGATCTTTGCCACCGTGGCGTCGTCGAACGCCGGGCTCCGCAAGAGGACATGCAGGGGGCCGAGCCAGGAATAAAGCCGATGGGCGAGTTCGTCCCAGGAAAGGTCGTTTCGCTTCGGATGCGTCGTGATCCAGTCGAGATAGAAACGCTTTGCAGCTTCCGCATAACGCTCGTCGCCCGTTCCCGCGAATGCGGCCGCCAGGATCGGCGCATGACTGACCCTCCCGGTCGCGCCCCCCGCAGCGACCATTTGGTCTGCGTGTTCCCGTACCGACGAGGTGAAGGCAGGCAACACCTCGCCGAGGCCCTCCTTGCGACTCTGCTCGGTGAAGGGGACAAATCCCAAGTCATCGCCCAGCACGTGAATGTACCGCTGGCGATTCGCCAGGAAAGCGGCTGCGAGTTGGCTGGTTTGTGAACTGGCTACACCCATCTGTTCAAAATCTGTACCGAGCCGAATCAATCGCTCAGCAATATCTTGAATCCCGCCTGCTCGAAGTGATGGTCAGCCGCCAATGCATCGTCTATCGCATTCTGTTCCATCAGCAGAAACGAGATGCAATTCGTCAGGGACCAATCCTTGTCGGGGCGATCTTTGTAGCGGTCCACACCCTCCTCGAACACTTCCGAAGAAACCGGCACGATCGTGACGCGTCCATCGTGCCTCAGATCGTCGTACAGGGCCGTGAACAACTGACGTTGTTCCGTTTTGCGAAGGTAGTTTGCCAATTCCAGAAGCACCCATTCGGTCGTGATGAATGGACCACTGAGTTTCTCCGTTTGCTCGCGTGCCCGTTGGTGAAGCTCATCGTTTGGGTTGAAAGTATCGGCAAACACCGCGCTCATCGCTTCGGTGTTCCGTAGAGGTAATGGTCGAGATTCGAGGAAGCGTCCGCAGGCAGTCCCTTTGCTTTGCCCGCGTGTCGGAGGAGTTCCTGCGCGAGGGACGAGCCATTGGCATCTGGATGAGCGGAGTGGTTTGTGCGTTCGGGTAGCTCGACGCGTACTTCCGCACCCTCCGGCAGTTGCGCCGACTCAGCGAGCACCACCCCGCCATTCTTCACGATACCCGTGTGGCTCATGACCTACGCTTACCTCCGATCGTGACGGGAAGCAAGCCCGTCCAATGGGATCCGATCACAGCGGGCGCATCTGGAAGTTGTTGTAGGGCGTGAATGCCCCATCGCCTGCCGTTGGGCGATGGGGTTTCGCGCCGTGCCCATTCGCAACAACACAACGGCGCGAAACCTCCGTCCCTGAAGGACGCGGGACGGCGGCATTCGCGCCCTACAGCCGTCCACTCGCAGATGCACGGGGTCACCGCAAGACGGGCCACAACATTGATGGAGCACCTCAGCGGGCGTCACGATCACAAGAGCCAACTCCATGGGTCGAGAACCGAAGTGATTGCCCTCTTCGGGTATCAATTTCCATCGAAATCCCTTTCCGCGAAATCGATCCTCGCCTCCACGCGTAACCCCTCGTCACCAAGCAAGGCATGGGTGCCGTGACTGAGAGCGACATGACAGACCCTTCCCGCCTTGTCCTGCCGGATCAAGCACACGTCGGCATCGGAGCGCAGTTCGGGCAGTTGGTGCGCGATCGGAAAGGAGGAAGCGTCAGCACAGACCACCACATCGCGACGGCCGTCAGCCAGTTCGAGCTCAATGGCAACATCGCCTTCGCGAGCCGACGATAGGCGCTGGATTCGCGCGATGTTCGATTGCCCCTCGAACGGCTCGATTACGCTGACGAACGTCGAAACGAGTCCACCCGTCGTGTTCTGCCGCCGCACCATGACCCGGGGAATCCATGCTTCCTCGGTGGCGTGATAGCTGCCCGTGGCAACCCAGCCTTCACACGTAAACGCTTGTGCTCCGTACGTGAGATCGGTGTAGCGCAGCCGAACGTCCGAGCCGGGAGGCAACAACCGAAGACGGTCCTCGATCTTCCACTCAACACACCACCCCGGCTTGGGCGACGGGTCAGACTCGAAATGCCGCATCTCGGTGCCATGCCCGAAATCGGCGGCGGGTTGAAGGGATAGACCCTGCGTTGTGATGGAGCCGAAGTGACTGTGGAAGAACTTCGCGTGGTCGGTCCCGCCCGCGACACGGAACACATCCACGAGATAAAAATCCCGCTCCGAGATGTCCACCATGATGACCGTCCGCTCCAAACGCGTGCGCGGTGCCGGTAATGGGTTCGGCACGGCGCGCACGGCGCGCAACAACCTGCCGTCCGCCCACAATGTCGTCTGTCCATCGTGGATCGGGCGGTTCTGCCCGTCCACGACGACAGTGTTGTGCGCTGCGGCCGTTCTATACCAGTCGGCGCGCGGGCTGTGCCATCCGCCGAATTGCACGGGCGGGTAGCCAAAGTCCGGCATCAGATCGAGTCCCTTCGCATACAGCCCGAGGTTCATGCCGTCGAAGTGACCGTGCCGGCCCTTTCCCTGGCTGTAGTTGCCGGAGTCGCAATCGAGCCATGCCGCGCGCGCGTTGCGTCCCTCGCCTGAACGCAGAATCGAGAGTCCCCATTGCTGCTTGTCCACGCTGCCGAGTCGCAAGTCCGGTCCCTCGCGAGCGATCACTTCGCGGACGGCACGCTGCAATGCTACCGGATCGTCGGCAAACAAATCGTGCGGCAGGTCATCGGCGGAGTTGCTGTTGGCCCGGTAGATCACCTGCACGAACGCAACGTCGTCAGTGATCTCATAGAGGTGCCAAAGGAAAGCAAACTTGGAAGGCTCGATGCCCGAGCGCTTGTAACAGCGTGCGCCGCAGTACTGCTCGGTGGGTGCTGCGAACCAGCCCGCGTCACCTTCATTGGGATAGTATTTTTGCAGACACCACGTATCAATGTGGAATCGGTACATCGCGTGTAACCGCGGGTGTCGTTGCAACAGGCCACGCAGGAAATCGGGCTGAATCCGCTGAAGCTGTTCGAGAAACCCGGCCAGGGCGTTGATGACGTAGGACGAGTAGGCCGAGAGACCCTTTTCGCCCGTAAGCCCATCCACAGCGGTGGCGGTCTGCATGATCGTGTCGAGCAGCGCGCGGGCTTCCGCCTCCTGTTGCTGACCGCCGAGCACAAACTTGATCGTGGCGACGGCGATGTCCGTGCACGGATAGTTCGAGTAAATCCTCCTCGAATGGACGAGCGCGTCGCGCAGAATGCCCTCCTCGATCTTGCGGCGTGTCTCGTCGCTCAAGCTCGCCCGCACCTGGTCGTAAGCCACTGCGAGTCCGCGGGTCTCTTCACACGCGTCGTGCCACGTCGAAACGTACCCGGCGTATGGTTCGCCCTGACACACCGTCTCGTACATCACGCCTTGCGTGCCGAAATCGAACGTGGGGTAGAGTTCCGCGACGCGTTCGAGCAAGACGCCCGCCTTGTGTGCGTAACTCTGCTCTCCGGTGACGACGTGTGCCGCAGCGAGCTTGCAGATGCCGCCGTGCACAGCCTGTTTCCACGCGCCATACACGAGATACGTGCCGACGAACCACCAGCATCTGTCGCCATCGCGGTAGCCGTTCCCATCATCCACGCCGAACCGATGAAGCGGGTCGGCCGGGTCGGGATGCTCGGTGTTGAACAACAGCGAGCGGTCGGCGCGCTTCGGATCGAACACGCCGCCTTCATCGAGCCCCGAGCGATGAAACTTGTCGAAGTCATTCTTCGGAAACAATTCCGCGCAATGGGGGCATCGCAGCTTCCAGGGACGTTCGAGGGCTGCAATCTGCCAGTTGTACATCGGCACGTCCTTCTTGCAGGCCGGGCAGTGACCGTTGGACCACACCATCCACGACCGACGGATGGTGCTGCCGAACATCAGACCGCGCAGTTCGTCGTCGGAGAACTTGAGCCAGGGCTGCGCGGCGGCGATGATTTCGCGTTGAATCGCAGCGGCCCAGGGGTACCGGCTGGCGTTTTCCTTTGCCCTTGCGACAAGTCGAGCTGGAAAAAAATGGCTTCCGTGAATGTGCATGACGGGCCGTACTCCGTGGGTCTAATCTTCGAGATACCCGACAGCCAGGAGCGCGCCTCTGACGCCCATTCTCGCCGTTGAGCCGAATGCGTTTCCCGTTGTTCAACTCATCGGACGGTTCGGCGATGCTTGCGGCCTCGACTCGACCGCCCCATCACAATGCAGGCAATATGCAGAGCGGAGACAATGACCTCGCTGTCATCATCAAACCAAAGCAAGAGGCGTGATCCCTTCGGATTGATACCGGCGTGATCGGGACTGGCAACCCGGTAATGCTGACCGCTGCTGCTCACCACAGAGAACGGCTGAAACGGACGAGCATCAAGTAATCGGCGAATGTCGGTAATCATCACGCCACCATCCTATGTCAGCTTTTTTCTGGGTGCAAGCCGTCTTCCGTCGCAACGATCAAGCTGGCAGCCATAACACGAGCATGATCGCAGTCGCCCTACCGCTATGGGGCGTTGCAATGGCGTACATGCCAGCCGCTACGACACAGAGCCAGAAAGGAACAAGAGCAACGGCAAGGTGGTCTTCTCGTGGCCCGGGTACGAACATCACAAATCCAGCAGGAGCAAGCGGAAGCTTGAACTCCAAACGCCAGCGGTTCGAAGTCTCTCGTTCGGAGTTCGAGCTTCAGCTTGCTTTTCCCTATCCACGCGATGCTTTTCGTTGACCCTTCGCGCCGGCCGGCAATTGAGTTGCACACACCCTGCGCCATCGAGGCGTCGCGATACCGGCTGCGGCTGGTTCTGGAGAAACCCGTGTCGGTCAACATGGAACAAGCCGTCGCGTTCGAGCGCGCCTTTCGCCGGTCGAAATGCGAAGGGGGCGTCAGTCTCCCGCGGCGCGAGCCATTTCGGCGGCGACGAAGAATTGGCGTGCGATTTCTTCGACTTGATCCGCGGCCGGCCCCGGCGATCACGCACCCCGGTCGAGACCGGCTTTGCCAGCATCTACACCAGCCTGGCCGCCAAACAATCCGCCGAGACCGGCAAATTCGTGAAAGTGCGGGCGGTGCAATCGCAGTGGCGACAGCGGCTTCGGATCGCCCGCACCGCAGGATGGGGTGAGTCGGCGCGCCTCGTCTTCAGCGTGCGCAACGTATTTTGGCTTGGCGGGGCTGCCGGGTTCTGGTGCATTGTCCGCCGACAGCAGAACGTCATCATGAGCAAACTCTACTACAACGAGAACGGCAATGTGACTCCGATTCTGTGCGAAGAGCTCACAACCTATCGCCGTGCACGCAAGTTCCTGAAACTCGCTGCCACCAAGGCAACTGCGACTCTCTATGTGCTCGCCCGCAGTCACGAGGGGAACAAGCTGCCATTGCGATGCACTGTGAACGGCAAAGCGCTCCTCCCCATTCGAGCAGCGGCGGGCGCATCCTATTCCTGGTACGCCATCCCGGTCGCACCATCCCTCCTCAAGTCGGGCGACAACCGCTTTGAGTTCTGGACCGACGCCACCGCCATGAACGCCTGGTCGCTGGCCATTGAAGGCGGCCATCCGCGACCGCATAGTTTTGTCAGTGACGATGGCGGCGCAACCTGGCGCAACCGGCAGATGGGTTACCTCAACGTGCTCAACGGCGAATACGTTGCGCGTGTCCGTTTGGCCGAAGGACAAGACCCGCCACCAGCCAAGATCGTGTGGGAGAACCCAAGCTGTCCTCGCGTGCGGCACCTCCGCCAGGTGATGCCGGCAATGGCGCTTGGTAAACGACCCTTGATGGAACGCGTCCGAGCGATCACGGGCTGGCTTGCGTCGAGTTGGGAGCACACCTCCTCCGGGCGCGCACCGGTCTATGCGCCATGGGACGCGGAAACAATCCTGGCGTGGGGCAAAGCCCAGAAAGGTCACAGCGGCTGGCGGCCGGTTGTGATGTGCGTGCATTACGCGGTTGCGTTCGTCAGTTGCGCGCAGGCGGCGGGCATCCCGGCGCGGTGCGCGGTGCTGTGGGGTAGTGTGAACGGTTGGGACGGACACTTCGTCACTGAGTTGTGGTTCGACGAATACCAGAAGTGGGTGATGGTGGACCCGAACGCCGACGCGATCTTCTTCCGCGACGGCGAACCGATGTCTCTCACGGAAATCCAGCAGGCCGGCACCGATCTCAGCCCGTTTGTCCGGTGGGGCAAGGGCACGAAGTTCCAGCGGCAGTTCCCTCACATCGTGCAGTTCGTCAAGGAGATGTACCTCACCGGCCGCTGCTTCCGGCATCGAAGCGTCTGGGCACGCACGGATTTTCTCTCGCGTCCCGAGTTGACCCCGCCCGGCCACGGCGCGTTGGCGTATTGCGAGACGGGATTGGTCTGGGAGAAACGCGACCTGCAACGCGGCTTCGGCATGTTCCCTTATTTCGCGGACGCCTCGTATTTCGACGCCCCGCCCTGCCGTTCTGTCGGCGCCTGACTTCGCGTGTGAGCGACCTGAAGGTTACCGCCAAGTCCTTGAACACGTCATGTACAGCAACCTGAACAGGATGCACTCACGGCGCCCTGTCAGAAACTCGGCGTTGGTTCGCCCTTGCGCATGGCGGGTCTCAAACGTGCAACTGTCGGAGAGGTACGCCAGCCAAATCCAAGTACTTCCGGGGTAACCAAATCGCTGCATGGGTTACTTTGTGAACGCAAGGAGTGGCGTCAGGCGTTTCTTGCAATCCAATGAACTCAGGACTTCCAGCGGGTATGAGCCTTGCTAAAAACACGCCTCGTATGGGGGACGCGACCTTACAGACGAGACTGCTCATCATGGTCATGGTGGGGATTTTCATCGGCGTGTGCATCGGCGGCGTAATCGTCGTGCGCGGCAACCACGCACAACATCAGGTCCAGGCTCCCAATCCTTTCCCGACGACCGTCCGACAGTAGCTTCGACTACGGCGTGGCCGGCTTGGCGTCGGCCGAAACAGGTTTCTCTTCCTTCGCCATCTTCCCGATCCGTGAGCGATTCAATTGCTTCACGTG
>CAZOTB010000214.1:0-8944 GCA_964582645.1 uncultured Verrucomicrobiota bacterium | reverse complement strand
GCAGTTGCGGGATGACCTGCCGGTCGAGATCCCAAAAATGTTGGTGGCTGTCGAGTTGGTTCATGGTCGGTCGTCCCTGCTGTTGTAGCGTTGTTCATAGCGCTGCCGTAACTCCCGGCGCAGCACCTTGTTCGAGGCCGTGCGCGGCAACGCATCGACCGGCACCACCTCGTGAATCTTGAACAGTGGATTTAACCGCTCGCACAGCCGATGTTGCATGGCCGCCCGCCAGTTGGTCGCGTCACCGACCGCGAAGATCACCAATCGGCTCGGCCCGCCACCGGGCGGCGACACGGCGACCGCCGCCGCCTCGCGCACGCCGGGAATACCGGCCACGCACTCCTCGATCTCGCGCGAACTGGTCTTGATCCCGCTGAGTTTCATCGTGTCGTCCACCCGGCCATGCGCCCGGTAATATCCATTCGGCAATCGCTCGATCTGGTCGCCGTGCCGGCGCAACCCCGGTCGGGGCACGTCGGCGCAGTAGATGGCGTGATGATCAGCGTTGAGCAATTCGGTGGACAACCCGACCGATGGGCCGACCAGAAACACCTCGCCGTTGTCGGTCTCGTTGCCGGCTTCGTCGAGGATGACGAAATCCAAACCCAATGCCGGCGTGGAGAACTGGCCCGGAAACGCCGGCTGGACCAGCGTGCCGGTGATGTACCCGCCGCCGATCTCCGTCCCGCCGCAATACTCGATGACCGGCTTGTGCCCCGCGCGCGCCATCAGCCACGCCATGTCGTCGGCATTGGAACATTCGCCGGTCGAACTGAAACATTGGATGGCGCTCCAGTCCCACCGGTCCATGCTGCCGGCCGCCCGCCACGCTTTCACCAGACTCGGCACGACGCCGAGCATCGTCACGCGGGCGTCCTGCACGAATTTTCCAAAGTCCGGTTCGGTCGGCGCGCCCTCGTACAGCGCGATGGTGGCGCGGTTGATCAACGCCGCGAAGATCAGCCACGCACCCATCATCCAGCCGAGACTGGTCGGCCACGCCACCACGTCACCGGGTTGCAGATTGTGATGAAAATGCGCGTCCATCGCGCATTTGAGCGGCGTCTCGTGCGTCCACGGAATCGCTTTCGGCGCGCCGGTCGTGCCGGACGAAAATAGAATATTGAGCCAGTCTGTGTGGGAGCGCCCTGCCGGGCGCGACTCCGGTCCGCCGCCGCCAACCAACTCCTCCACCATCACCGTTTCAACGCCGGTGACCCGTTCCGCCAGCGGGATGCGTTTCCCGCCGCGCGTGATGTGCGCCTGCGTCACCACCCATTTCGCGCGGCCAATCTGCAACCGCACCGCGATTTCCGGCGTCATGAAACTGTCGGCGATACAGACCGCCACCGCCCCGGCTTTCACGAGGCCGAGATACGCCACGACCGCCTCCACCGTCATCGGCAACAACACCGCCACGGCGTCGCCAGGCTGGATGCCCCGGGCGCGCAACGCGCGCGCCACACGCCCGCTCCCCGCGTCGAGATCGCCGACGCTGACGGTGCGCTGCCCGCCATCCTCCGCGTGCGCGACGATGGCCGGTGAGTCCGGCGCGGCGCGGAAACAATTCTCCGCAACATTCCCGGCCGCATACGCGAGCCGGTCGCGGACGATGTCCCAGAACTCCGTCCGATGCTCGACCGTCCAGCGGTGCAGTTGCCGGTAGTCCGTCACCCCGACTCGCTGGATCAGCCACCACAGGTTGGTGCTGCGGATGAACTCCTCCGTCGGTGTCCAGGTCGCGCTCATGACTGCCGGCGCGCGGCGGCGCGGATGGCGGCGGCCACTTGTTCCACGCTCGGCCGGCACGCCGCCTCCAACGGTCGGGAAACGGGAACAGGCACATCGGGGGCGGTCACCGCCACGGGCGGGCCGTCGAGTTCGTCGAAAAAGCGGCGGACGCACTGGCTGATCAATTTCGCGGCGAGCGAATTGGCGGCGGGCGCTTCGTCCACGACCACCAGCGCGCCGGTCCTGGCCAGCGACCGGCCAATGAGGTCGTAGTCCACGCCCGCGTCGTCCAGCGTCCGCAGGTCAATGACTTCGGCGGCGATGCCGTCGGCCTCGAGCGCGGCGGCGGCGGCGAGCGCCTGCGGCGTCATCCACGACCAGGCGAGGACGGTGACATCGCGGCCGGCGCGCCGCACGCGCGCGCGACCGGGGGCGACGACGAAGTCGAGGTTGTCGGCGGGGATCCGGCCCTTGCGGGCGTACAACTCCTGATGTTCGATGAACAGCGTCGGACGGCGCGACCGCATCGCGGCGTTGAACAGGCCGATGTAATCGAACGGCGTGGTCGGGCAACAGATGCGCCAGCCGGGAAACAGGGCGAACAACGCCGCCGGATCGAGGCTGTGTTGCGCGCCGTACCCCAGTCCGATGGCGACGCGGGTGCGCACCAGCACCGGCAACGAGGGCGCGCCGCCGTAGATGTGGCGGAGTTGTCCGAGCTGGTTGAGCAACTGATCGGCGGCGACCAGCACGAAACTGGAGAACATGATCTCCACGATCGGCCGCATCCCGTTCAATGCCGCGCCGCAGGCCAGGCCGACAAACCCGGCCTCGGAGATCGGCGTGTTGCGCACCCGGTCGGGAAACCGCGCCGGCAACCCTTTCGTCGCCCCATACGCGCCGCCGCCCAGATTGGCCACCTCCTCGCCGAGCACGAAGGCCAGCGGTTCGCGTTCGAGCCAGCGGCCGGTGACGGCGGCGATGGCTTCGACGTATTTGACCTCGCGGTCGCAGGCCAGGTCCGGCTCCTCCACGGTCGGCCCGCTCGGTTCGTCGCCGCGCACGCCGGTGAACACCGATGCCGCCGCCGGCCAGAGTTCGGCGCGAACCTCGATCTGCCCGCGCGCGGAGACGGTGCAGGCGGCCAGGGCGCGGTCAATCGCGGCGCTGGCGTTCGCCTCCAGGCGCGCGTCGCCGGCGTCGTCGAGCGCGCCGAGGCGGCGCAATTCGCGCCGGCACTGCTCGAGCGGATCGCGCGCGCGCCAGGCCTGTTCCTCGGTCTTGGCGCGGTAGCCGTAGGCGCTGCCAGCGGTCGGCCCGGCATGATGAAAGTAGCGGTAGGTCTCGGCGTTGACGTAGCACGGCAGCCAACCGTCGGCCCGCCGTTGCACGATGGTGGCGAGCGCGAGTTGGACGGCCAGCGCGTTCATCCCGTCCACGGCCAGCCCGGCCATGCCGTAGGCGACGGCCTTCTCGTGCAGGCGCGCGGCGGAACACGATTCGGCCAGGGTCGTGCCGACGGAGTATTGGTTGTTCTCGATGAAATACACCACCGGCGCGCGCCAGAGCCGGGCGAGATTCGACGCCTCATCGAGCACGCCCTGGTACAGCGAGCCATCCCCAAAAAAACAGACCGTCACCGCGTCGCGGCCCTGGAACTGGTCGGCCCACGCCACGCCCGTCGCGTGCGGCGCGCCGGCGGCGACGATGGCGTTCGTGCCGATCACCCCGGCGGCGGGCCGGTAGAGATGCATCGAACCGCCCCGGCCACCGCAACAACCGGTGCGCAAACCCATGATCTCCGCCAGCAACACTTCGATCTCATGGATCATGCGTTCGGGGAACGGGTCGCGCAAGGGCTCGTAATCCGCCGGCCGGCAGGCGCTAAGCACCTTGGCCAAATACTGATGATGGGCGCGATGCGTGCCGGCCACCCGGTCCTGCGGCCGCAACGCCGCGCCCAGTCCCGCCGCGATGCCTTCCTGGCCGATGCTCGTATGCACCGGCCCGTGAATCAACCCGGCCGCGTGCAACGCGAGCAACCGTTCTTCAAACCGCCGGATCACCAGCATCAACTGCAACAGCCACCGCAATTCACGCGGCGGTTGCCGTTGCCAATCCGCCGGCTCGACTTCAAGCCGCCGCAAGGGGGCGGTCGAGGACTCTTCGATCCAGTTCATGGCGCGCGATACACCGCCTTGGTGCGCAGAAAAAACTCCAACCCCGTCGTCCCGTTCTCCGGCAGCCCCGCGCCCGACTGTTTCCAACCGCCAAACGGCAAGGCCGGCCACTTCACGCCCGTGTGCAGGTTCACGTGCGCCAAGCCCGTCTCGATCTCCCGCACGTAGCGCTCCGCCACCGCCGCATCGCGTGTCGCCAACGCCGACGACAAGCCGTACTCCGAATCGTTGGCCAACGCCAGCGCCTCCTCAACATCCGCGACGGGCGTCACCGCCAGCACCGGGCCGAACACCTCCTCGCGAAACAACGCCATCCGCGGCGCGACTTCCGCGAACACCGTTGGCCGCACGAAATAGCCCGCCGCCCCGGCGACCGGGCCGCCCGTCACGCGCCGCGCGCCTTCCCGCTCCGCCGTGGCGATGGCGGCCACCACCCGCGCGAACTGCGCCGCGCCGGCCACCGGCCCCAGTTCCGTCTCCTCCGCCAGGGGATCGCCGACGCGCATCCGCTCGCAGCGCTCGCGCAGCCGGTCGAGCAACGGCGCATACACCGCGCGCTGCGCCAGCACCCGGCTCGTCGAGGTGCACCACTGCCCCGCGCAAGCGAATGCCGCCGCCATGATCCACTCCACCACCCGGTCGAGATCGGCGTCGGCCATCACGATCAACGCGTTCTTGCCGCCCAACTCGAGCTGGGTGCGCGCCAGATGCGCCGCCGCGGCTGCTTGGATTTGCCGGCCCACCACGGTCGAGCCGGTGAACGATACCGCCGCCACGCGCGCATCCGCGACCAGCGCCCGACCCAACGCCGCGTCGCCGCCCGTCACGCAGTTGAACACCCCCGCCGGCAACCCGCTGCGCTCGAACAACTCCGCCACGCGCACCGCCGTCCACGGCGTGTAGGGCGCGGGCTTGAACACCACACCGTTGCCGGCCAGCAACGCGGGAATGGCTTTGCGACCGACGACGTTGAGCGGGAAGTTCCACGGCGTGATCACGCCGACAACGCCGAGCGGTTCGAACCGCGTCCAGCCCGCGCAGCCCGGCGGGGCGCTGACCGGGCGATCCGCCAGCACCGCCGCCGCCACCGTGACGTGATGGTCGGCCTCGGCGATGGCGGAGGTGATTTCCGCCCGCGCTTCACGGATGGTCTTGCCGTTTTCCTGGGAAATGATCCGGGCGATCTCCTCCCGCTGCGCCGCCAGCAACTCCAACCAGCGCCGCACCACCGTCTGGCGCTCGGTCAACGGGGTGGCGCGCCACCCGGCAAACGCCGCCGCCGCCGCGCCGATGGCCGCCGCCATGTCCGCCGGGGTGGAGTCCGCGAACCGGGCGAGACACGATCCGCGCACGGCCGGATTCTCGTCGTCATACACGCCGCCCGCCTCCGCCGTCCGCCATGCGCCGCCGATGAAATTTCGGTAGGTCTCCATGCCGGTCACGGGCCGCGTGGCGGCGGCATCAATTGCACCAACTCGATCCGCGTCCCGTTGGCCTGTGCGGCCGGCAGGATGCCGTACCGGTTGCCGAAGGCCGAGGTGAGAAACGGCTCGGCCAACGGTTGCTCGTTAAAATCGCTGAGCGGCACGCCCCGTGCCGCCGCGCGCTGCGCCGTCGCCACAATGTCCTCCGTCTGCAAGCCGATCTCGAAGATCGCGCCTTCGCCGCGCGCCGCCAGTTCGGCGACCCCCGCGCCCACCTGCGGCTGGATCAACTGCAGGAACGTGGTGCCGGCCGACCCCAACGGCAGCAGCACGGTCTTGAGTTTCAGACCGGGCTTGTCCACGGCGGTGGGCGGCTGCGGCTCACAGCCGAGCAGGTCGGCGTAAAACGCGATGGCGCGCTCAATGTCGCGCGTCAGGATGGCGACGTGATGAATCTGGCGAATCATTCGGCGAGGCCCTCCAGCCATCGCTCGCGCTGTTCGACTTGCGGCAGGCGCAGAATCTCCTGAAACGACGCGACCGTCATCAACTGTTCCGCCACCGCCAGCGTCGTTCCCTGCACGCGCAGTTCGGCCAGCGTCCGCTGCATCGCGCCGGCGGCGGCCATGAGCAGGGTCAGCGGATAGACCACCAGCTTGAATCCCAGCGCCTCCAATTCCGCGCGGGTCAGCAGCGGGCGGCCGACGTTTTCGGTCATGTTGGCGACGACGGGCGCGTGCGGCGCGATGCGTTCACCGATCTCGCGCAACTCGGTGCGGACCGACTCGTCGTAGCCGAGGTCCACCCAGATCAGATCGGCGCCGGCCCGGGCGTAGGCGATGCCGCGCGTGATCGCTTCGGCGAGATTCACGGCGCGCCCGGCATGGGTGCGGGCGATGACCAGGAAATCGGGATCGAGTTCGCGGCGCGCCCGGTCGAGCGCCCGCAGTTTCTGGAGCATCCGCGCCGGCGGAATCACCGCGCCGCCGCCGAGCGCCGGACAGCGTCGCGGAGCGACTTGATCATCGCAGTACACCCCGGCCACGCCGGCCGCAATGGCGAGCCGCGCCGCGCGGTCCACGTTGAGCAGCCCGCCAAACCCGTCGTCCAGATCGGCGAGGACCGGGATCGCCACCGCCCGCGCCATGTGATGGGCGACCGCCAGCGTCTCGGTCAGCGTGATCAGCCCCACGTCCGGTATGCCGTAGGCGCTGGCGCCGGCGTTGAATCCGCCGTGGAGCACCGCCGGGAACCCGGCCAGCTCCACCAACCGCGCCGAGACGCAGTCGAACGCGCCCGGCACGATCAGCGCGCCCGGCTGCGCCAGCCGTTGCCGCAGGCGTGTGGAAGGTTTCAGCGCAGCGCGTTCCATGACTGCACCAACTCGCGGTAGCCGCCCGGCAATTCACGCAACACGGACGGACAATTGACGAAATACAGCAGCAGCCGACCGGCCCCGGTATTGATCGCCCGGTGCCGGACGCCGGGCCGGATGTACACGGCACAGTGTTTCGTCACGGCGATGCGCTCGTCGTCGAGCACGAACTGCCCTTCGCCTTCGAGCACGAGATAGATTTCCTCGCCGCGATGGACGCTGAGTTTGGTCTGTTCCTGACCGGGCGGGATCTCCACGATCCCCGCACTGATCTGCTGCGTCTGGTTCAGGTCGGGGTCGAACAACAACCCCATCTGCCGCGTGTGCGGCGGCGGGGTCTCCCAACGCGGACAGGTTTCGATGTTCATCACCACCGGCATCATTCCGCTCCTTCCGTGGCCGCTCACAGGTTCTCCTCGGTCGTGCCCGGCGCCATCGCGGCCACCCCGCCATCCACCGGCAACCACGCGCCCGTCAGATACGCGGAGTCCGCCGACGCCAGAAACAAGGCCGCGCGCGCCTGATCCGCCACCGCGCCGAAGCGGTGCAAGGGAATCCGTTTCAACCGGCCCGCCCGCCATTTCTCGTCGGTGGCCTGCATCAGCAACGGCGTTGCCGTCGCCCCCGGACAGACGCAGTTGACGCGGATGTTGTATTGTCCCCATTCCACGGCCAGCGCCCGCGTCAGGCCGAGCACGGCGTGTTTGGCCGCCGTGTAATCCGCCATGCGCGGGACGCCCGCGACCGACGCCGTCGAGCCGAACAGGACGATCGCACCGGCGCGTCGCGGGATCATGCGTTTGCCGAATTCGCGGCACGCCAGAAACACACCGGTTACATTCGTGTGGAACGTCGTCAGCCACGCGTCCAGCGACAGCTCGGCGAACGGTTGCGGCCGGCTCAGTCCCACCGTCGTCACCAACACGTCCACCGCCCCCCACTCCCGTTCCGCCGCTGCCGCCAACGCGATCACATCGGCCTCCTGCGTCACGTCCGTCTTGACCGCCAGCGCGGGCCGTCCCTGAGCGCGCAAGCCGGCCGCACGCGCCTCGACGCCCGCCGCGTCAATGTCCGCCAACACCAGCCGCGCGCCTTCCGCGGCAAACAACTCCGCCGTGGCCGCGCCCATGCCGGAACCGGCGCCGATGATCACCGCGGTCTGGTTCGCCAGTTTCATCGAATCACTCCGGATGTTCGGAACGAATGCAACACGTCAGCCCGCCGTCCACCGGCAGCACCGCGCCACTGATCCAAGCCGACAGGCTCGAAGTCAGAAACAACACCGCATGGACAACGTCGGCCAACTCGCCGAGCCGCCGCAGGGGGATGCGTTGGCGCATCGCCGATTGAAACGCCGGCGTGGTCGCCTGCCGCAACAACGGCGTCACCACCGTGGACGGGCAGATGCAGTTCACGTTGATTTGGTGCGGCCCGAGATCCACCGCCAACGCCCGCGTCAACCCGATCAACCCGTGCTTGGACGCCGTATAGGGCGCGTTGAGAGGAATCGCCAGCATCCCGGCCGCCGAACCGATGTGGACGATCTTGCCAAACCGCCGCGCGATCATGTGCGGCGCAACGGCGCGCGAGAGATTCCATGCGCCGCCCAGATTGATCGCAATCGTCCGCTGCCACTGTTCATCCCCCACCTCCGCCGCCGGCCGAAACTCGCTCACGCCCGCCGTGTTGACGAGGAAATCAACCCCGCCAAACTCCCGCGCCGCGCGCTCGACCGCGCCCCGCACGGCGTTCGCCTCGGCCACGTCCGCCGTCAGCGGCAGACAATCCGCCCCCCACGACCGCACCCGCTCCGCCGTCTGCGCCGCCCCGGCCGCGTCGCGGTCCAACACCACCACGCGCGCGCCGTGCGCCGCATACTCCCAACAGATGGCTTGCCCCATGCCCGACCCGCCCCCGGCCACCAGCGCAACCCGGCCGGTCACGTCCGGCCAGTTGACCGGCGACGGCGTGAAATCGTTGGGTGCGGTTTGCATGGGCGGTTGGCTGATGTATCCGAAACCGGTCGCGGCTAGTTCTCCTCCACGGCGGTTAGGTGGCGCGCGAACGTCGCGCGGTCCGCATCCGGCAGGTTCGCCGCCACCGCCAACGCGCTCAGTTCCTCCCAAGCGTCGGCCGCCAGGGGAATGCCGTCGCGCAAGCGTTGCTCGCGGATGCGCAGCTCGAGCTCACCGGGCAGCAACACTTCGCGCGCGCCGTCGGCGGGTGGAGTGGCT
>CAZOTB010000213.1:0-9036 GCA_964582645.1 uncultured Verrucomicrobiota bacterium | reverse complement strand
CTTTCATGCCTCGTGGGAGGCGGGTTTGTTGTTTCAAAGGCAACATAGCATTCACGTTGATCGAACTGCTGGTGGTTGTCGCGATCATCTCTATCTTGGCCGCGCTGTTGTTGCCGGCACTTCAGGGAGCGCGACGCAAAGCGAAGCAGGCCCACTGCGCCAACAATCTCCGCCAACTCGGGCTCTGCGCCAACCTCTACGCCGACGACAATGCCGACATTCTCATGCCGTGGCGCTTCGACACATACCAACCCGACGGCGTGACGCCGAAGGACACCCACTTCTGGCAATATGCCATGATGCCGTACTTGGGCCAGAAACGGATCAGTTACAACCTGATCGACTACCCGGGCACGTGGCCACCACCGTTCATGCCCGTCTTCCACTGCCCTGAGGCGAGGGAGGATTCGGCGACGGCCGGTTACACGGAACTGAGTTATCAATCCTCTTACGTTCCGAAATCGTCGTACGGACAAAACTACTACACCACGCGCCCCATCAGCCCGGTGCCTCCCACAGCGCCGTACAACTGGATGACGCGCCGAAGCGACGTGAAGCGACCCCCCAAGTTTGTCCTGCTTTTGGATGGCAAGATCGTGTACACGCACGAGTTGCTGGCCGACAATCTGGGCGATGGCGATTTCCGCAGCGCCGCCTGGCGTCACAACAACGGTGTCAACGTGCTCCTTCTCGATGGCCACGTCGAATGGAGCCGGCACGTCGCCAACACCCCGCCCTACAACCGACCCGGCCTGCTCCACAGCAATGGCGGCAAATACAACTGGACGATCGACTGGGAGCCAAACTGATTCCCAGCCGATCCCGGCTCGGCACTTTACCGCTCTCCTGTAACTGAAAGAATACCCCCATGCAACGATTCGCTTTGATTGACGAACGCCACGTCGAAGACACGCGCTTTCTCCGCCGCACGCTCGGCATGCCGCGCTTGCTGCAGCGGGGGCCGCTCATTGACCCCGGCCAATCCTACGGCTCCGTGCTCCGCGACAAAACCGGCCTCTGGCGCATGTGGTACATCACGTTCCAGACGCGAGACCCGAAGAAGGACCTCGTCGGCTGTGCCACGCCCCAACACCTCGCCTACTCACGCGACGGGATTCATTGGAAGAAACCGATTCTCGGTTTGGTGAAAGAACGCGGCACCAAGCGAAACAACATCATCCTCGGCGAACACCAGAAGGACAGGAGTGGTCGCTACCTCACCGGCTACGGCGGCATCGCCGGGTTTTGCGTGCTGGACAATGAAACGCATCCGCATCCGAAAGCGCGCAAGCGGTTCACCGCGCTCTACACCGCCTACCCGGCGGACAGCATCGGTGGCATCCTCCTTTGCGACAGCGACGACGGGATTCGCTGGGATGCGTGGCCGGAAAATCCCGTCTTCCCCGGCAGCCAGGACACGCAGAACACATTCCTCTACGATGCGCGCCTCGGCAAATACGTCTGCTACCATCGCCCGATGATCTATTGCGGCGTGGCGAAGCATGCGAATCGGAAGATGGCGCGCTGCGAAAGCGACGACCTCATCCATTGGTCGCCGGGGCGGATGGTGCTCGATACCGACGAGGCCGATTCCCCCGCGTGGGAGTTCTTCGACGAGCCGGGGATGCACGGTCAGCGGGCGCGAATCAAACAGTATCAGGGACTCACGCCCTGGATTTCCAACGGCTGTTACGTCGGCTTGGTCTGGATGTACGATTCACGCGAGGGCTGGATCAACCTGGAACTTGTCCACAGCCCCGACGGCGTGGACTGGCGACGCGAGGCACTGCGCGAACCCTTCATCGCCGACGGACGCCCAACAGGTTTGCGCGGTCGGATGTTCGTGCCCAACGGCAGCCCACCCGTGCTGGTCGGCGGCGACGAATATTTCTACGGCAGCGTCATGCCGCACGGGCATCATGAAGGCGCGTTGGCGGATACCGGCAAGGGTTCGCTCGCGCAACGGAGGAAGTTTCTGGAAACGACGAGCATCTACGGCTTCGCGATCAAGCGCGATCGCTGGATCAGCTACGACGCGTGCGACCGCGAGGCGGAGTTCCTGAGCACGCCGTTCGCGTGGGAAGGCGGCAAATTGTGTCTCAACGTGCAGATCGAGAAGGGCGGCCACGTTCGCGTTGAGTTCGAAGACCAATGGGCGCGGCCGGTAAAGGATTGGCACCTCGACGAGATTGCGCCGATCACCGGCCCGCTGGACGCGGCGGATCACCAACTGACCTTCGGTCCCGGCCCGAAGTCCATCGTGAAAATTCCGCCCGTCGGCCCGATTCGGCTGCGGATGTATCTGAAGAAGGCGAAGCTGTTTGGTTGGTCGCTTCAGTAGCGATCAGCTTTGGCGCGCGAAGACCTGCTTGGCCTGAATCACCAAGCCCGGCAACAGCGGCGACTCGAACGACTCGTTCTCGTCCACGATCCTGGATTCCTTTTCGGGATTGCGAATGAGATCGTACACGTGGATTTGCTCGAGGATCGGATCCACGAGCCAGAGCTCCTTCACGCCGGAGCGGGCATAAACGCGGCGCTTGGACTTCTTGTCCAGTTGAGCCGTGGCGGGGGAGAGGACTTCCACGATGAGATCGGGTGCGCCATGACAGCCGTCTTCCTTCAGGATCGAGAGATTCTCATTGGAGACGAACAGAACATCGGGCTGGAACACGTCCACATCTGACAGATATACATCGAACGGTGCTATATAGACCTTCCCCGTTGCGCGATTCACGAGATGATTTCGCAACAACCAATAGATGTTGCCAGCAATGTCCTGGTGAAAACGGTTCGGGGCTGGAGCCATGTGCAGTTCTCCTTCGATGAGCTGATAGCGCGGGCCGGCTTCGGGAAGCTCACGGTAGTCCGCTGCGGTGAGCGGTTCAATCTGCGTCGTTGCCATGGCAACAGAATCGCCTCTGTTGCTTTCTGCGTCAACTCGTTTTGGCGGCGAAAAATTCTGTCGCAATCTTCTACGCCTCTCGTTAGCTTCTGTCTGTGGAAGAGCAAATCATCATCCTCGATTTCGGGTCGCAGTACACCCAGCTCATCGCCCGGCGCATCCGCGAGTGCAACGTGTTCTCGCAGATCCTGCGTTACGACACGTCGGCGCGGAAGCTGGCGGCGTTGCGTCCCAAGGGCATCATCCTCAGCGGCGGCCCCGCCAGCGTGTACGCCAAGGACGCCCCGTTGCCCGACCCGGCCATCTTCAACCTCGGCATCCCCATCCTCGGCATCTGCTACGGGATGCAACTCATGGGGCATCTGCTTGGCGGCCATGTCGCGCACTGCAAGAAACGCGAGTACGGTCACGGCCACCTCGGCATCGCCACCATCAGTCCGTTGCTCACCGGATTGCCGCGTTCGATGAAGGTCTGGAACTCGCACGGCGATCAGATCACCAAACTCCCTCCCGGCTTCCGCACCATCGGACGCACCGAAAGCTCGAAGTACGCGGTGGTCGAGGAACGCAAACGGCGTCTTTACGGCTTGCAGTTCCACCCCGAGGTCGTCCACACGCCGCGCGGACAGGAGATTCTCAAAAACTTCGTGCGACGCATCTGCGGCTGCCGCGGCACGTGGACGATGGGTCATTTCATCAGCCTGGCCGTGAAACAAATCCGCCAGCAAGTCGGCAAAGACCGTGTCGTGCTCGGTTTGAGTGGCGGCGTGGATTCCTCGGTCGCGGCCGCTCTCATTCACAAAGCCATCGGCAACCAACTCGTCTGTATCTTCGTCAACAACGGCGTCCTGCGCCTGACCGAAGCCGAGCGCGTGCAGGAAGTCTTCCGCGACAACTTCCACATCAAGCTCAAGTATGTGGACGCCACCGGCCTTTTCCTCAAGCGGCTCGAAAACGTCACCAACCCCGAACGCAAACGCAAGATCATCGGGCACACCTTCATCGAGGTGTTCGACAAGGCGGCGCATCATGTCGGCAGGGTGAGGTTTCTCGGCCAGGGTACGACCTATCCGGACGTGATCGAAAGTGTCTCGATCGCCGGCAACCCCGCCGCGATGATCAAGAGCCATCACAACGTCGGCGGCCTCCCGAAGAAGATGAAGCTCGACCTGCTCGAACCGTTGCGGACACTGTTCAAGGACGAGGTCCGTCGCGTCGGCGAGGAACTCGGGTTACCCAAAGAGATTGTCTGGCGACAACCCTTCCCCGGCCCCGGCCTCGCTGTGCGCATTCTCGGCGCCGTCAACCGGGAGCGGCTGCGTATCGTGCGCGAGGCCGACTGGATCGTTGTGGACGAGATGAAGAAGGCGGGACTCTACTACAAGACATGGCAGAGCTTCGCCGTATTGCTCCCCATCCGCACGGTCGGCGTGATGGGCGACGAGCGCACCTACGACAACGTCATCGCCATCCGCGCCGTGCACAGCCAGGACGGCATGACCGCCGACTGGGTTCGCCTGCCGTACGATCTGCTGCAACGGATGAGCACCCGCATCATCAACGAAGTCCGCGGCGTCAACCGCGTCTGCTTCGACATCAGCAGCAAACCGCCAAGCACGATCGAGTGGGAGTGAGGATCGAATGCCCACAAAGAGGCTTATCGCGGCGGAGCCGCAACCCACTGGGCATTCTGACATGCTGCGAGGGCAATTCAGCGAGAAAGGAATGTCCCTGCGTCAATTCATCGCCCAGCATTCTCCACTGCTCCACGGTGTTCTTAGAGCGTGTTTGGAAGGTCGCTCGCCGCGTGCTTTTGCCGGAAGGAACGCCGCCCTCCGAGGCGGGTGCTGGTGGATAGCGACGACCGCCTCGCAGGGCGGCGTTCCCTCCCGGCGACTTTTTCAACACGCTTTTAGAGTCACCGGGCTGCCTGGGAGGCCCGGCCCGGCGGCTCCTCGGCCACGGGCAGCTCCTGGCCGGGTTCGAGCGGGAAATCGAACTCGTCGCGCAATGTCAACTGCAACTCGGAACACGTCGGACTCGCGAGCGTATCGTCTTTCGCGAACACATGATGCACCAAGTCTTCACCGGCTTGGAGCAAAAGCACCTCGACCATCGAAGGCCACGGCGTGATGCCCCAGTATTCTTTCACACCGGATCGCGCATAGAGATCGAGCTTGAGCGCCTTGTCTCGAAAGGCGGCGTCGCCGGAGAGAATCTCCACGACCAACGTCGGGGCGCCTTCGATGTGCGTGCGTTTGATCTGCTTCGGATCGCAGACCACCAAGAGATCGGGCTGCACCACGTCTTCTTCCGAAAGCAGCACATCCATTGGAGCCATGAAAGCCCGGCAAGACTTGCCTTTGAAATGGTTCGCCGTCTGCCGTGCCAGTTCCATGAGAATCTGCTGATGTCGCGAGGTGGGACTGGCCATCAAGAACGCTTCACCGCCGATGATCTCCCAGCGTTTGTCGTCGTTCCACGACCAGTAGTCGGTCCCCGTAAACCGTTGTTTCTTCTTGGCAGCAGCCTCGCTCATGCTCCTGTTCGGATCTTAGCCGAAGCTCTTCCCATTTCAAAGGCGAACTATCAGCGATGTTCTCATCTCTGCGGGCTGGGCGATTTTCACACCTCCGGCAACGCCAAGCCCTTTGCACCGAGCTTGCTGATGTTCAACCCGGGCGCTTGCCGCTGGATTTGGTCGTACACGAGCTTGGCGCGGCGGACGCGTTCCCGGCTCAATGCCACCGCAGTCGTCTCGATGTGGGTGCCGTAGGGATAAATGTCGGGGCTGTTGCGCAGACCGAGCTTGATGTAGATCGGCGAGGCGACCTTGATCAGTTGCGGCGTCTCGTAGTGACGGATGAATCCGCCGAGGCCGTCGGGAACTTCAACGTACATATCAATCACAGCCTTGCACGCCTGACGGATCGCGCCGATCTGCGCGATAGTCAGATCGCTGGCGATGTTGATCGTGTCGCCGCCGAGATTCTCAGTGACCTTGCACGCAGCGGCGTTGGCGAGCGCCATGACAGCGCTGGTCTTGATGACGAGATTCTTCGGTAGCTTGCCATCGCGACGCATCTCGGCGATGACCCAGATGAGCCCGATGTCAGCGAGCAACACGCTGCGACAGCCGAGGTCGCACGCGCGCTGCACGTCCTCGATGGCATACCGGAGCTGGTCCTGACCGCGCACCTGCCACTGAATGAACTTGCCCGACGGCGCCGCCCACATACCGCCGATGTCGAACCCGGCGCGCGGGCCGACGAAGAGGTTGACCTCCATGCCGTAGTCGCGCCCGATCGTGAGCATCTCGCGGATTTCGTCATCGGTGAGCATCATGATCCCGCTGCCCTGGCTGATACGGTGGATGGGAATCTTGTATTTGTTCGCTTCCTCGATCAGTGCCCGGAGCATCTTGGGCGATTCGGTCGAAGGAATCTCGAACCGGTACTGCGCCCCATCAGGGAATCGCTGCTTCGATGTCGGGAAGTTGTGGGCGTCGGCGGGCGGGAGCCCGAGTTGTTTCAAGGCGGCCGTAGGGGATGAGTTCATGGCGGTGTTTTACCGAGTGTGGAGTGATTTGCAAAGAATGTTGCTGGCCCGATGCCCTCATCGGGCGCTCGCCGCGTGAGGGCACGCGGCCCACGTCATTGCGTTTCCAGCGGAAGGTCTCGTGGGACGACCGTGGCTTCGAACGGCAGATCGGTCACGGGCGCGCTGACGTTCGCCTCGTGGGTGCTCATTTCGAAACGGTACAAGCCGGTCTCGCCGTCAGCGGGGATTTCCTTCTTCTCGGTCCACGACGACGGCCCGCCGACCGGCGGCACTTTGAACCGGGTCAGTTCTTTCCCTGCCGGCGAATAGAAAGCCACCTGGCACGGGTACAAATCGCCGCCGAGCGAACTGGCTTTGAACGTGAGGGTGACCGGCTGATCGTTCTTTTCCAGCGCATAGACCGTCAGGCTGGGATTGCCGCCGACGAGGTACGCGAATCGCGTGACCTTTTCGGGGTCGAGCGTGGTGATGTTCGCCTTCTTGAGCGCGTGGGGGAAATTGCCCCAGCACATGTACACGCCCCAATTGTCGCCGATGGGGCCGGGGCCGACGCCGTACCAGTCGTATGGGTCGCCGGGTGCGCGGTAAAATTTCTTCGGAAAGTCGGCGGCGCGTTCCAGATGCGCGGTGAGATAACTCTTGTCGCCCGAGAGTTCGTGCGCCAGCGCGCCGAGCGCGGTGGTCCAGCAGTTCTCCATGCCGGTCATGCGCGCGTACTTGAGGATGAACGGAACGTACTCGGGGTCGCGCGTCGAATCGTAGTAACGGTTGATCCAGAGCGGATGCCACATCGGGCCGGGCTGCTGTTTCTCCAATGGCTCGGCGGTTCGCAACGACAGCCCCAAGCCGTGAATGCTCGGGAGAATATCCGCGTCCCAGGTGGCCTGGTAGTACGTGACGGCGCAAGCCAGGGAGGTGTTCGCCTCGCGTCGCACCCCGCCCAGTGCATAAGCGTCAGGATAATGTTGGCGAACCGCATGAAAAATAGTTAACGATATTGCTGGCGCCTTGTAGGCATTTCTGTCTTCTATCTTCGGAATGACCCTCGAACCAATCGTAATCGCTCCAAACGCATTCGCTCCCATACCAACGCCCGACCTACTGCCAAAGACCCCTCGCTGGCCACCCTGCGCTCCGCTCTGGCCAAACTCACCGACTGGCTCGAACCGCAATTCCTGATCAACCTCGCACGGCAGACCGGTTTCACCCGCCGCACCGCCCGCAAACTCACCCCGCTGCTCTTCGTCCAAGCCTCCCTGCTGCTCGTCAGCCAAACCGCCGTATCCCTCCGACGCTGGGCCGTGCTCGTCGGCCTGCTCGGCCAGTTGTGTCTCTCCAAACAAGCCTTGTGGGAACGGATCGGCCCCAACGCCGTCGCCTTCCTCCAAGCCGTGCTCGGACACCTGCTCCACCGCCAACTCACGCGCACCCTCTCCACGCCCCCGGCGGCGCTCGCCTCCTTCTTGCGTGTGCTCATCCACGACAGCACCACCGTCCCCCTGGCACCCCATCTGGCAGCCGCCTTTCCCGGCGCGCGCAATCAACGCGGCACCGCGCACGGCCAGCTCAAAATCCAATCCCTCTACGATCTGCGCGCCCCACGCTTCGTCTCCTTCCGCCTCAGCGGATTCAACCGCAACGATCAGGCCGCCGCTCCCGACGTGCTCGCCGTGGCCCGCGCCGGCGACCTGGTCTTGCGCGATCTCGGCTATTTCGTCCTCGACACCTTCCAGCAACTCCGCCAGCGCGGAGTGTTCTTCCTGAGCCGCCTGCGCTCCGACACCACCCTCCACGACACCGACACCGGCCGCCCGCTGGATTTGCTGCGCGTGCTCCGACGCCAGGGCCGCTTCGACGGCGAGGTACACCGGGGTGCCCAGCACCGGGACGCTCCGCCATTGCGTGTCCGCGTGGTCGCCGTGAAACTGCCGCCCGCGGTCGACGCCGAGCGACGACGCAAAGCCCGGCACAACCGCGACCAACGCAGCCAGCCCACCGCCCGGCATCTGGCGCTGCTGGGCTGGGCGATCTTCGTCACCAACGTGCCGCGCGAAATCTGGAGTGCGCCAACCGTGGCGCAGGTCTATGGCCTGCGCTGGCGCATCGAGACGATCTTCAAGGTGTGGAAGAGTCATTTCCGATTGACCGCCGTGCCGCGCGGCTCGGCGGCGCAACTGGAAGCGATGATGTACGCCCGGCTGATCTTCGTGACCGTCTTCGCGCAGACCTGCGCCGGCGCCAGTCCGTACGCCGGGAAACCCGAGGGATCGCCGCCGCCATTGAGCCTGCTGCGCATGGCGAGCCTGATCGGCGACTTCTTTTTGGTTCTGTGCATGGAAGTGTGGGGGCTGCGGTTGCGGGAAAGCTTGTGGGAGCAATTGGATTATCCTGGCCGTTACGAGCGCCGCACTCGCTCCTATTTCGTGAAAACACTCATGAAATTATCCTGACGCCTATGCGCTGAAGCGGGGTGTTCATGAAATGATCAAGAAAAGCGCGACTTTTTATCGAATCTAACGTAACTACTCAGGTGGCATCCCGCCGCGGGATGCCTCCTGAGTAGTTACGGA
>CAZOTB010000212.1:0-9068 GCA_964582645.1 uncultured Verrucomicrobiota bacterium | reverse complement strand
GCCCGATTTTTCTCAGGCAGCCTCCCGCCGCGGGAGGCTACCTGAGCAGTTACCCCGCAACAACGTGTGCAACCCCACCGGCGGGTCATCGGCGTCGTAGCCGGCTCCTTTGAAGTTCGCGCCGGCGATCTTCGCCCCGGTAAAATCGGTTCGAGTCAACTCCGCGAGGAAGTCGGAGTGGAGTGTCCGACCCTGCTATTCCCCAAATGAGGTTTACTTTATGTGCGGAGAGTCGAGCGAGTTGCGGTGGTTGAGCAGAGCAGTTGAGTCTCGACTCTCCATTGTTTTGGCCTGACTTCACTGCGAGTTGCCTTCACCCCGATTTCTGGCATTCTCCTGCCCGATGAATCGAATCCACGGACATGAAGTGATGGAGATGATGATGGCGTCGGGTAAGACCTACACCCGCGAAACCCTGATCGCCGACATCGTGGCCAAATTTGGAAATGACGCCCGCTTTCACACCTGTTCCGCCGAGAACATGACGGCGGAGCAGATGGTGGAGTTTCTCGATGCGCGGGGCAAACTGGTACAACGCGACGGTGGGTTTCAGACGTCGAAAGACGTCATGTGCAAGCATTGATGGGGTCGAGACCCGCTCCCAACGGCGTGAGCAGACTTTTGAGCAGACCCGGGCCATTTTGGGGTTCTTGCTTTGGTGCGCGAGTTGCGTAAACTGCTGGCAGGCAAAGCAGAAACTGGAGCCGACGGTCGGATTTGAACCGACAACCTGCTGATTACAAATCAGCTGCTCTGCCAGTTGAGCTACGTCGGCGCCGGATGGCAGTGGTTACATCGCAGAGACCACGCGAAAAATCAAGGGCGCGTTTCCATGGCCAATGAGTCACAGCGCAAATCCATACTCGTTGTGGATGACGACCAAGACGTCGTCATGGTGATTGAACAACTTCTCCAAGAGTCGGGCTACCAGGTGGACGTGGCCTATGACGGCATTGACGCCTTGAGCCGGATTCGTTCCCAGGAGTACGATGTCATTGTGTGCGACATGATGATGCCGCGGATGACGGGCGAGATGCTCTTCCGCGAAGTGGAACGGATCGCCCCCTGGATGGGGCGGCGATTTCTGTTCTGTACCGGCATGACTCAGTCACACGATTTCAGCCGTTTCTTTGACGAAACGCTCGCCCGTTCGATCGAAAAGCCGTTTCACGGCGAAGAAGTCCTCAGTCTCGTTGCTGAAATCATCGCCGAGACCGCAACCAACGGCTGAAGCTGTCAGACCGCCCTGACGGTGCGGGTAGCACGCCTCCTGCTAGTTCTGGAGCATAACCATTCGCAAATGAGCACCGGCGATCGAGCCATTGTAACGTTGGTCGTCAGCGATGACCGGGACACGACCAGTTTCCTGGAGTCATCCCTCTCGACGCTCGGCTTCGAGGTGGTCGTGGCGAACAGCGCGATGCAGGCTCTGGAGGAACTTCATTCGCGTCAGTTCGATGTGGTGCTGGCCGAATTCAAAATGCCGCGGCTCGGCGGCGAGGCACTGTGGAATGAGCTGGAGCGGCGCGCTCCGTGGGCGCTGCGGAACATCTGTTTCCTCACCAGCGATTACACCGTGCAGGGAATCGAGGCGTTCCTCCACAAAACGGGCGCGCGCTACCTCGACAAGCCATTCACGTTCGACCAGCTTGCCGGCGTCATCAACGACATCCTCAACGATCAGCAGCAGCAGCGCGCCGCTTGAGCCGCGCCATCGTCTCGCACGCCGTCCGCAGCGCGATCGTCTGCGCCTTCACGCGTCGCTCGAACTCGAACGCACCAGGCGTTTCGGTCGTCAGCGTGTGGTCGCAGTGCGCTGCGAACATATAGATCGCCTCCGGCCAGTGTTTCATGTCTCGGGGTGGGTAGGCGCGATGGATCACTCCCTCTCTGCTGCGGCGACCTTCGATGATGGGGCGCGTATCCAGCGGTAGGATTCGCGCGACTCGGGCGGCGATCTTCCGCGCGATCTGCAACCGCCGCCGACTGAGTTCGTAAACGTAGAACCCGGGAGCATCCACGTCCTCATGCAAGGTGATGTGCAGGTCGAACCGCCGGCCGGCCAGCACGCGCTTCTGGGCGTCGACCTCCGGCAGCGACGAGTGGTGGTACTGGCGATTGATGTCGAGGTTGTCGTAATTGTTACGCAGGTTGTGATCGTAACCGTGCGGGTTCATGCAGGGGAAGATCGTGAACTGAAACCCGCGCGCCCAGGACGGCCGCTGCTCCAGGAATCGCGCGACGGTTTCGACTCCTGCGGGTTCGTCGCCGTGAACGCCCGCGGTCAGGACCACGCGGCAGCGCGGTGGGCGCACGGTCCCAAGTTCCAGCCACCAGAGATCAAACCGCCGGACGGAACAGAGCGGACGGAGCCCGCCCCGCGCAGCTACTTTGAGTCGGTGGACCAACGCGGAATAACGGCTCATCTCGGGTGGAGGAACGTTACCGTGTACTCATCCCGCCATTCGCGTGTGCGAATCCGCTGAGCTGCGCGTGACGGGACTGAAGTTTTCGCTCGGCGGCGGCGAGGACTCGCGCCCCGTTCGGCGGCACGATGGGCATCTGGCACAACTCGATTGCGTGCTTTTGATGGCCCATTTCCCAGCAGGCCTCTGCGATCTGACCCAACACCAGCGGGCTGATGGTCGCTTCGGATTCGACTCCGTCCGCGTTGGGCGGCCGCGATGCAAGCGCCTGTTCCACCCGGCGCAGGCAGACATCCCGTTCGTTTCGATCCCATGCGAGCTTGGCGAGTTGGAGTTGGTGGTTGTAACGATGCGCGGGGTCGGTGACCACGAGTTGTTCGAGAACCGCCTGCAGTTCGGCGCTCGGCGGAACGAAAAACGCCGAACATTGCGCGCGATAAATCGCGAGCAATGACTTGCGGTACTCGCCGAGCAGGACGGGGTTGTGTACGGCCAATTGAAAAATGGAGTCGCGCACGCTTGCGAACAGTTGCGCCTGCAGCATGGGCCCGGAAGCCGGGTCCGGGATCAGCGCCGCAAGCTCCACGGGTTCGCTCGACTTCGGATCGGCCTGATGCCACCGGGCGAGCAACGAACGGAATCGCTCGACGCTCGGTAGCTGGTACGTGAGATGGAAGCGGCTAAAGGCGCGGTAATCGGCAACCGTGAGCGGATTTCTGGCCAGATACATCCCGAGGAGCGTTTCAGGGCGGGCGCAGGCCGTCTCGTCAAACAGTTTCCATTGCTCCGCTTTGCGTCGCGCGAAAAAGCCTCTCTGCGCAATGTATTCCAATACCGGGTGAAAATCGTTGTGAACCACCGCATCCGGCGACGGAATAAACGGTGCGTTATCCTCCGACACAACCTGCAGGGACAACAGCAAGGGCACCGAGGTCAGTTGAATTCGCGCCAGGTCGGCGGCTACCGAGGGATGCGTGATTCGGGTCGCCAGCGCGTCGAGGTTCACGCGGGTCGGCGAGGGCGAACCGATCAACACGAGATCGCCCACGCTCGTCTGCCAGATGCTGGTGTGCGGAAACACGGAGAGAAATGTCGCGAGCACGACGTCGAACGCCTCATCGCTCGTCTCGTACACCTGCACCCATTGCACCATCAATCCGTCTGCGCGGAGACTGCTGCGGCAGGTTTGGTAGAACTCGCGGCTGAACACACCCGCCACACCCGCCATCCAGGGGTTCGAAGGTTCACTGATGATGATGTCGTACTTGCCGAGTGAAGTCTTGAGGAATGATTTGGCGTCCTCGATCACCAACCGCAGTGTCGGGTTGTCGAGCACATGATTGTTGTAGGGAGCGAAACAACGCGCCGCCTGCGCCACCTCGGGCGAAATTTCAACGACGTCCACCCGGCGCAGGTTCGGGTGCGTCGTCACCGCCCCGCACGTGACGCCGCTGCCCAGACCGACCACGAGCACATCATGCGAATGGGGCCGCAGCAACATCGGCAGATGCCCGGCCAGCAGTTGCGTCGTCATGTCGGCTCCGGTGCTCGCGTCGGCTTTTCCATTCACCTTGAGCGTCAGCTTCTGGCCTTGCGGACAGCGCATGGCTTCGACGCAGACGGTCTCGCCGGCGCCGTCTCGGTAGTACCGAATTTCGTCGCGAGCTGCCAGTGCGCGGAACTCCGCCACCGACTGCGGCGGGTTTTGGTTGCGCCACAGTCCGAGCGTGAGCGCGCGGGGCCAGCTCTCAAACCAGCCGCCCGCCAACCACACCACTGCCACCGCCATCACCGGCGCCGGAGCCGCCCACGCGGGACGTTGGAGTAACCGGCAGCGCGCGAGGAGAGCCAAGCCGATGACCGCATTGGCAGCCACGCCGAACGCGAAGGTCCGCGCCAGCCCCAGCCACGGCAAGAGCGCAAATCCCGTCACGGCCGTGCCGAGAACCGTGCCGAGCGTGTTGACAGCGAACGTCCCGCCCACCGAGCGTCCGGTACGGGCCACCTCCTGCGTCGCCACCCGACTTGCCAGCGGCAGCGTCATCCCGAGGCAGACCGCGGGGACGAACATCACTCCGAAACAAATCAGCGCCTGACACAACTCGTAGAGCGGATATGCCTCCTCGGTGCGCGCCAGCAGGTTCGAGAGACGCGCGAACCAGTACGGGATCAGGTCGTAGAAAAACATCGAGCCAAACAACGTCGCCGCCAGCGCCAGTTCCGCCCAACCGAAGGCGTCGAGCGTGCTGCGGAGCCGTTTCCAGCGATAGATCAGCCACGAGCCGGTCGCGATGCCTGCGATGAAAGTCGTGAGCATGATCGAGAATGCGTGTGTGCTCGATCCCAGAGCGAGCGCCAGCAATCTCGTCCACGCCACCTCGTACAGCATTGCCACGAATCCCGACGCGCCGATCGCGATCATCGCCAGCTTCAACTCGCCGGGCGTGAACTGTTCTTCCACCTCCTCAACAGGCGCGGGCGCAGGTTCAATCCCCTGCAGCCGCCGATGGAGCGCCAGCGCGATCAGACCCACGATCAGGTTCATCGCGGCAGCGTCCCACACCGTGAGCTGCAGCCCGACCAGCGGGATCAGGAGAAAATCGGCGAGCAAACAACCCGCGACGGCCCCGGCGCTGTTCAGGCAATACAAAGCTGCCACGCGCGGACGCAGGTCAGCAAGCGACTGCGTCACGAACCGGGCGAGCACGGGAAGCGTTCCGCCCATCAACACTGTCGGCAGGAGAATCGCGAGCGAACTGAACGCGAACTTGAGCGCGAACAGCGCTGCGCCGCGAGGTTGCCACGCGAGCGCGAGCGTCACGAACGCTTCACGGCAGAACTCGTAATACCAGGGAAACAGCAGGCCGAGGATGCCGATGCCGATCTCGAGCCCCGCATACATCGCCAGCGGTGCGCTGGTGCGGTCGGCCCATTTCCCGATCCACGCGTACCCAAGCGCCAAGCCGCCCATGAACGCCACCAGCACCGCCACCACCGCGTAGCTGGTGTGTCCGAGAAACAATGCGAGGTAGCGCGCCCAGGCGATCTCGTACACGAGCCCCGCGATGCCCGAGACGAAGATACACGCCATCACCAGGAAGGAAACGGATCGGGGCAAGCTCCGCATTCGCGAGTCAAAGCGTAGTGAGGAGGTTCCGTGGAGGCAATCTTTTTCGTAGGAAGCACTGCAACAAAGCGGATCACTTTGGAAACGGGTGGATAACTCGTCCTCGCTGCCCCGCATGATCCCGGCCGATCCCCTACTTTGCGGTTACCACTGCGCTGGCCGCGGCGGGATTACCCAGTTCGTCAGCGATGTGGATGAGGATCGAGTGGTCACCGGCGGGCAGTTCGGGGGTCACGATCTGGAAGGACTCGTCCTTGGTGTCGAACACTCCGTCGCTTGGGATGATCGGCTGCCAATCCCTGCCGTCCACCGAGTATCGCGCCTCTTTGATGCGCGAGGTGGCGTCGGCGGCCTTGAACGCGACGGTCGCTTTGCGCTGGGTGATCGTCGCCTTGCCGACCTCGATTTTCGGCGGCGTGTTGTCCACCAGAAATGCCCGCGTATCCTCGGTGGTGAGCAAACCCTTGCCCGGCGGGTTGGCATTGGCGTCGTTGGCCTCGATGCGCAGCAAGTACATCCCATCAGGCCACGACGTGCTGTCCCACGAGTAGAATGTCTCCTCCATCTTATCCTTGAGCAGCCGGTAGTTTGATTCGTCTTCTGCCCGGTAGGAAACGCTGAACGTCAGCTCATCCTTGTTGGGGTCTTCCGCTTTCCACGCCGCGGTGCGAAGACCCGGCTTCTCCTCGACGCGCACCTGACCGGCCATCGGTGGGGGCGCATCCTTTTTGTCGCCGCTGCCGCCCAGCAGCGTGCTCAGGGAAGTCTGTTGCGGCGGCGGGGGCGGCGACATCCGAGAGAGACCGATGCCCGGCTCCAGCAATTCGACCACGGTGATCTTCGGCGCCACGTTGCGTTGAGAAAAAAACAGGCGCGCACGCTCAACGCTGGGCGAAGTCGAGCCGTCCTTCGACACCATCCGGACACGGTATTGGAGAAAACGCGCGCTCGGGCTCGATACGGTGCCGTCTGCGCCGACGGGTTTCCATTCGGTCCAGGTTTTTTCAGGTTTGACGGCGTTTCCGCTGCGCGTGAGCAGTTCGATCTGAGTGTTCTTCGGGGTCTGGGCCACCACCTCGACACGTCCCCATTCGGCGAAAATCTTCGCGTCAATCACCTCCGAGTCGTACACGCCTTCTCCCGCCATCTTGGGTGAGACTTCGAGCAAGGTGCCGAGGTTGCTCGTGCCGGCAATGACTTTGCCGTCGCCGCCGGGGATGAGCACGGTGATCTGCGCGGCGTCCGATTTGAAGAGCGTGGTCGTCTCGCCTCGCGGCGTCAGCGACAACAGCATCCCCTTCTCACCCGTGCCGACGAAGACGTTGCCGTCGTCGCGCAGGAGAAGCGAAAAGGGAGCGGCATCCTTGGACGACCAAATCGGTTCGGCATAATTATCGGTGTTGATGCGATAGACTGCGCCTTCCTTGCCGCTCTCAGCAATCGCGGCGGCATAGATCGTCCCATCGGGTGCGGCGGCGATGGATTTGATCTCCTTCTCTTTCGCGTCAAACACGACATACGCCGTCGCATTCGTCTCGCCTTTGTTCTTGTCGGGCGGCGTCAGCCGGTACACGTACCCGCTGGGGTCGGAACCCACGAGCAACAGGCCGTTCTTGTCGAAGTGGAGGCCGCCGAGGTTCGTCTCGTCGCTGTCGTAATACACGTCCCCTTTGCCGTCGGGCGACACTTTGTAGAGGATACCCTTGTTGCCTGTGGCGACGAACAGATTCTCCTCTTTGTCGAGCGCGAGCGCCCAGATGTACTTCTGTTTCGGCTCGAAAAAGGTGTTGGTTTTCCCGTCCGATGTCACCTTATAAACCTTGCCGTCGGGCGATGTGCCAACGAAGACATTCCCCCTCTTGTCCACCGCCAGCGCATGCACCTCAATCTCGTCCGCCTTGAAGAACTGCGTGCCCACGCCCGTCGGAGTCACTTGGAACACCTGTCCTTCGTTTCCGCCGCCTGCATACAGGTTGCCCTTCGCATCGCGAGCCACCGCCCAGACGATCGGCTGGCCGGTGTCGAAGAGTTGCTTCCATTGCGGGGCGAGTTGGAGGAGACCTTTGTCCGTGATCGCAACGCCTTTGGGTTCGCCTCTGTTGAAGTCAGCGTAGCTGTCGTGCGTGACCGTCTCGGTGCGCACTGCCAACGAGGGCAGCGCGGAAAGCAACAACAGGGTCAGGGAACGGGCTTTCATGCGGCGATACAGCTAGCAGTTGACAACGCGAGGGTCAACCGAATCGTGCCGTGCCAGCATTGCCGCTGTCGTTGTGCCGGCAGCGGAGCGAAACGGGGCGGGCTAAATGTCGCGCAGGGCACTGGCGCCCTGCACGGGGCGCATCACGTCGGCGCGGAAGCCCATGTCATCGAGCTTGTGGACGATGGCGTTGGCGGCGTCGGTTCTTGCCAAAATCATCGCGCAGCCGCCGAGGCCGGCCCCGGCGATTTGCGCGCCATAAACACCCGGCAACTTCGTCGCGGTGTCCACAATTCGGTCAATCGTCTTTGTGCTGCACGCGTAGCCGCCCGGCTGCAGAGAAAGCGGTTCGCGGTCGGCTTGTTTAATCAGACTCTCAAAATCCTTGTCCGAGAGCGACCAGTCGTACGGGCGGCCGGTGGTGCTCGCCACGCGGTCGCCGTCGTGGCTGAGTTTCATGATTTTACCAAAGCGGACAGGATCGTCCTCCTCCAGCGCGCGGAATCCTTCCCGGCTGCGCTCCATCTCCGCGAGCCCGAACAAACATACGTCGCGCACGGGGTAGCCGTCTGCGAGCTCGGATTGGTTGGCCAGCAGGCGTTCAAGCGCGGCGCGATCCTCGTCGGTGGCGTGTTGCAGTTCCTCGCGCAGGCGCGCCAGTGTGATGCTCGACGGCAATCGCGCGAGGATGCGGTAAATTTCGGTGCCGTCGCAGCGGAGGTTTTCGCAATTCACGTCGCGCAGGTGTTTGATCGCAGGCGCGTAGTGCGGGAACGCGGCTTTGATGAGCGTGCGTCCGATGTGATACGCCATGATCTTCTGGTTGAAGATGGCCTTCGCCCCGTGCGACTTTTGCGCCGTCTCGCCGGAGTTGCAGATGATCAACGCGCAGTCCTGGAAGAACGACGCCGTCTTGATGACGCGGAACGGGAAGAAACCCAGGTGCGTGACGATGCCCTTCTTGCTCAACCGAATCGCCGCATGGTCCGCCGCGCCGCCACGGGTGCCGACAAACCACTCCCCTTCGCCGCAGAGGTCCACGAGTTGTTGGGGTTCGATCGGGAGGCGGTTGAACACGACGGTAGCTTCCGCGGTGGCGACCACGAGCGCGGAGGACGAACTCAGCCCGGCGGCCATCGGGATGTTGCCGTCCACGAAAATGTTGAGGCCGCAGAGCTTCTTGTCGCGGAACTGTTCCTGGAGGCGGAACACCGCCGCCTTGACATAGTTGCCCCAATCGCCTCGCGCGTCGGTCAGCATCCGCTGGAGCGCGGGACCATTGATGACGCTGAGCCAATCGTCCCAGTCGAGGCGTGAG
>CAZOTB010000211.1:3731-9072 GCA_964582645.1 uncultured Verrucomicrobiota bacterium | reverse complement strand
CAGGTTTCTCTTCCTTCGCCATCTTCTCGATCCGTGAGCGATTCAATTGCTTCACGTGGTCGTCGTCGTTCCCCACGATGCCATCGGGCCCGCCGCTGCGTACTTCATAGATGTCTTTGCCCGCGGGACTCTTTTTGACCAACCACTTGTAGGCTCGCCCGTAGGGATCGAGAAGGTTGGATTCCTTGGCGAGGTACGGACCTTTCCAGCCCGGCGCCTTGGTGTCCTTCATCAACGCATCAAGGCCTTCCTCCTTGGTCGGCACCGCGCTTGTGTCCCGGAAGTATTGCACGAGGGCCGCCTCGAACACCTTGAAATCCTGGTCCGCCTTTTTGTTGCCTTTGATGGCGCGGTTCGCCTCGTTCAAAATCCGATCCGCCTCGGCGTTCTGCAGTTTGTGCATCTCGATCATGCCTCCAATGGCCGGAGCAAGGCTCGCGAGCGGCGTGCTGAGTTGAATCTCCGATTTCATACGCTCCCACTCGGCCGCCTCGGCCTCCGACAACACCTCGGGCGGCGCGGGCGGCTTGTTCTTCACGACGCTCGTCCCCATCTTCTCTTTCACCAAAACCTCTCCCGGCTCCGGACCGCGTCCTTTCACACTGACTTCGCCCGTGAAACACGCCACGCGCGACGATTCTCCGTCCTCGGCGACGCTCACGCTGAACGCGGTGCCGCGCACACCGACGATGGCGGTCGGTGTCTCGACCTTGAAGGAGGAGTCCTGCGTCTTGAGTTTGTTGACGAGGAACAACGCTTTGCCGCTGATGGTTTTCGAATCCATTTTCACGGTGTCGCCGCTCTGGGAGAGTGCTCCGACCTCGATGGTAGCGCCGGGCTGGACGTTGACGCCCGCGGCGTCGCCCGCTTTGAGGGTCGCTTTGCCGTCTGCGCCCGTGCGCACCGAAGCGCCTGCTGTGAGCGTCTGGTTCGGGTGGGCGTTGGACCAGGTGGCACCGGCATCGGCTTTGATCTGAACGGTGCCGGTGACCTCGACAATCTGCCAGAGCAGCGGCGCAGGAGGCGCAGTCGGGGCCGCTGGCGCTGGTGCGGCTGCGGGTGCGGCTGCGGGTTGCTGCGCGAGAACTGGCAATGCAGCAAAGGAAAGGAGTGCTGCCAGCGACGACCAACGCGATATCTTCATGCTCGGGCTCCGCGGATTTGAGTTTGGCGGCGTATATTAGGTTGCGTCCCGGGTGATTGCAATGCTATTCCTGTGCTATTGAAAATCCACGCGCCGCAGTTTCTCTACACTCCGACCAGTTGGTTTCAGCCTCTCGACTGGACGGCAGTGTTCGGCAACGCAAATCCGGTCGAAGTGGATCTCGGCTGCGGCGACGGGACTTTTCTGGTGAAACGCGCGGCGAAACATCCCGACCACAACTTCCTCGGCGTGGAACGCCTGCTCGGGCGCGCACGCAAGGTGGATCGCAAGGCGCAACGACTCGAGTTGACGAACGTGCGCGCGCTGCGGATCGAAGTCAGCTACGCGGTGAGTTTCCTGTTCCCGCCGGGGTCGGTCTCCGTGTGCCATCTCTACTTTCCCGACCCCTGGCCGAAGAAGCGGCATCACAAACGGCGGCTGGTCCAAGCCGAGTTTGTCGCGGCATTGGCACGCACGCTCGTTCCTACTGGGGAAGTGCGGCTTGCGACCGATCACGACGAGTACTTCGAAGAGATGCGCTTGGTGTTTCAGGCCAGCGGTGCATGGGCGGATTTCGCGCTGCCCGAACCAGCCGAGGACGAACGGACTGATTTCGAGCAGGACTTTGTGAAGCAAGGAAAAGCCATCCATCGCGCGGGCTTTCGGTTGCGAGGCGGCACCCGTGCCGGTCTCCTGGCCGATGATTTGAGTGCACCATCAATAGATCGTTCGTGAATTGTGAAAACACTATCCCGGTTCTTCGCCTGGCGACCGAGCGCCGGTCATACTGCTCAACCGGTTGCGGACAGTCCACAAAAGGGTGTTGATCGAGGCGCCCTGTCAATTGTCACGGAACGACCCGGATTCTACTCGACGTTTCTCGATACCGTCCCGGAGGGTCGCATGGAAGGCTGGAAGGGTCAGCGGGCCGGTTCTACCAGCGCGCATCCCAACGACGCCGACCGGATCATCATCAAACCGATCTGCGGTCCGGTCGCGCGCGTGGATGCCGGTACGATGGCGGTCCGGTTGGATCGCGGCTACCACGCCGGCCAGGAACTGGTGATGATCGCGATTTACCCCGGCAACAACGAATACCGGCGCATCGAGATGCCGGCGGTGATGCGCATTCCGGCGAGGCTTGGGCAAGGAACTCAACAGACGATCACCTTCCCGGAAATTCCCGATGTGAATGCGGGGACGAAGGAAGTTCCGCTCCAGGCAGTTTCCAGCGCGGGCCTGCCGGTCGAATACTACGTGGACTACGGCCCGGCGTATCTCCAAGACGGCGTGTTGCATCTGACAGAAATCCCGCCGTGTGTGAAATATCCGGTCGAAATCCAAGTGACCGCCTGGCAGTACGTCACACTCAACGAGCCCAAGGTGCAAAGCGCCGAATGGGTGACACGAACTTTCCGCATCACGAAACGAAACTCTTCGTGTTCCTGTTGCTGAGCGTGTCCGCGTGGGCGGCGGAGTGGCAATGGTCGGTGCCGGACTTCATTGTGGCGCGCACGCAATACGAGGATGAAGGTCACTGCCGCTTTCGCGGTGGCTCCGGCCAGCGATACTGGAAGCGGGATTATCAAAGGCGATGGTCCCGGCAGTGCGGATATCCCTGCTACAACCAACTCGGCATCGGCGGGTCAACTGACCTTGCCTGCGACTGAGGCGACGAATGCGTTTCCTGAGACTGTGGATTTTCTGGATCCCATGCTTCTCACTTGGAGTTGCTCCTTTGACGGTGGGGCAACGTTCTGCAATGCGGGAACCAGTACGAATCAGGTCTATATCACGTGGGCCAAGCCAAAGCAGGCTGCTCCGATACACACTCTGGTTCACGTCGGTTGCACTGCTGCTCAAGGAGAAATGGGCGTGCTTGGAACCAACGATAATAGGGTTCGAGACAAGGTCTGGACAAAGATTCAGACTCAGGCAATTCGACGGGCCTCTGACAACTTCATTCTCACCTACTATGGGTTCTATGACGTGAACTCCCACGGTGTGTGGGACGTTGGAGTTGACATAGACCGAAACAGCCCGGCGACCTGCATGGTAACGACTGCGGCGGGACTCATCAGCACCGGGAATGGCCAGTGCGGTGCTTGGGACAGGTTCTTCGATGAAGTTCTGACCGCTCAAGGTTTGGACCACATCAATGGAAATTCGAATATGAGAAAGAATCATGTCACCATGAAGGTCATCCTGTTGGCTCTTATATGCACGGCTGCAACATCAACTTTCCCACCAGAAGCCGAGGAGCTTGCCGACGCAGACAAGCACGCCCAATTAGCCTGTAGCAATCTGCTGCGTACCACGGAATATGCCGAGATGCTGTCGCTTGTGGCCAGTTGGAAAACTAACCTCACTTCACTCGGCAGGCAGTCGTTGTTTGGCGTGCTCTTGGTCAAGATGGGGTCCAAGAGCAAAGTGGAACTTCAGGGCGGCCCAGTTCTTAAGCAGGATGTTTCCACCGAAGGTGGACGCTGTGCGTGGGCACTTGAACAGCTTCTGGGGAGCGAACTCCCGGTCATCACGGAGAGGAGCACAGAAAGAGACATCGCAAAGAGTGCTTACGTGGCTGAATGCAGGTTTCGCGAGAGTGTGTTGTCGCCGGAAAAGAGGACTGATGTCTCCAACCTGACTATAGAACAACGTTTGAAACTGGCACAGAGCGAACAGACTGATTATCTGGTTCTCGCCAAGCTCGCGATGGACGCAGAACCCTCCATAAGACTCGCCGTGGCGGTGAACAAGAAGTCCCCGGGGCGCACGCTTGCTTTTCTTCTCAGGAACGATCCAGATGATTCGGTTCGAAAAGCCGCCTGGGAGAATAGTCAGCACACACGCCTCTCCGCCTGGCCAGACTGATGCCATGTACCCAGCGACGGTTTGCACCGCGTTCCTCTTATCCGCCACGGTAGCTTTTTCACAAGAAGCGGAGGACGTGCCACTCGCGGACAAGCAAGCCCGAGACGCCCACACCCAATTGATGGGAACAACTGATTTTGCTGCGATGGTTTCGCTGGTCCAGGGTTGGCAGACCAACTTTGTAGGGTTGGTTCGCCAATCCTTGCTTGACGTGTTCGTAAGCGGAATGGAATCGAAGAAACCAGTGAGTCTGAAGACCTATGGGACAATGACGGTGCTCAGCCGGAATCAGGGTCACGGAATCAGGGTCAGGTCTTCAATTTTCACAAACGCCAACGCTAATATCCAGTGGCGAGGTGGAAGGGATCGCAGGACGTATACTTTCCCGCGTTACAAGCTATCACCACGGCTGTGGGCATCCGGCTCGGCGTGAATGACGATTCTCCCCAAGTCGGGGAACATCGCCATTATCTCCTGTTCCAGTTCGGTGGACAGGTCGTGCACACGAGCGATGCCGGCGTCCTGGGCAAAAGCGCAGTGCACATACACGCATCGCTCGCCGCCAATTCGCCGGACGTGAATGTTGTGTGTACTGCGGATCTCGGTCTTGCGTGCGACGGCTTGCCGGATGGTTTCCACCAAAGCAGCTTCGATCACAGTCACGTCGTCTCCTTCTCCGACCTGCTGGCCGCGTCCTTCGATGTGGACGTTGACGCCGGCGATCTCGGGTAGTTCCTGCCGGATGAAATGCTGTAGTTTGCTCGCCTCGGAGTGCGCCTGGTTGAGGTCGAGTTTGTCGCTGACCTCAAGGTGAAGATCCGCATTCACGCGATTGTGCTCGTGATAGACGTGAATGTTGTGAACCGTCATGGCGTGGTTGCGCGCGATGAGCCGGATGCGCTCGTGAACGCTCTCGTCGTCAGTGCGAATGGGTTCGACGTGGACGAGCACCTCGCTGTTTGGCACGACCTGCTGGACGCGCTGTTCCACGATCTCGGTGATGGCATGGCTGCGTTCGCTCGAAAGGCTGCGCGGGACCGAAACGTGGAGGTCCACAAACACGGTGGCCCCGGCGCGTCGGACGCGGATTTCGTGTGCGTCGAGAACACCCTCGATCCGTTCCACCTCCTGTTTGACCAACTCCACGGCACCCGTGGGCGCGCGATCCATAAGGCTGTCGAATGCTCGCTTGCCCAGGCGCAGACTAAGATATACCGTGATGCCGACGATGCCGATGGCCGCCACTGCGTCGGCGGTGACGGCAAAGTGAGGGAGTTGAAGGGCTTCGCCGATCCGGGCACACACGAGTCCGATGATCACCAACCC
>CAZOTB010000211.1:0-3721 GCA_964582645.1 uncultured Verrucomicrobiota bacterium | reverse complement strand
CATGTCCACGCGGAAATGGTAGGCGTCGGCCTCGAGCGCCTGGCTCGAGTACTTCTGCGCGGCATCGCGGAGCGCTCGGGCGCGGGAGAAGTTCACCACGATGGAGAGAGCCATCATGGCGAACGCCCACCATGTCGCTTCGACCCGGGCTTCTTTGAACACAATCCGCTCCGCGGCTTCGCGCACGATCCACAGGCAGGCCAACAGAAGCACGATGGTTTGCAGCAGCGCAGCGAGGCTCTCGATCCTGCCGTGACCATAGGTGTGGTCGCGGTCGGCCGGCGTGTCCGCCACCCGGACCGCAAGGTAGGTGAGAAAGACCGCCAGCGTGTCAATCGCCGCGTGAGCGGCATCGGAAAGAATGCCAAGGCTGCCCGAGGCGATGCCGACGCCCGCTTTCAGGGCGGTCATCACGAGGGCAACCAAGAACGATCCCAGCGCGAGTTGCTTCTTCTCCACGGTCGCGGGTGACTTTCAAACTTCTACGCGTCCGAGTCAAAGCGAATCGGCCGGGTTTTTGGGTGTTGACGCCCATGGGGTGCCGCGCCTATATTGGGCGCGACCTGAACAGCAGAAGCGGATGCAGTTTCCTCCGCGTCCGATGCTCACCGCGAGAACGAGAACCTTGTCGCTGCCAGGAAACGCAGAGAGGGGTGTCAAACATAGAATGTCCGAAGTCAGACTGAAAAAAGGCGAGTCGGTGGAACGCGCGTTGCGTCGGCTGAAGAAGAAGCTCGACCGCGAGGGCACGTTGCGCGAGATCCGTAATCATCGCCATTACGAGAAGCCGAGCGAGAAGAAGCGCCGCAAATCGAAGGGCGCGCGCTACGGGATGTCCATGCAGGCGGCCGCCGCCGCGGCGTCTTGAGGCGGGCTCGAACCGGGAACAGAATCACTTTGCCAGAAGGGGTTAGGAGCACTTTGCTTGCTTCTAACCCCTCGCTGTTATAGACACGAACCGACGGTGGACTTCGCCTTTTCAACTTGCTGGAATTCCTCGCGCTATTCCGACGGGCGGGCGATGCTGCATGAGATTCAACGGATGGGTTTCGAGTACACGGAACTCAGTCACGGCATCAAGCTCAGCCTCGTCGAGGGAATCCAGGCAGCGCTCCAGGCCAATGAGATCAAGGTGAGCAGTCTGCACAACTTCTGTCCGCTGCCTCTGGGCGTCATGCACGCGGCACCGAACATCTATCTTCTCTCCTCGCCCGACGAGCGTGAACGCGAGCGCGCGATCAAGCAGACACTCAAGACGATTGAGTTCGCAGTGCAATGCAAGGCGAAGGCGATCGTGATGCATCTCGGGCGCGTGCCGATCAAGCCGTGGTTTGCCCCATCGTACACGGATAAACTGGTCGCGCTCGTGCGGAAGGAAAAGCAGATGCTCCCCGGCTACGAGCGCCTTCGGTTCAGGGCGATGACCGTGCGCGAAAAGAACAAGGGGCCGCATTGGAAGCAGACGCTCAAGAGCTTGGACAAACTTGTCGAACCGGTGAAGCAGGCGGGCGTGAAGCTGGGCATCGAGAACCGGCTTCTGCTCGAGGAAATTCCAAACGAGGCCGAGTTCGCTGAATTATTCAAGCGCTACGACCCGTCTGTCCTCGGCTACTGGCACGACGTTGGCCATGCCCACGTGCGCGAGCTTCTCGGCGTCTCCACGCAGGAGCAACAGCTCGAGCTGGCGGGCGACCGGTTGCTCGGATGCCACATCCACGACGTGGGATTCATTGACGAAGACCATCGCCCGCCGAGTTTCGGAGAGGTGATGTTCGAGCGGCTCAAGCCCTTCATCAAGCCGGAAACGATCAAGGTGTTCGAGTTCAGCCCGAAATGGCGCACTGAAGATGTCAGCCAGGGAATCCGATACCTCAGGGAGATGTGGACCACATGAAAAAGCACATCGGCAACATTCTGCGCTGGGCGTTCACGATCGCCATCTTCGTGTACCTCTTCAAGTACAAGATTGACGCGCGCGATCTGTGGGACAAAGTCCAGGCCGCGCACTGGGGTTGGATTCTTCTCGCGGTGCTTCTGTTCGGAGTAACATTCTGGTGCGGTGTCCTCCGCTGGCGTCTGCTGCTCCAGACGCAGGAGATCGTGCTTCCGTTTCGTCGCGTCACCGCGATCTGTTTTGTCGGCCATTTCTTCAACTCCTTTTTTCTCGGCTCGACCGGAGGCGATGTGGTCAAGGCCGTGTACGCCGCGAAGCAAACCGAGACGCATAAACACGAAGCCGTGATGTCTGTTCTCGTGGATCGAATCATCGGCCTGATCGGGTTGTTTGTAATTGCGCTGATCATGATGGCGCTCAACTATCGCTGGCTGGTGGATCATCGCAACCTCCACGTCCCATCGCTGGCCGTGTTGATTCTGATCGCCTCGGTCTTCATCGCGTTGCCCGTCACAATGTGGCGGAAACTCCCCAACCTCTTCCCGTGGCTGGCGAAACTAAAATCAAAACTCAAGGTGCACGCACACATCTCGCGCGCCCTCGATTCCTACCAGAGCTACGCGCGGCACAAAAGGACCGTGATTCAGGCGCTTCTGCTTTCCGTCGGCGTCCACGTCACGATCATCATCGGCATTGTGTTTATTGCGCGCGGACTCGGGATCACGCAGGTTCGTTGGGACAAATATTTCCTCATCATTCCGGTCATCAACACCATCGCGTCCATCCCGATCACGGTCTCGGGTTTCGGCTTGCGCGAGGGAATGTACACACTGATGTTTGGCGATCTCGGCGTGGGCGTGACAGACGAACAGGCCGTGGCGGTTGGGCTGCTCAGTTACGGCGTGCAGTTCTTTTGGAGCCTGTTCGGAGGGCTGGTGTTCACCTTCTGGAAACACGAGGCGCACATGCTCCAGCAGGCCCAGGAAGACCTCGACAAGATCGAAGGTGCGGCCAGCCAGTGATTCTCCGCGGTACCAAGAATTGCTCGGGACAACATAACTTCACGATCGTGAACTTATGTTGTCATGGCCACTGAGCGCTTGCTATCCCGCGGCGGACATCTAGCATCCAGCTTCCAGTATGGCTTCCATCACCTATGCCCGGTATCTCGACCGCGTTCTCGGCGCGTGGCTCGGCGCGTTCGCGGGCGCTGCCGCCGGTGCGAACCGGGTGGGGGAGAAGGATTTCGCGAACGTCAAGTTCGACAAGAAGTTCCTCGCCAAGTTCGTGCCCGCCGACGCCACCGACCTCGCCGTGCTGAACATTCACGCTCTCAAGGAGCGCGGCCCGCATCTGACCTCGAAAGCGCTCGCCGAGGAACGACAAGAGCATTTTGCCTCCGACGCCGCCGAATACGGAATCGCCCGGCGCAACTGGCGACTCGGCATCCCTCCCGCAACCTCGGGACGCCACAACAACGATTTCTTCGGCGAAAGCGTGAGCGGCGCGGCCCGGGCGTTCGCGTGGGGGTTGGTTTGCCCGGGCGCGGCCAAGAGCGCCGTGCGCTATGCTCGACGCGACGCGGAGCTCGATCATCATGGAGAAGGCGTCGAGGCGGCGATGTTCGTGGCAGCACTGGTTGCGGCTTCCTTCTTCGAGTCCGATCTGGAGACGCTCATTCACACGTCGCTTCATCAAATCGAAGGTGCCACACGATTTCCCCGCATGGTGCGCGACGTTCTACGTTGGAGCGGCGAGCAGAACTTCGAGCAATGCCGGACGCTGATCCGGTCGCGCTAGCCGACCGGGCGGCGGTCGGGGTCGCGG
>CAZOTB010000210.1:0-9256 GCA_964582645.1 uncultured Verrucomicrobiota bacterium | reverse complement strand
GCCCGATTTTTCTCAGGCAGCCTCCCGCCGCGGGAGGCTACCTGAGCAGTTACCCGCCATCAACGCCATCATGCACGCCGGTGGGACGCCGGTGTTTTGCGACGTGCAACGCGACACCTGGCACATTGATCCCGCCGAGATCGAACGCAAGGCCACTCCGAACACGAAAGCCGTCATCCTCACGCACCTCTGGGGGCTCCCGGCGGACATGACGCCGATTCTGCAAGTGTGCCGCAAGCTCAAGCTGGCGGTGATCGAGGACGTGTCGCATGCGCAAGGCTCGAAGTACAAAGGCAGGTATTGCGGCACCATCGGCGACATCGGCGCGTTCAGCTTGCAGGGATCGAAGGCGATCGTCGCCGGCGAAGGCGGCTGCCTGCTGACGAACAACCACGACTACTACCTGCGCGCGCACGTGCCCGGGCATCACAGCATGCGACTGGGCAAAGCGCTGAAGTCGCCCGCGTTCAAGCCGTTTGCCATCGCGGGCGGATCGTGGACGTACCGGATGGCGCCGGTCTCGGCGGCCATCGCCACGGCGCAACTGAGGAAGCTCGACCGGTTCAACGCGGCGCGCCAGGCGAACTTCGACCGGCTCTATTCGCGATTGAAGCAATACCGGTTCATCCGCTGGCCGAAACTCCATCGCGGCTCCGTGCGCGGATGGTACGGCACGCCCGCGATCTTCGACGCGAAGAAAGCGCCGATCTCGCGCGACACTTTTGTGGAAGCCTGCGGCGCGGAAGGGAGTCTGATTGGCGGCGAAGGTTACACCGATTACACGCAACTCCCTCTGTTCCAAGACATGAGCATCTTCTCGCAGATGTTCGTGCCGTGTCACGCTAACGGCGTTGCGTTCCGTCCCGTGCGCAAGGGCGAGTTGCCGAACTACGACGCAATCAAGGCGAGCACGCTTCGATTCGTCATTCCCGCCGAGGAAACGCCGCTGCTGATGGATCAGGTTGCGGATACAGTGGCGAAAGTGATGGCAAACGTTCCCGCGTTGCGCGCCTGGGAGAAGCGGCAGGCAAAGAAGAAGTGAGCGCCTCCACTCTGCGAGCCGGCGTTGCCACGATTTCCATCACCCCGCCGATGGGCGTCGAGATGGCGGGGTATGGTTACTACGAACGGCGGGTCTGCACCGAGGTGCTCGATCCGCTCTACGCGCGCGCGTTGTACCTCGAATGCGCCGGGACCGAGCTGGTCCTCATCACCGCCGATGTCATCACGGTGGACCTCGAGACGCACCAGGCGGTGGCGAGGGAGTTGAAGCAACGTTGCGGACTCGACGAGCGCCACCTGATGATCTGCGCCAGCCACACCCACAGCGGGCCTGCGACGCAGTTGATGATCGCCTGCGGCGAACGCGACGCCCGCTACCTCGCCACGCTCCGGGAGGCGTATGTGAAGGTCGCGCTCGACGCCCGTGCTGCGGCCATCCCGTCTCGGATCGGCGCAACCCGGCAACCCGTGCACGGCGTAGGCGTGAACCGCGAGCAGTCGGTCGGGCCGATCGACACCGCCGCCCAACTGCTCCGCGTGGACCACGCGGACGGCACCCCACTGGTCGCCTTGTACAACTTCGGGGCGCATCCCGTCGTCCGCTATGCGTTCACCAGCCGCATCAGCGCGGACTGGCCCGGGTTGGTGGAGGCGCACATCCGAGCGCAGATGCCGGGCGCTGTCCCGATGTTCCTGCAAGGCGCTTGCGGCAACATCAACGGCCACGAGCTCTCGTTCGACCGAACGGATCCCGAGCGCAACCACAAGCTGGCCGACTCCCGCGTCGCCGACGTGGCCCTCCGCCTCACGCAACAAATCCTGCCCGCGCTGAAAACGATCGAGACGAGGCCATTCGACGGACAACTTCAGGTGTTGTGGAAGATGATCGAGCTTCCGTGCGTGCCTGAAGATGTCGGAATGCTGCAGCAGACAATCCGCGAAAACCAGACTCTCGCCGAGAGCCGGACACTGACTCAACTCCGTCCGCTTCATGAGCGCCTGACCAGCGAGACGCAGGAGGAGCGCGATTGGCGAACTGCGCGGTGGAATGTGGATTGGGCGCGTCATCAACTGGAGTTGATCGCGAAGCCGCCTCACGTCCGCGCGGCACCGGTGCAGTTGGCGCGCATCGGCGACATCGTTTTGGTGGGATGGCCCGCCGAGGTCTTCGTGGAGTTGGGAATCGAGTTGCGCCAACGCAGCCCGTTTCCGATGACGTTTGTTGCCACGTTCGCAAACGACACCGCGGGCTACATTCCCACCGAGGCCGCCTACGAATCGAAGGGACGCGGAAATGAGTTCGGCCGGTATCCACGCGAGTTTGCACCTCATCTCTACGCCCATCTTCCCTACCGCCGCGACGTGGGTCGGGTGCTCGTCGAGAGCACGTTGGAAATGCTGAACGCCGTCGCCCGATAGCCTTCGGCAGCGCCCGCATGAGGTGCGTCCATCTCCCGTTTGCACCCAGTCAAGAATACGCATTGCCTGAGAAGCGAAATAGGTTATTGTCAATTACGATCAGGCGAGCCGTGAACCCACGGTCCAGAACTCTGTTTCGCACCGCGGCGCGTACTGCGTCCGCACAAGGGTTTACGCTGATCGAGCTTCTCGTGGTCGTGGCCACGATTTCGATCCTTGCGTCTCTTCTCCTTCCCGCGCTCGCAAAGTCGAAAGAGCGAGGGAAGCAAGCCGTCTGCATGAACAACCTGCGTCAGATCTTGTTGGGATTTGCCAATTACGCCGCCGACAACGCTGATGCCATCCCGCCCATCGCGAGTCCGTACAACTTTTACCAAGGCACACGAGGGATGGCTTGGTATCATTTCATCGGCAAGGCCGGTTACTGGGGGGCGATGGAGGTATTTGGGACGAAGGGACTGACACGATGGAAGATCCTACGCTGTCCCGGTGAGCCTGGCTCGTGGCGACCGAACGACTCCCTGTTTGCGGGAAACGGCCAGACGTACTACGACTACTACAAGTCAGGCTGTAGCTTCGTCATGAACTGGAGCGTCAGTCACTATTGCTACTATCCTGCGGGCGATATTTGCGATCCGAGCTGGTCTGCGGACGGGGCGAGTCCTTGCTACTCTTGCTATGCGTGGGTGCCCTTGTGCGATTGTGGGAACTATCCATTTCGAAAAGGTTTTACCAAAGGCCCCGATGATGGCCGTCCGGGCGACGCGCCGTTCATAATGGACTGTCCCAGCATGGGAGGCGACGGTGCCTGGACCTTCCCATACTTCATAGATACGGTGGACAATAACGCGTATTGGTCCGGTAACTATGAATAGTATCAGGGTTCCTACGATTACGCCTTCCGCCATCTGGGCCGCGCCAACATGCTCTACCTCGACGGTCACGTGGACACGGTGCGTCATCGCAAGGACACCGGTCGAAACGTGTGGAAATACATCTGGAACAACCCGCCACCGTGAGGTGATTCCATGACAGTCTTCTTCCACGCAACCACGAAGGGAAACAGACAGGCGACCGTCGCGTTCACACTTATCGAACTTCTCGTGGTGGCAGCCACGATCTCGATGTTGGCGGCCTTGCTGCTCCCCGCACTTGCCAAGGCAAAGATCAAGGCCAAGTCCACCGCCTGCGCCCAGAACATGCGCCAAATCGGCATCGGCTGGCAGATGTACGCCGACGACCATGATGGATGGTTTCCGCAGAACTACATGGAAGGCACCTATTGGGCGAAACCACCCGGCTCGCCGGCCTTTTATTCAGGCATCCAGATCTGGATGGTGATCGATCCATGGCCGAATTATCTCGGCAACGGCGGCGCCACTTCTTGGTATAGCGGAATCGGGCAAGTGTATCCTTACCTGAAGACCACGAAGGTTTTCTTCTGCCCAGCCAACCCGAGAAGCGAGGCTTGGATGCAGCTTGCCAACGGAACCTCCAGTTCCGACTATCATTTGGGGAGAATGGGAAAGCCGCGTTGGCCACGTACATCTACCGGAACGCCCAGTTTCCTTTGGAGTTGAATCCGACCACGAGCGTCGCCGGCGCGATGGACGTCAGCGCGGCAAAGATCGGCGACGAGAGACTTCGCAATCGTGTTCTCCTGACCGACTACTGGGCGGGCTATACTGGGAGTCTCACGGACCCCAGCTACAGCAGAATACCGCACGGTGGCACCTCGGTGAACCTGCTATGGACCGATGGACACGCGAGCAGTTGGAAACTCCCGACCGGGGTGCTCCCCATTTGGGGATGGTACGGCATCAGTGCATATACCGAGGCGTCTTTTGCCCAGACGTTCTACGGCCAGTCGCCTTGGTGGTGGGTTGTCGCTGACCGTTCGGGCCGTTAGGCCAGGCTCGCCACGAGACCGCTGGATCGGGCGTATCTGGACACTGCCACCGTACTGGCGCTCGTTGTAGTGGCCGCCATCCCCGGCGGCTTCCGCTTCGGCCTCGCACGGTCCGCGCCCGGGGACGGGCGCCTCTACAACGGTGGCAGTGTCCAAAAACGCCCCGCTGGATCTCAGCGCCTAATTGAGGCTTGCGCGAGGGCGGTTGTCTTTGGCATTGTCCGCCGCCAATGCAAGCGGGCACGATTTCATTGGCAGGAAAGTGCGGCGTCGTCTTCGGCGTCGCAAACAAGCGTTCCATCGCGTGGGCCATCGCCCAGGCGTGGCACAACGCGGGCGCGAAACTCGCCTTTACGTACCAGGGCGAGCGACTCAAGGAAAACGTCGAGGAACTCGTAGGCACGTTTGGCCCGGACACGCCGTTGCTTCCCTGTGACGTGACGCGCGACGAAGACATCGCACGCGTGTTTGAGCAGGTCGCGAAATCATTTGGAAAACTGCACGTACTGTTGCACTCGGTGGCGTTCGCGCCCAAGGAGGCGCTCGAAGGCGAGTTCATCAACACCTCGCGCGAGGCGTTTCGAGTGGCGCACGACGTGAGCGCGTACTCGCTGGTGGCGCTGGCGCGGGGCGCAGCGCCGCTGATGACCGAGGGCGGCTCGATTGTGGCGATGACCTATTACGGTTCGGTGAAAGTGGTGCCGCGCTACAACGTCATGGGCGTGGCCAAGGCCGCGCTCGAGGCGAGCACGCGGTACCTCGCCTACGATCTCGGACCGAAGAAAATCCGCGTCAACTGCATCAGCGCGGGCCCGGTGAACACGCTCGCCGCGCGGGGCATTTCGGGTTTTACGCAGATGCTCAAGCATTACGAGGAACACGCGCCGATGAAGCGCAACATTGATCCGGCAGAACTCGGCTCCGCGGGTTTGTTCCTCGCAAGTGACATGTCGAGCGCAACCACCGGTCAGGTCTTGTACGTGGATTGCGGGTACGAAATCATGGGAATGTGAGAGAAAAGCAGTTATTGGCTGCCAGTTATTGGTTATTGGTGATTCGTACTGCCGTCATCAATAACTGACAACGAATAACCAATAACTAATAACCATCGTATGGCATCACGCATTGAATCCTGGGTCAATGAAGTGGCGGCACTGACCAAGCCGCAGAACATCCATTGGTGCGACGGCTCGGACGCCGAGAACGCAACGCTCATCGAGCAGATGCTCGGCAACGGCACGCTCCACCGGCTCAATCATAAGGAATACCCCGGCTGTTACCTCCACCGCAGCCATATCAACGACGTCGCGCGCACGGAACACCTGACTTTTATCTGTAGCAAGAGCAAGGACGAGGCGGGACCGACCAACAACTGGCTCGACCCCAACGACGCCAAGGCCAAGGTGCGCCCGCTGTTCGACGGAGCGATGAGGTGCCGCACGATGTACGTGATCCCGTACCTGATGGGCCCGGCAGGCTCGCCCTTCAGCAAGGTCGGTGTTGAGGTGACCGACAGCCCGTACGTCGTCGCCAACATGCGGATCATGGCGCGCATCGGCACCGTGGCGCTCGAGGAACTCAAGCGCGACCCGGAGTTGGATCACGACATCGTGTTCGGGATGCATTCGCTCGGCGATCTCTCGCCCGACCGACGATACATTCTGCATTTCCCCGAGGAGGATTTGATCTGGTCGGTCGGATCCGGCTACGGCGGCAACGCGTTGCTCGGGAAGAAATGTTTCGCGCTGCGCCTGGCCAGCGTGCTCGCCCGGCAGGAAGGCTGGATGGCCGAGCACATGTTGATCATGGAACTCGAAGAGCCGAGCGGCGAGAAAACCTACATCGCCGCGGCATTGCCGAGCGCGTGCGGCAAGACCAACCTCGCGATGCTGATCCCGCCGCAGGAGTTCGCCAGCAAAGGCTACAAGGTCCGCACGCTCGGCGACGACATCGCCTGGCTGCGCGTCGGCAAAGATGGGCGCCTCTGGGCGGTCAATCCCGAGGCGGGCTTCTTCGGCGTTGTTCCCGGCACCGGCCCCGACACAAATCCGAACGCGCTGGCAACGATTCGTTCGAACACAATCTTCACCAACGTGGCCGTGACGCCCGATGGCGTTCCATGGTGGGAAGGGAAGGCAAATCCGCTTCCCTCGAACCTGCTTGATTGGAAGGGGCAGCCCTGGGACGGCAAGGAAAAGGCCGCGCACCCGAACTCACGATTTACCGCGCCCGCCCGGCAGTGCCCGAGCATCTCGCCGAGCTGGCAGGACCCGCAGGGGGTGCCGATCTCGGCGTTCATCTTCGGCAGCCGTCGCAGCAGCACCATGCCGTTGGTGGTGCAATCGTCGAGTTGGCAACACGGCGTGTTCATGGCGTCCTCGATGGGTTCGGAAACGACCGCTGCGGCAGTGGGTCAGGCGGGCGTGGTGCGACGCGATCCGTTCGCGATGCTGCCGTTCTGCGGCTACAACATGGCGGACTACTTCAGTCACTGGCTCAAGATGGGCGAGAAGATCAAGAACCCGCCCGGCATTTTCCTGGTGAACTGGTTCCGCAAAGGTGCCGACGGCAAGTTCCTCTGGCCCGGCTTCGGCGAGAACCTGCGCGTGCTGCTGTGGGTGCTCGATCGCGTCCGGGGCAAGGGCAAGGCGGTCCAGACCGAACTCGGCGCAATGCCGACGCCCGATGCGTTGAACCTGGACGGCCTGAATCTCTCTCGCGACACGATAGAGCAGTTGCTTCGTGTCAGCAAAGACGAGTGGAAGACCGAGACGGACAACCAGAAGACGTTCTACGATGGTTTCGGCGTGCGTGTGCCACAGGGCATCCGCCAGGAGTTCGACGCGCTGCGGAAGCGGTTGGGTTGACGGCGTTTCGAGCTCGCGCTCAGGCTCTTCAATATTTCCGATGGATCCAAAACAAAGCTCCGTCAGGAGCGGCCTGCCTATAGTACCGCTACCGCCCGCCACACCCAAGCCCCGTGAGGGGCGACATGGACTGGAACGACACTCCAAGATGCCGCTCCTGACGGAGCTTGCGTCCCCTGTCCCTCTCGAGACTATAGACAGGTCGCCCCTGGCGGGGCTTGACTGCGGAGTGGTAGTAGCGAATCCGGCCCACTGAAAATGGTGAAGAGCCCGCACTCAGCCTGCGGAGACTTCGAAGAACACGCTGAAGCGTGAACTCTGAACGGCCCTTCTACACCATTCCGCCCTGGGCCTGCTCGAGCATCTTCCGCAACTCCTGCTGAAACTCCTGCATGTCCTGCTGGTCAGGGCGACCGGTGCCCAACTCGGGATCGAGACCAATCCGTCCCGTTTCGTCCATCATCCAATACGCTTTCGCGCCGGAGCCGAAATTCACCCGTCCACTCAACATCGCTCCCGGCGGCGGCGCCTGGTCAATCGCGATCGTCGTCTTTCCGCGTTTGCCCGCTGCGGGTTGCTGGGCCGCGGGTGGGCCTTTCCCGCGTGGCTGACCGGCGGGCGGCGCAGGGGCGGTAAGCGGGGGCGCTTTCAACGCACCGAACTGCGCGTTTGGCTGGTCGGGCAGCTTTGCCTCCATTTCGGCGAGCAACATGCGCAGCTCCATGTAGGTGATTGAGTCGCCCTTCTCCTTGTGGAGGTAGTCCTGGATTTCGGAAACCTTGCGGCCTTCCTTGAGGAGCTTCGCGACGATCTCTTTGCGCTCGGCGGTGTCCATGCTCGTGGCTGGGTCAGTTATAGAACGAAGATTCTGATTCTGCAAACACAACCCGCGCTTCGCAGAAGCGCGGCTACACCTTCACGGCCTTGTGTTTCTCCGAGGATTTGTAGATCGCGGTGAGTAATTCGATGGAACGTCGGCCTTCGGCGCCGGTGACCAACGGATCGCGGTTGTCGCGCATGCAGGCGATGAAATCTTCGACGACGTTTTTCGGCGCCACCGGCAACGGCGTGGTCGGCTGTTTCTTGTCGCCTGTGAAAAACCACTGCACCTCTTCGGTGGCGTACTTGGTGCGCAAGGTCGAACCGCCGCCGGTTTCGCCGTGTACTTCAACGCCAAACTCGGTGCCTCCGGGCATCGTGGTCGTCCCGAGCACGCTCCCGCGCGCGCCGTTTTCAAAGTTGATCATCGCCAGGCCGAAATCCTCGGTCTCGATCTTGTGGGCGACCGTGGCCGTCTGCGCGTACACCTCGACGGGTTTGCCCATCAGGCTGACCAGCGTATCAATCACGTGGATGGACTGGTTGGCCAACGCGCCGCCGCCGTCCATTTTCCATGTGCCGCGCCAGCCGCCCGCGTCGTAGTAGGCCTGGGTGCGGAACCATTTGCAGCGCGCCTCGCCGAAGATGAGTTTGCCGAATTCGCCCGCCTCGATGGCGGCCTTGATCCAACGCACCTGCGGGTAGAACCGCATCTCGAAGTCCACGGCGAGCTTGACGCCCGCCTTCTGCGCCGCAGCGATCATCTTGTCGCAACGCTTGAGCGTGACTTCCATCGGTTTGGTGGTGATGACGTGCTTGCCGCGTTTGGCGGCGGTGATGGCGAAATCGGCGTGCATGCCCGACGGCGTCATCACCATCACGACGTCGAGGTCTTTGCGACGGAGCATCTTCTTGAAGTCGGTGTAACCCTCGCAGCCAAACTCCGTGGTGGAACGTTTGACGCGCTCTTCGTTGAGGTCGCACACGGCGACGAGCTTTGCGCCCTCGGTCTTGACGACTGTCTTCGCACGTTCGTGGCCCATTCCAAGGCCGACGATTCCAAATCCGATGGGTGACATAGAATCCTGTGAACGGTGAATCGTGAATGGTACCGCGCCGAATCGCTCAGGGGTTGCCGGTGACGGTTTTGAGAAGCTTCGTCCAGCTCGACCATTCGAGCTTGAGCGCAATCGGAATCAACAAGATCGCGACGACGTTGACGACCTTGATCATCGGGTTG
>CAZOTB010000209.1:0-9260 GCA_964582645.1 uncultured Verrucomicrobiota bacterium | reverse complement strand
ACTACACGAATAACCGGGCCAAGTTCAGTTGGCCAGCCGGCTACACCGCGACCTCGACGACGAACACCTGCCAGAACTGTCCGCCTTCCTACTTCGGTACCGCCTCGACGTACACGATCAGCGATAAGAACTGGCTCAGCTTCACCGGGTATCATAATGGACAGATCGGGGGCGGTGAATGTGTGTTGAACCCACGATGGCATCACATGCTCCCCCAAGCGTTTGAGAGCTTTTTCAACCAGATTTCTGATCCGGCGACCGGTGCCGGCGTAAACATCCACGAGGGCAAGTTCGGGCTGGTTCTCGACATGGACGAGCATACGTTTCTGCACAACATCCCAAGTGCAAACAACCGTAGTTGGAACAACCAGTGGAAGCAATGGCGGCAGCACTACCTGAATCTGGGGATAACGCCGACCTACAACGAGCTCGATACTCAACTAACAAAGTTGAAGGGGGACAAGAAGTTCAAACCCTACATTAAGAAAGGCAAACTGGCCGCTCACACCTATCAGCAATGGGGTGCGCATGGACAAGGCGTACAGGATTTCATTCGCGCGTGGGGACTGGAGAAGCACAACACGATCCTCGCGCGTGTTCCAAGCAAGTGCCGACTCGGAGGGAAGATCGTCAAGACCGGCAGCAACAAAGTGACCGGCTTCGTTTTTGTAGTGGTGGATGTTAAGCATGCAAGCAATAAAGATGAGATAATCAAGGCGCTCTTCAGGAATGAGCCTGTCGTGGGCACATGGGTGGATCTTGGGGAGGAAATTGGAGACGCGATTGGCACCGAGGGTATCTGGTTCAACCTGATTACTTTCTGGAACCTGCTCATGCCCAAGTCTGAAGAAGAACACTATCGTAAACAGATGAGAGAAAATGTACTAGATTTGCTGGATAACAACCCCAATCTTTCCTGGGGACATACGATCGTGCCGCAGTGACAAACGTAAAAGAAACGACACATGGATTACCAAGTGCAATGAAATGGTTCGTCGTGGAGACCAACTTTGGCCAAGGTAGAAGCGATTACGAACATCACCTCTATTGCTCGATGGTGGATCGTCAAGTTAGACTGCCGCAGATTAGGGGAGAAATCACCCGCAAATACTCAACTCTGCGTGTACCGCTTCCCAAGACAACGGAGCCGATAAGGTGGAGTGGGGAAGTGCTTCCTACACGGCAGCAATATGAGGAGTTCCTGAGTAGCATCATTGCATTAGCGCCGCAACATGCTGAGGAAATTCGCTCCGCGCCTCCAGGTAGCGTGATCGGCCACTACCTGGTTGCGCGAATTGGTCCAGCATGTCCTGAAATCGAGCCCGCTGCCCCAAGTTATATTGTGCGAGACCGCCTCATGGATCAGTTACGGAAAGTTCAGGGGCTTCAGTTTTTCGAAGCTTATCTGAACAAGCTGGTGCCTCTTCAGTGGGAACTGGGAGAGCCGGTTCCAAGGAATTATCCTCCGATCGCTCGAGGGGAGGAACCAGAAAGTTACGTCCTCGATGGCAAGCATTCACCTCAGGTGGCTGCGCTGATGGGAGGGTTCCACGAGGTGGTCGTGCCGACATTGCGCTGGCACCCAATCACAAAGGTCAAGCCGAGTAGGGATTTATTTCGTATCGAGTTCCCTGGAACCATCCCCTCTCGTGGAGTGCCGTCAGCGAAGATTGGACTCGTCAAGATCGAAGTAGAATCACCCGTGGTCGAGCCTTGGTTTCGCGTCGTTCCTGCCGAGGAGGGTGTGTTTGGAGTTTACACATTTGTACGGGAGGACGTCTACGAGATACTGCGCGAGCCGGGGAAATGGACACTCGAATTTCGGCCAGCTGAACAGATTTGACCACGAACAGAGGGCGCAGGGTCACATCTTCAATTTTCACAAACGGCAACTCCGATAGTCATCGCGCGAGCAGGCGTCACCAACATCGTCAACGGGACGAGCACCAACAATCTGTCCTGGACGGCCCGCAGCCAATGGGAAGAACCGGGGTCGTGTTTTCACAATTCACAAACGGCCTGAGTCTTCGGCAGAACCATTGAGGGCAGAATCATTTTGCGGAGAGATCCAAAACGAACCGCCAAAACGCCGAGAATGCCGCGAGGTTATCGGAAGAGTGGAATGTTGGAAGATTGGAAGACCGACAGCATCGGCCCCCATCCTTCCATGCTTCCATCCTTCCATGCTTCTACCCTTCCTCGTCCTCACTTCCCCAACCACTTGTCCCATTTCTTCGCCCACTCGTCCGCGGTTTCCTTCGTGACCTTTGTCAGCGGATCAATGACGCGCTCGCTCGGCGGGTTTTCGTTCTTGAGGATTTTCTTGAGGAGAATCTCGACGGACTTGCTGCCCCAACCGTAACAATCCTGCGCGTACAACGCCGCGACGTGCCCGCTGCGTAGATAGCCGAGTTCGGCGGGCAACGCGTCCACGGAAACGACCTTGATGGTGCCGGGTTTCCAGCGCAGCGCGTTCTTGGCGAACAACGGCCAGCCGCCGATGAACGCCCAGCCTTCGATCTCGGGATGGGTGCTCTGGGCGGTGTTGACGGCCTCAGCGGCTTGCTCGGGTGTTTCGGGATGATAGAACACGCCGTCGGTCAACAACTTCATGCCGGGATGGTTCTTGAGTTCGTCTTTCACGCCTCGGGCGCGTTTCTGCAGGTTTGGCGCGGTCTGGTTGCCGGCAAGGATCGCGACCGTGCCCTTGTCGCCCATTTCGCGCGCAAGCTCCGTCATCACCACTTTGCCGCAGGTGAGGTCGTCGGTGCCGTAATAACAGAGCCGTTTGCTCTTCGGCGCGTCGGAATCGAAGCACATGATCACCGCGCCGAGTTCCGCCGCCTTGTTGATTGCCGGCGTGCAGGTGTTCGCGTCGGAACACGACACCGCAATGCCCTGCGCGCCGCCACGGGCGAGTTGCTCGATGGCCTCGGCTTGCTTCTGAGCGTCTTCGTCCGGCGGCGTCTGCCAATCAATCTCGACCTTCACGCCGTACTTAAGCCCGAGTTCCTTCGCTGCGTCCTTCGCGCCGGCATAGGCGGCCTGGAAGACCGGGTTGGATTGGCTCTTGGCAACCAAGCCGATGACCACCTTCTTTTCCTCGCCGTGAACGACGGCGACCGTGAGCGCGCAAACGGCACTCATGACTGCTCCGAGTCTACGCATGATTCTTCTCCTGTTGTTTATGTTTTCGTCTTCGCCAGCTTCCTGGCCCGCAGATGTTCGCTCAACCGATCCACAGCCACCGCGATGATGATCGCGCTGCCGATGATGATCTTGCTGTACTCTTTCGACAACGACAATGTGATGAAACCAAGCTCGATTTTCTTCAGGATGTAAATGCCGTTCTCGATCATCTTGATGATCAATGCGCCCAGCAACGCCCCAAGTGCCGAGCCGCGTCCGCCGCTCAGGCTGGCCCCGCCCACCACCGCGGCGGCAATCACCGTCAGTTCGTAGCCTTCGCCAGTGGCGGTGTTGGCGGCGCCGAAGTAACCCGTCGAAACCATTCCGGCAATCCCGGCCGACAAACCCGAGAGCGCATACACGCGCAATTTGATGCGGCCCACAGCCAATCCGCTGAATCGCGCCGCTTCTTCGTTGCCGCCGAGAGCGTACACCTCCCGGCCCGCCACCATATGAGCGAGGAAAACCCAACCCGCCACGACACACAGGAGCGTCACCAACATCGGCACCGGCTGAAGCAGCAACGGGGGCGCATCGGCGCGTTCCAGCGTGATTTGCCACGACATGAAATGGCTTGTGAACGCTTCCGGCAACGACCGGTCGCCCGACGGCAGCGATTTGGTCGGGACTGAAATGAGCGCGATCCCGCGAAAGACACTGAGCGTGCCGAGCGTGACGATGAACGGATGCATCCGCAATCCGACCACGAGCGCGCCATTGAGCAAACCGCACAGCAATCCGATCCCAAGCGGCACGAGGACGGCGACCGGCAGCACGACCCATGCGCTCGCATTCTCCGGGAAGCGTTGCAGCACCGCGGCCGTGCCAAGCGCAGCCAGACCGAAGATCGAGCCGACCGAAATGTCAATCCCGCCCGCCACGATGACAATGGTGACACCGACCGCCATGATGGCCATCCACGACATCGGCGTGGCGACGTTGGGGATGAGATTGTCGAGTCGGAAGAAGTTGTTGACGGTGTGGCCGCGCACGGTGATCGGCTCCGCGGCGAACGTCAGCACCAGCCCGAGCAACGCGATCACCACCAGCAGTCCGGCTTCCTGCACGCGCGGCAGGCGCAGCGAGCGGCGTGGCGTTTCGGTGGCGGATTCGGTGACCATCGGGCGCGCGTGCACGTTACCACCATCAATGCCTTGGCTGTCAAGGCCACCCGTTGCCATGTTCAGGTTGCTGAACAGAAAGCGTGGTAACCACGCCCGAGCCGAGTGAGCGCGGTTCACTTTCCGAATGTTTGCAACCACGCGGACTGCACCGCTTTGGATACGGATGGTGGCCCTCCCGCGAAACTTTCGTGGCTGCTGGCACAGTGCTAGCAAATGCTCCCGAGGTCAATTACCAGGCCCGCCCCAGGGAGGTTGCTTGGGATTGACGAAATCGAGTTATCGGGGGGAAGCATAATGCCGCACAAGGTCATTGGAGGTTCTACCGTTGTAGTCTGTCCTCGTTCCATTCCTTCCTCCGCTCGTCTCACGCTCCGATCGAATCGAAGTGCGGTCCCCGTTCGGAGTTCGTCATTTCCGCTGAACTGAAAGAGTGAACTATTATGTACAAAGAGAAACCGATAAGTTTTACGTCGCGGTGCATCAACTTGACGATGGCCGTATCGTTTTTCCTGGCGCCGCTCAATCTGACCGTGCTGGCCAGCAGCTCCGAGCGGATTGCGCCCACCGAGCCCATGGTGCATCCCCGCGCCGCGCACAAGGCCACTTCCCTCACCAACGGCGGTGTGCTGATCACGGGCGGCGAGGGTGACAGCGGCGCGTTGAGTTCGGCCGAACTGTTCGATCCTCAATCGCGCGCGTTCACCGCGACGGGCGACATGATGACGCCGCGCGTGGGCCACACCGCCACGCGCCTCGCCGACGGACGCGTGCTGGTCGCAGGCGGAAATGCTGCCGGTACAGCGCTCAGTTCTGCCGAGATCTACGATCCGGCCACGGGAACGTTTTCCTCGATCAACTCCATGAGCGTGGCGCGGAACGGTCATACGGCCACGATGCTTTCCGACGGACGGGTTCTGATTACCGGCGGCGACGAGGCCGGCACGGCGGAAGTGTTCGATCCGGCGAATCAAAGCTTCACGCAACTCGCCAGCCAACTGACTTCGGTTCGTTCGGGGCACGGCGCGACGCTGCTGCCGGATGGCTTGGTATTCATCGCCGGCGGGTCGGATGCGAACGGTACGGCGCTTGATTCGTGTGAAGCCTACGATCCTGACACGCAGACGTTTGTGGCGCTTCCCTATCCGATGTTTTCAGCCCGGAGCGGACTCGCAAACGCGCTCACGTCGCTCGGCGACGTGCTGCTTGTGGGTGGGGACGCGACGGGCTCTATTGAACTGTTTCGTCCCTCGGACGAGACGTTCGTGGCGCTTCCCATGGAGTTGGGGTCGTCCGCGACGACAGCCAACCGGCTCGCGAACGACAGTATGCTGCTCCTCGGCAGCGACCTCGCCGCTTTGTTCACGCCGGCCGGTGCCGAACAGTTGCAGACCCTGACCAACGCCGCATCGTTGCTGCGGAGCGGTCACACAGCCTCCGAGCTGTCCGGCGACAAGACCGTACTCGTCGCAGGCGGACGCGATGCCAGCAACCAGGTCGTCGGTACCGCGGCGGTGTTCAATCCGGCCCACATCGAGACGGACTTCGACGATTACCCTCCCGGCGCCACGGTCTATATCACCGGCGGCGGATTCCTGCCGGGCGAAACGGTGCAGCTCGAAGTAACCCATCTCGGCTACATCATTGATGACGATCCCACCCACACGCAGACCGAGCTCGACGAGTTCAACCAGGGCGTCAACTTCTGGACCATCCAGACCGACGAGAACGGCGACTTGATTGATGTGACGTGGTTGGTGTGTCTCGAAGACTGCTTGAACGCGCTGCTGGAGATCCGAGCGACGGGATTGACCTCCGAGTTGAGCACCAGCACCCGGTTCACCGATGCGGCCCGCGTGGGCTCGATGTCCGTCGGCGCGCAGTCTCCTGCCCAACTATGTGCCGGCAGCAGCGCGACCTACCTGATCACGTTGAACCGCCAGGGCAGCGGCGGCGGCGCATTCACGGCCACATTGGGCATCTCGACCGCGCTCCCGACGGGCGCCACCTTCTCCTTTTCGCCGAACCCGGTTTCGTTCGCTTCCGCAGACAACACGAAGACCAGCACGCTGACGATCACAACAACAGCAGCCACACCGTCGGGTGCGACCTCGTTCACGGTCACCAACAGCAGCAGCAGCACCACGGCGACGGGCACGTTGACGGTGGACACGCAGCCGCCGACGATTGTCTGTCCGGCCAACCTCAACGCGAACGCCGCGGCGGGGCTTTGCTCCGCGGTTGTGACGTACACCACCCCCACCGCGAGCGACAACTGCCCGGGCGCGGTCACCGTCAGTTGCAGCCCGCCCTCGGGATCGAACTTCTCGACGGGCAACACCACGGTCACCTGCACCGCGACAGACGCCAAGGGCAACTCGGCCTCGTGCAGCTTTATCGTCACGGTCAATGACAGCCAGCCGCCCATGCTGGGCGCGTGCCCGGCCAACATCATCTCCAACACGGCTGCCGGCCTGTGCACATCCGTCGTCACTTACACAGCGCCTTCGGGCAGCGACAACTGCCCCGGCGCGTCCGTGAGTTGCTCGCCCGCCAGCGGCTCGACGTTCGCGAAGGGCACGACCACGGTGACCTGCACCGCCACCGATGCATCGGCCAACACGGCTACCTGCTCATTCACCGTCGAAGTCGTGGACAACCAGGCTCCGAGCATCGTCTGCCCGGCCAACATCACTTCCAACGCCGCCATCGGCGCTTGCTCGGCGATCGTGAGCTATGCGACGCCTGCGGCCACCGACAATTGTCCGGGCACGATCAGCGTTTCGTGCGCGCCCGCGTCGGGCAGCAGCTTCGGGGTCGGCACAACCCCGGTATCCTGCACCGCCACCGACCTGAGCGGAAACAGCGCGGCGTGCAGCTTCAACGTGACCGTCGTGGACACCCAGGCGCCCGTCGTCACGTGTCCCTCCGACATCACCGCCAACGCCGATGCCGGCGTGTGCAGCGCGACCGTCAGCTACAGCACCGCCACCGCGACCGACAACTGTGGCGTGGCCTCGGTCGTCTGTGCGCCCGCGTCGGGTGGCACGTTCGCCGTCGGCACCAACACTGTCAGTTGCACGGCGACCGACGTGAACAGCAACACGGCCAACTGCACCTTCAAGATCATCGTGGTGGACAACCAGGCCCCCACGGTCACCTGTCCCGCGGACATCACCGCCAATGCCGATGCCGGCCTGTGTACGGCGGCCGTGACGTTTGCCACCCCGACCGGCTCGGACAATTGCGCCATCGCGTCGGTTGTCTGCGCCCCGGTGTCCGGCAGCGCTTTCCCTGTCGGCACAAACACTGTCACCTGCACGGCCACTGACACGAAGAGCAACACCGCTGATTGTACATTCAAGATCATCGTCGCCGATAACCAGGCGCCCACGATCACCTGCCCGGCCAACATCACCTCGAATGCAGCCAGCGGAACGTGCGACGCCACCGTCACCTTTGCTGCGACCGCCACCGACAACTGCGGCATGGGCTCGGTCACCTGTGTGCCCGCCTCGGGCAGCAGCTTTGCGGTCGGCACCGCCTCGGTCAGTTGCACCGCCACCGACATCCACGGCAACACCGCCAACTGCTCGTTCAACGTCACCGTGGTGGACAACCAGGCGCCGGTCGTCACGTGTCCCTCCGACATCACCGCCAACGCCGATGCCGGCGTGTGCACCGCCATCGTCAGCTACAGCAACGCCACCGCAACCGACAACTGCGGCGTGGCGTCCGTCACTTGCGCCCCTGCGTCGGGCGGCACGTTCGCCGTCGGCACCAACACCGTCAGTTGCACCGCCACCGACGTGAACAGCAACACGGCCAACTGCACCTTCAAGATCATCGTGGTGGACAACCAGGCCCCCACGGTCACCTGTCCCGCGGACATCACCGCCAATGCCGATGCCGGCCTGTGTACGGCGGCCGTGACGTTTGCCACCCCGACCGGCTCGGACAATTGCGCCATCGCGTCGGTTGTCTGCGCCCCGGTGTCCGGCAGCGCCTTCGCCGTCGGCACGAACACTGTCACCTGCACCGCCACCGATGTGAACAGCAACACGGCCAGTTGCACGTTCAAGGTTATCGTCGTGGACAACCAGGCGCCCACGGTCAGTTGCCCTGCCGATATCACCGCGAACGCGCCCGCCAACGCGTGCAACAAGACCGTCACTTTTGCGGTGTCCGGCACGGACAACTGCGGCGCGGCGACGGTCGTTTGCGCGCCCGCTTCGGGCAGTTCGTTCCCCGTGGGCACGAACGCGGTCACTTGCACAGCAACCGATTCCCACGGACTGACTTCGACGTGTTCGTTCGATGTCATCGTGCTCGATGTCACGCCGCCCCAGGCGCTGTGCAACAACGTGTTGCACGTCCAACTCGATGTCACCGGCAACGCCACGATCACGGCGGCCCAGATTGACAATGGCAGCAGTGACGCCTGCGGCATCGCTTCGATGACGGTGTCGCCCAGCGCGTTCACATGCGCGGACGTCGGCGGCGGCAACAAGGTCACGTTGACGGTCACTGACAACAACGGAAACTCTGCCACGTGCGACACGAATGTAATCGTCGAAGAGTTTGTCGCGCCGAGTGCCGTCTGCCAGGACCTCACCGTCCAGCTTGATTCAACCGGCAACGCCTCGATCACGGCAGCCCAGATTGACAATGGCTCGAGTGACGCCTGCGGTATCGCTTCGATGACGGTGTCGCCCAGCGCGTTCACATGCGCCGAAGTCGGCGCCAACACCGTCACGCTGACGGTGACCGACAACAACGGCAACGTCTCGACCTGCACCGCAACGGTCACGGTCAAGGACGAGGTTGCGCCGGTGGCGGTCTGTCAGGACATCACGGTCCAACTTGATTCGACCGGCAACGCCTCGATCACGGCAGCCCAGATTGACAATGGCTCGAGCGACGCCTGCGGCATCGCGTCGATGACGGTGT
>CAZOTB010000208.1:0-9263 GCA_964582645.1 uncultured Verrucomicrobiota bacterium | reverse complement strand
CCAGGATCGGACGCAATCGCGCGGCGAGTGCGGCGGGTACCGCCTCCTTTTCGCCAACGACGAACTGCATCGTCTCCATCGCCTGACTCACGACCGGGAACTGCTTGATTGGAATCTGCAGGGCGAACACTTGTTCCTGTGTGAGGTCGGTGGCGTATTCGCCGCTCAAGAGTTGATGCGAGGAGTCGTAGGAAAAATAGAGACAGCGGCTTGCGTGAAGCAACGACCGCCCGGCCTCGCTGACCATGCGGATCAACGCGAGGAAACTGGGATGTCCGTAAAGGTGGTGTGGGTCCATCGAGACAAACGCGTCGTCGCTTTCCGCGCGCGACCGCTTCCGTGCGGCGCGGATGCTCGCGATGAGGTGGAGTGTGCGCAGGTAGGAGGCGAGCAGATGGGAGCTGTTGCGCGGCATGGCGTCGGCGGTGCGGATCTGGCAATACCCGGCCGCTTCGCCCTGGATGCGGAAGCCGACCCAATAGTAGAACGCGCCGCACTTGCACTTGTGCGTATCGGAGATGTGCCCGCCGCTGACCTTCGCTTCCTCCATGGCCGTCTGGCCGCACACGAGCGACAGTTCCTGGCTGAAGCAACAGAGCGAGACGCGCCGCCCGACGGCCGGGGACGCGCAGGCGATGGTTTGTGGTTGTTCCAGACTGAAAAATGAGGTGCAGCCACCCGAGGCCTTGGCCATGGCCACCTGGGCAAGTTGCAACTCGCCCGGTGAAAACACGTCGGATAGTTTCACGCTCATATTGAACGGTTGTTGTACAAGCACGAGAAATACCACAATAGCTTGCGGTCTCGCAACTTACTTCCGCGCAAGCCGCCCTCCGCCGAGCGCCCAGATTCCCATTTGCCGGGGCGTTCTTTGCCTTGCGAAACGACCGTTTCGCGATACAGTCTGCGCCCATGGAAGCGATCATTCTGGCTGCTGGGTATGCAACCCGTCTCTACCCGCTGACCCAGAACAAGGCCAAACCGCTGCTCGATGTCGCAGGCAAACCCATGATCGAATGGGTCATGGATTCCATGCTCAACGTCCCCGACCTGACCACCGTGTATGTGGTTACCAACGCCAAATTTTTCTCCGATTTCCAAGCGTGGGCGACCCAGTACCTCCAGCGACGCAAGAAGTTCAAAATCACCGTGGTCAACGATGGTTCGACCGACGACTCGAACAAACTCGGCGCCATTGGCGACATTGGCTACGTCCAGCGCCAACACGGGCTCGACCGCGACTTGATTGTTGTGGCAGGCGACAACCTGTACGACACGACGCTCGAAGGGTTCGTGCGCTTCTGCCGGCGACGCAACGCGCCTGTGGTCGCGCTCTACGACGTCAAAAACCTCGAGGCGATCAAGAAGTACAACAACATCACCACCGACGCGACCGGACGGGTGACGCATTTCGAGGAAAAACCCGCCAAGCCGCAGAGCACGCTCACCGCAATCGCGCTTTACTTCTACCCCAAGCGTGCGCTATCAATGATCTCGAAGTACATCCGAGAGGGCAACAACCCAGACCAGCCAGGGCGTTTGATTCAATGGTTGTACACGCGGGAGCCAGTCTATACCTACGTGCTCGAAGGCACCTGGTTCGACATCGGCAGCATGGAAACCCTCAAGGAAGCGAACCGCGTGTTCGCGGAACTCAGGAAATAGGAAGTCTATGGCCAGAAGATACTTGTTCTCGTCCGAGTCGGTCACCGAAGGCCACCCGGACAAAGTGTGTGACACCATCTCGGACGCGGTGCTCGACGCCTGCCTCGCACAGGACCCGCACAGCCGGGTGGCGTGTGAAACGCTCGCCAAGTCGAACCTCGTCGTCGTCGCCGGCGAAATCACCACAAACGCGAAGCTCGATTACGTCAAGATCGTGCGCGATGCCGTCCACGAGATTGGTTACACGAAACAGGTGAGCCAGATTTTCAACAGCGAGGACTGCCAGGTGTTGTGTGCCGTGGTAAAACAAAGCCCCGACATTGCCCAGGGCGTGAACGCCGCCGCCGCAGAAGGCAAAGCCACCGCGGAACAAGGCGCAGGCGACCAGGGATTGATGTTCGGCTTCGCCTGCAACGAGACGCCCGAGTTGATGCCGGCACCGATCATGTATGCGCACAAGCTTGGCCTCGCGCTCTCCAAGGCTCGCAAAACCGGCAAGATCAAATGGCTGCGACCCGACGGCAAGACCCAGGTCACGGTCGAGTACGAAGACGACAAGCCCTTGCGCGTGGACGCGGTTGTCATCTCCAACCAGCATGCGCCGGACGTGAAGCACAAGGAGATTCACGAAATTCTCGTCGAAGAGATCGTCAAGCAAACCATCCCCGGCAAGTTGCTCGACAAAAAGACGCGCTACCTGATCAACCCGACCGGCCGGTTCGTCGTCGGCGGTCCCGAGGGCGACAGCGGACTCACTGGACGCAAGATCATCGTGGACACCTACGGCGGCATGGGCCGCCACGGCGGCGGGGCGTTCAGCGGCAAAGACCCGAGCAAAGTGGATCGTAGTGCCGCCTACATGGGCCGGTATGTCGCCAAGAACATCGTCGCCGCGCGATTGGCCGATCGGTGCGAGGTGCAGTTCGCTTACGCCATCGGTTTCCCCGATCCGGTCAGCGTTCTCGTTCACACCTTCGGCACCAGCAAGATCAGCGAGGACAAGATCGAGAAGGCGGTGCGAAAGGTGTTCAGCTTCAAGCCCGCCGACATCGTCAAACAGCTCAATTTGTTACGCCCGATTTATTCGAAGACGACCAACTACGGTCACTTCGGCAAGGAATCCGACCTCGACAGCTTCACTTGGGAGCGAACAGACAAAGTCCAGGCGCTCAAAGCTGCCGTCAAGTAACCCAACCCACATCGCAGGAACGATCTCATGGACAAAATCCCTCATCACGTCAAAGACCTGTCGCTCGCCGATGCCGGCGTGCTCCGTATCGAATGGGCCGACCAATACATGCCGGTACTCGCGCTGATCCGGAAACGATTCGAGAAGGAAAAGCCGCTCAAAGGCAAGACGCTCGCGGCGTGTCTCCACATCACCACCGAGACCGCCAACTTGCTGCGCACGCTCCAAGCCGGCGGCGCGCACGTCGTAGCTTGCGCGTCGAATCCATTGAGCACGCAGGACGACGTTGCCGCGGCATGCGTCAAGGCATTCGGCATCTCCGTGTTCGCCATCAAGGGCGAGGACCACAAGACCTATTACAGCCACATCAACAGCACGCTCGACGCGCACCCGAACATGACCATGGACGACGGCGCTGACCTCGTTGGCGTGATCCACGGCAAACGCAAGAACCAGCTCAAGGAAATTTTGGGCGGCACCGAAGAAACCACGACAGGCGTGATCCGTTTGCAGGCGATGGCCAAAGCACACGCGCTCAAGTACCCGATCGTCGCCGTCAACGAAGCAAACACGAAGCACCTCTTCGACAACCGATACGGCACAGGCCAAAGCACGCTCGATGGCGTCATCCGTGCCACCAACGTCCTCATGGCCGGGAGCAAGTTCGTCGTCTCCGGCTACGGCTGGTGTGGACGCGGCCTCGCCGAACGCGCCCGTGGCATGGGTGCTCACGTCATCGTAACCGAAGTGGACCCGCTCAAGGCACTGCAGGCTGTGATGGACGGCTTCACAGTCAAGCCGATGGCCGATGCCGCCGCCGAAGGCGACATTTTCGTCACGGTCACCGGCGACAAACACGTGTTGCGCGGCGAGCATTTCACGGCGATGAAAAACGGCGCGATCGTCGCCAACTCCGGCCATTTCAACGTCGAGATCGAAATCCCCGCGCTCGAGAAGATGAGCAAGAGCAAGCGCACCATCCGGCCTTTCGTGGATGAGTACACGCTCAAGGACGGACGCCGGATTTTCCTGCTGGGCGAGGGTCGCTTGATCAACCTCGCTTCCGCGGAAGGCCATCCCGCGATGGTCATGGACATGAGTTTTGCCAACCAGGCCCTCTGCGCCGAGTACATGGTGCATCACCACCGCAAGCTCGAGAACAAGGTCTATCCCGTCCCGCACAACATTGACGCCAACATCGCGGCCCTCAAGCTCGATGCGATGGGAATCAAGATTGACTCCCTCACCGCGGAACAGGCGAAGTATCTCGCTTCCTGGCAGGAAGGAACATAAAAGCTAGACACGAAAATGATTCGCGAGTAAGAAAAACCCGAATCGAATCAGGAGAATTCTATGGCCCATGTAGTCACTGAAGCGTGTGTGGATTGCAAGTACACCGATTGCGTCGAAGTTTGCCCCGTCGCCTGTTTCCACGAACTGGACAACCGGCTCGTTATTGATCCCGATGTCTGCATTGATTGCACCGCATGCGTCCCCGTGTGCCCCGTCGAGGCGATCTTCGCTGAAGCCGATGTGCCAGCCGATCAACAGTCCTATATCGCAGAGAATCGCGAGAAGGCCGCCGGCTCGCCCGTGATCGAGCGGAAGAAAGAACCGTTGGCGGGCAAGACCAGCAAGCCGTGTAAGAAGTAGCAGAAGAGAGTGCCTGCCTGTTTGAGTCCCTGAGTGCCCAAGTGCATAAAGACAGCCTGATGCTCAGGCACTTGGGCGCTGGGGCACTCTGTCACTCGTTTTCAACTCACAATCGCGCAACAACCACTCCACCAGCGCGACATCCGCCGGGGTTGTCAGCTTCAGATTCGGGATTGTGTTCTCGACCAGGTGTACTGGCTTGCCGATCAGCTCGACCGCCGCCGTGTCATCGGTAACGATCTTTCCCTGCCGGCGCACCTCGGCGTAGCCTTCCTTGATCCACGCGATGCGAAACGCCTGCGGCGTCTGCACCGCCCAGAGCCGGGAACGGTCCACCGTGCGAATCACCGTCTTGTCCTCCCGGGCTTCCTTGATTGTGTCCGTCACCTTCGTGGCAACGACCGCGGCACCGAACTTACGCGCTGTCGAAGCGGTCTTTTCGATCGCCTCCGGCGTGATACAGGGACGAGCGCCGTCGTGGATCAAGACAACCTCCGTTCCCTCCGCCGCGGCCTGGATCCCGTTCCACACCGAGTCCTGCCGCTCAGCTCCGCCATCGGCAAAGCGGGAAGCTTTGGAGAAGGCGTATCGCTCCACCAACTCCTTGAACTCCGCGCGTCGGTCGGGTTGCGTCACGAGCACGATCTCATTCACGGCATTGCACTGTTGGAAGCGGGCGATGGTGAACGCGATCAGCGGATGCCCGTTCAATGGCAGGAACTGTTTGTCCCTGCCCATGCGAGAGCTGCGACCCGCGGCAACGATGATGGCCGTGACCACGATCGCAGCAGACTAGGTTCTGACACGCGGAAATCAAGCTCCGAGGGGTGTGACAACATAAGTTCACGATCGTGAACTTATGTTGTCAGACGCAAACTGCTGTCCAAACCGGCGACGCTCGTGGTAGCCTCAGCGCATGTCTGACGCTCAAATCATTCGCAATCTCTTGGAGAAAGACACGCAACTGATGCCCGGTGTCTTCGACGCGCTCTCGGCTCGAATCGCCTGCGATGTCGGCTTTGAAGTGATCTTCATCTCCGGCTACAGCGTCTCCGCCACGGCGCTCGGCGAACCCGATTTCGGTTACGTTTCGCTGCCCGACATCTGCGAGGCCGCTCGACGCGTCTGCGCCGTGTCGAACGTCCCTGTAATTGTTGACGCCGATACCGGCTACGGTAATCCATTGAACGTCCAGCACACGGTCAAACAACTCCAGCGAGCCGGGGCCGCCGGCATGTTCCTCGAAGACCAACTGTGGCCGAAGAAGTGCGGCCACATGCGCGGCAAACGCGTCATCCCCGTCGAGGAGCACGTCGAAAAACTGCGCGCCGCCGCCGATGCCCGGGGGGAACGCGATTTCTTCCTCGTTGCGCGCACCGACGCCCGGCAGGTCAACGGCCTCAAGGACGCCATCCAGCGTTGCTTGAAATACAAGGAAGCAGGCGCGGATGCGTTGTTCGTCGAGGCGCCGCAATCGTTGAAAGAACTCAAGGCGATCGCGAAGGAACTCCCGCCACCGCTCGTGGCAAACATGATCGAGAAGGGCGTGACTCCGCTGCTCACCCGGGAGGAACTGCGCGACCTCGGTTTCCAGATGATCGTCTGTCCCCTGGCGGTGCTTTATTCGTACGCCAAGGCAGCGCAGGACATTCTTCAACTGCTTCGCAAGAGGGGCACGACGCGCAACGACCTGAAACGGTTGCTTTCGTTTGATGAGTTCAACCGGCTCGTGGGGCTGGACTCAAAGTACCAGGCGGAGAAGCGGTATGCCGTCGGGTGATTTGTTTCGGTGTCGGCTGTACGGCTTCGTGGACACCGCCTACCTGGCCGGTCGCAAAGCGGAGGACGTTGCCCGGATGCTGGTCGAGGGCGGCGCCGACATCATTCAACTGCGCGCCAAGAAGGAAGCACGCGAGCAGATCGTGGCGATGGCGCGTGCGATTCGGGCGATCACGCGCCCTGCCGAAGTGCCATTGATCATCAACGACTACCCGGTCATCGCGAACGAAGTGGATGCGGATGGCGTGCATCTGGGGCAGGAGGACTTGCAGGAGCACGCCTTCGCCGCCACGCGCACACTGCTCGGCCCGGGCAGGATCATCGGCATTTCCACTCACTCGCTCGAACAGGCGTTGGCTGCAGAGCGAATGGGAGCTGATTACATCGGTGTCGGCCCGGTCTTTCCCACGGACACCAAGCCAGGGCGACCGGCGGTGGGGCTCGAGTTGATTCGTCAGGTCGCTGCATCCATTCACATTCCTTTCGTGTGCATCGGCGGCATCAATCCCGGAAACCTCGATCGAGTACGCGCGGCAGGCGGCCAATGGGTGGCAGTAGTTTCAGCGATACTGTGTGCCTCGGATGTGACAGGTGCAGCTCGGTCATTCCGTGCAAGCCTGACAGCTTAAGCACAACTCTGCTTAGTTCATGAAACACCTGTTTCAAAATCTACACAGAATTGGATTCGCACCAATATCTTTCATTGGTTTACCTCGCTTGCTCGTTTGTCTGAAATCTGTTTATAAAATGAAACAGGTATTTCATCTGATACGCAGATTTGCCTTCTGCAATTTTGGTGGCCTCGGTGAGACTCATTCCAGCATGAGCATCGTCCAATACCTCAACGAAGGCAGAGTCACAGCGCAACCATCCCCCTCCTGTCGCACGGGAACAGCTTCAGAAACGCCATGACGCCGATCCGGTGACGCGATCCACGCGCGCTTCGGAACCGGCATGTCGAGAGTCAGTTCAATTTTCTCGATCAACGGCGGCTCGGTCTGTGTCCCGAAATCGTCGCGCCAATCGGCGTGCCGCGCGCCCGTCAGGTTGATGAAATGTAGCGCGGTTCGTCCTCCCACCGAGTAGCCAAACATCCACACGGCACCCGTTTCGCCCTGGTCACTCAGCGGGACTGTTTTCGAGCGCACTCGCGGCGCAATCGGTTGTCGGCCCGGGCCGCGCAAGAGTTCCTGATATGCCACGAGAAAATCGTAGTAGTCGAACAACGCGGCGTCCAATGCTGGCGTCGTCGCCATGCGCACGGGGAAGTACTCGGATGACAACAGCGACTCGCCCAACTCGATGTGCGAACCTCCCGAGGCGAAAATGACTGCATCGGTCAGCAACACGCCGGGGGCGTTGAAGGTTCGTTTCTGCTTGTCCATGCGGTAGTTCATGTAGCCGGCAATGACTGAGGCCAGCCTGCCGCCGCTCACTTTCCGGTTTTGTTCGATGATGCGCTGCAAATCCAAATACGAAGTCGAGTCTTTGCCGGGCCAGGCTTCGGTGTAGAGAAACTCGACCGGCGACGCGGCGATTTCCGACTGGCCGTACTGTGAGACCGCGTTCATCACCAAGCGAACGCCCAACTCCTTCCTGGCTGCTTCGAGAAAATCGCGATAGCACGCCGCCAGCTCGACCGGCTTTCCCGTGGCATCGAACCGGCGGCCCCGGTCGCCCAGTTGATCCACGTGCCAGGCGTCGAACGGCAGCTTTGCCAACATCCGTTTCGCATCCCGAAGGAGATACTCGCGCCACCGCACATCGGCCGGGTTCATCAGGAAAATGTCGCTGGCCCAGGAGTCGGGCAAAACGTGGACATCCTGACGTTCCGACTTCGCGTCCTGAAACAATCCCCACTCGCGCGAAACGCCATCTTTGCCGGCATCGGCCCACGCGCCGTAGAGCAGATTGTAGAACGCCGCCATCATTCCTCGCTGATGCGCGAGGTTGATGTACCGCTGCACCGTTTCTCGTCGCACGGTCCGTCGCGCCACGTCCTGCCAGGTGGCGGCGATCTCATCGTTTTCCCACGGGACCACTCGATGATGTTTCCAGTGCCAGTCGTAGAACTGAATTCCGTTGATGTGGAAACGATTCAGGCGGGTCACTATTCGCGCGCCTTCTTCCTGACTGACATCCCCAAAATCCGCGAGGTAGCCGTAGCGCGGATAGCGTCGCCAGTCACTCGACACGTCCACTGCTATCGCGCCATGATCGAGGGTGTTTGTTCCGTGTTCGACTTGCACCTCGACCAGGTACCCGCGTCCATCAAGGGCCGGTGGCACCCATTCCCATGATGCTTCTTTTGCCGAACGGGTCGCCAAGTTCGTTGCGGCCAAGGGGTTGTTGCCGGACCAATACGTCACCTGCAGGTTCGTCGCTCCGATCGTCGAAGCGGTAAACCGAACGGTCGCGCCGGGAGCGTACCGCGCCCGGTCGGTGTTCAACTCCAGCCCGCCCACGTTGCCGGCGAGGAATGCCCAACACAGGCTTACGATCAGGAGTTGCCGTGCAGCAATCAATCAAGCGATCCCGAGCATCTTCAGCGAGTCCCGGTTGATGATCCCCTCGATCGCGTCCCTGTCGAACTTGGGCAGGTTCGTTCCCTTCGTCATGTCGTTCATGGAATGCAACGCTTGGAGCGTCGCCTCGGGCGTGGTGAACGGATAGTCGGTGCCGAAGAGGAGCTTGTGCTGCACGCCGTATTCCTGCGCGAGCATCATGCTGTTGAAGAACTGCCACGGACGATAGTGCAAAGCGGAGATGTCGGCCCAGATGTTGTCCTGTTTGCGAATGAGCACGATCGCCTCGCCTTCCCACGGATGCCCCAGATGCGCGAGGATCATTTTCAGGTCGGGAAATCTCTCGGCGACCTCTTCGAGCATCGCGGGCCGGGTGTAGCGCAATGGCGCCCTCCGGCAGATCGTTGGGCCCCTGTGGAATAAATCGGGAAGGTTGTGTTTGACCGCCGCCT
>CAZOTB010000207.1:0-9424 GCA_964582645.1 uncultured Verrucomicrobiota bacterium | reverse complement strand
AATGGTCAACCGCGGGTAACTGCTCGTGCTCGATACTGAACAACGGCCCGCCCGCCACGATCGTCTTGCCCGCCGCATGGCAACGGGCGATGAGTTCGTGCGCCGAGTCGCGTTGCGCGATCATCCCGCTGATAAATACGACGTCAGCCCAAGCCAGGTCCTTCTCTCGCAGTATCCGCACGTTCACATCCACGAGGCGCTTGCCCCATTCCTTCGGCAGCATGGCGGCCACGGTGAGCAGACCCAACGGTGGCAACGACGCTTTCTTACGGATGAATTTCAAGGCGTGCTTGAAACTCCAGAACGTGTCCGGGAACTCCGGATATAGGAGCAGCACATTCATCAACTCATATATCAAACCAGGAAACCGAGCGGGCGCTATGGGGTGTTCACCCCATGGGAAGATCGCACGAATCCGGCCCCGGCAAAGTCATCCCAACGCAACGTCCAGCGTCATCATGACGGCGAACCCGAGCAACAGTGCGATCGTGGATAGGTCCACGTTGCCGGCACGTTGCGACTCGGGGATAAGTTCCTCGACCACGACGTAGATCATCGCGCCCGCCGCGAAACCCAAGGCATACGGCAGAATCGGCGCCGCGTACATGACCGCTGCAGCCCCGATGACTGCGGCCACCGGCTCGACGGCAGCCGACAACTGGCCGTACCAGAACGAGGTCAGCCGCGTCTTGCCGCTTTCGCGCAGCGGCATGGCGACAGCGACGCCTTCGGGGAAGTTTTGAATGCCGATCCCGATTGCCAGCGCGATGGCGGCATTGAGGTTCGCGGATTCGACCCCGGCGACAACGCCCCCAAACGCAACGCCGACGGCGAGCCCCTCCGGGATGTTGTGCAAGGTGATGGCCAGCACGAGCAACACCGTGCGGCGCAAGGGCATTGCGACGCCTTCGGCCTCCTCAATCGGAAATCCCAGGTGCAGGTGTGGCAGAAGACGGTCGAACACTCGCAGACACGCGCCCCCGAGCAGGAAACCCACGACGGGCGGCAGCCATGCCGGGCCGCCACGGTTCTCGGAAATCTCGATCGCAGGAGCGAGCAACGACCAATAGCTGGCGGCGATCATCACGCCGCCCGAGAACCCAAGCAGAGCGTCGAGCAGGCGACGGTTGACCCGGGTTCGGAGAACCACAAGCGCAGCCCCGAGGGCGGTTACGCCCCACGTGAACAGCCCCGCGAGAAGGGCTTGCATGACCGGATGGAGTGTGCTGAACCGTTCGAGAATCATCGCGACACGCTTAGATCATTTTTCCGCAGCTTTCTCAACGGTCTTCTTCGTGAACGGCGCGGAGAGATCAATCGGCACTGACGGAGCAGCTGTCTCTCCCGGTATTTCATGTCGCAGGCTTTCTTCAGTCGAACCGTCCCGCATCCTCATTGGGAGCATCGGAAGTGCCCGGGCGAGAAACGGCGCTTGGCTTGCAAAGCCCGTGGTAAATTGATGGCGACGCCGCTTCCAAACCGGCCCGCTGCGACAGAGTGTCAATCGCGCCCATATTTCGCATGCCAAGCTGTCCCAAGGTCATCCATGCGCGATGATCTCTTTCGGTGCCTCCTCGAACAGGATGAGCGATTCTGCGCTGCCGCCGACGATCCTCCTCACGAGGTCAGTTGCATCTCTCGCAATGAGGTGTAGCTTGCAGTGGAGAGTCGAGCGAGTTGCGGTTGCAGTGAAGGTGCAGAGCAGATTGAGTCTCGACTCTCCATCTTCTTTTCCATCCTCGCCGCCATCCCGGTTTCGTGCTTTCGTTGTCCGACCGGTTTGCATTACTGACCGAGTGGCGTAGGTTTCGTCGGAGAGTTGAGCAACCCTCCCGTCAAGTCAGATAAGAGATTTTGTGGGAGTTGAGCCTCAACTCTCCAGTTTGTTTTCCATCGTCGTCTTCGCGAATGGGAGTATGGACTTAACGCAACATCCGCGCGATGAATCGCCCTAGTCCCCTATGCCGCCGTCGTCGTGCCGGGGAGCAACGAGAGCGGCCTCGGTAACCACCTGCGTGCCGCACACCACTTTGGCAGCCAGCGGGAAAGTCGCATCCCGTTCGTAGTGACGCCGTCAGGCGTTCAGGTATGCATCAGACAGCTTCGGAAGAAACGCCTGATGGCGTCACTACGAGCCCAAGACTGGCACCTCATCTATCCTTGTCCTTCGGCTCCAGTTCGTAAAATTGCTCCTGCGCCTGCTCGGCGGCCTTGCTGCCGGGATACTTCGAAATGATCTGATGAAACGCCTTCGTAGCTTCCTTCCTTCTTCCGACGTGGAACTGGTTCATGGCCGCCTTGAATTCATTCGCCCCGGCCTTCTCGTACGCTTCGCGCTCGGCAACCCCCTTCGCCGTCTTGTCGGAAGGCGGCTCCCGCTGCTTCTACGACTTCGCGATGGGCCCGGCCTTGTCCAGGTAACCATTCAACCCATTCCTGAGTTGGTCGGAGTCCTGTACGATCGTGGTTTGGCGGATGACCTCGGTGGCGTCGGGTTTGAGAAACACCAGCGTGGGGAAAATGATGATTCCAAACTGCTTCACCAGCGGCGCATTCTGTTCGCCATTGATCCGGTACAAGACGAACTTCCTCATCGTCTCGAGAATCTCCTCCATCTGGGCCCATTCCCGTTTGCAGTCCACGTAAGAATCGTGCCAGAAGAACAGCATCAACGGCTTGCCGGCTTCGCCCGCCTTGCGCAGCGCGTCCTTGTATGTGCCCGAGACCGTGCCGACTTTCTCACCGCCCACGGCGACCATGCCGCCGACAAGTAACCAGACCAAACTCAAACTCGGTACTGTCACGATGTGTTTCATAGCCTCCTCCGATGTGTGGATGTAGTACGCGGAGAATACGCCCGGGCGGATTCCATGCAAGGCTGTTCATCGAAAGGATGTAGCCGCGCTTCAGTCTGGCCACCGCAGCCGTCGCTCGCGTTCCGCGTGCAACCGCCACACGACACAACCACCGTGCATGACGCGAATGACCGTTCCCATACGCTTTGCCTGTGTATGGAAGTCCGGGTGGTGAAGAAGCTGACGGACGAAATGCGCCACCTCATACTGTCGCACAGCCAGAATCACCAGACAGTACCTGGAATGACACAGCCTCCGTTCATAGAAGCCGAGATCGCGCGTGAACAATGTCGGACGACGCAGCGTCAGCAGAAAGGGAACGATTTCCTCGTCCGCCATCCCCTTGCGTCCCAGTTCCTGGCCGATCTGCCGAACGGAAATACGCCAACTCCCCAATAGTCGGCGCTGGCTTTCCAGAATGTTCTCATCCAGGACGTTCACGCGCTGGCGGGTTCCAACGCAAGCTCATGGGCGTGTTTTCGGAATGTCTCGCTCGCCAGACGCACTGCCTCCGCAATGGCCTCTTCGCTCACACTCCCCCGCCATTCCTCGACGATGCTTTCCCATGCCATCCCGCCGGCCACCTGTTCGAGCACGTCGGCCACCAGAATCCGCGTCCCGCGAAACGTCGGTTGTCCGTGGCAAATCTTCGGATCGGTTACGATATAACGGCCCACCAGTTTGGTTTTCATGGTTGCAGGTAAGCAATACCCCGCTTCCGCCAGCCGGTCAACGCAGTTGTGGCCGCCCGCGCGCAGTGTTGATGGAGCTGTTGAACTTCCCCAACTTCATCGGAGTGACTGCGGCATCACAGCTAGCGCCGCTCATCGCCCTAAGCAAGTGATGACGACTGTGAACACGAAGGCACCCGCCAAACTGTAAGCTATGATCAGTTGGATTATCTCTCGATGGTTAATCATAGGCGGGGTGTTCGCGCCGGCGAGATGGTTTGGCTTATGGATCGTATGTGAGACCTAATCGCTCGTAGGCGATTTGTTCGCTCACGGATCGGGCATTAGCGAAAGGAGTTCACGAATAAATGTAGCTTGGATCACATGGGCCAGTGCGAGGTGTCAACAAAGTGTGAATAAGCCTCAGCTACTTCGCGCGTCCATTCCCACGTGTTGGTGAAGGCGTGGAACTGGGCCTGGCTGGCTTCGCCAGTGGCTTCTTTGAACAGGACGTTGTAGTTGGCGTTGGAGTTGAACGGCGGGTCGAGATAGACGAGGTCCACGCAGGCATCTGGGAAGAGCTTGGTGTCGCGCAGCCACTTCAGATTGTCTCCGAATAGCAGGCGGTTCATGCCGAACGTCCAGCGCATTGTTACAGCAAATACAAGCCGAGAGCAGAGACGAAGGCATCCTCCCGTTGCAGTCGCGCGTTCGCCCGACCAGGGTACGGGCCGCGTCTGCCCGACTGAACCTTAATGCAGTTTGCCAACCGCAGCCTTGAGTGATTCCACCAAGCCGGCAGCCGTTGACGCTGGCGTCTCGCGGTTACGGGAGGCGTGCTCGATCACCTGTTGGACGTGGACGTCCACCTGCCGGAGGACTGACGGCGAAACGGCGTAGCCGTCACTTTCGTAGGTCAGGATCGGCATGCCGCGTTGGAGGCTCAACGGCTTGAGGATGGCTTCGGAAATCCGGTAAGGCAGACAGTTGAACGGGCCAATGAGGATGATTCCATCATAGCCCTCGCGGTCGGCCGCCAGCGCCCTGCCCACGGTCGGGATGGTTTCACCGTAGAGCGCGGCAGAGACGTGCACGGTAGCCTCCTCAAACAGCGCCGAGGCGTCGTTGGGCCCGGCGACCAACAGCCCGGTCTTGCGGAAGAGATCGCGGTAGTATTCCTCGGCCTTGCGTTCCGCCTGATAACTCAGCCACTGCTGCAAGTACTGTCTCCCATCGGGCTGAAAGGCCCGCGTGCAAGCCTTGGCCAGGGCGTGGCCACCGGGCTTCAGCCCCCAACCTTGGGCCGTTCCAGCGACGCCGCTATAGGAGGCATAGAGAAACAGGTCGCTGAGGTCCACCGGCTTGAGAACGATCCCGCGCTCGGCGTACAGGTCGCGCACGCCGTCCATGAAAAACGGGCTGAACCGGGTGAAGAAATCGCCGGTGACCACAACGCGGGGGCAGGTCAACGGGTCGCGCGTCCGCGGGAGCGCTGCCACGCGCGCGATGAAGCCGGGAAGATCGGCATGGAACTGTTCGAGCGATCGCACCGCCGAGGCGAACTGCTGCCATTCGTTCCGGAGTTGGTTCGCACTGCCAGGGCCACCGACGACCCGGAGAACGTGATCAATCTCCACGAGGATGTCCGCCAGGAATACGGCCGGCGACAGATGCTGCGCCAGCGTGGGGGCGTCGAATCCGAGGTAGTCGTTTTCGGGCTGGGGATAAAACAGGAAGAGATCGGGCAATTGCTGTTCGGTGATGAACTGTTCGATGTACCCATTGTAGGAGTCGAGGACGCAGGGTGCGCCGCTACGCACCATATAGAACCCGGCAATCTCGCCGGGCTGTCGGTTCTTGTGGAGTTGGAGGAGTTGCCCGATGCAGATTGGCAGAGGAAGGCATTCGCGGCCCGAAGTGTATTGGAGACCCCGGTCGAGTTGGTTCCGGTCCAGCGCAAGCACGTCCCCGGCATGGAGGCCGAGACTGCGCGCGGCCATCGCAAAGGCCTGTGCGTGGTATTGGGAGAAGTTGGGGAAATAGAGTTTCACCCGCGGATCGGTGAGCGGCACAGACTCGCCATTGGAGCGGATGACCCGGCCGCCCGCGCCGAGCCGGCACGGAGTGAACGGGTGGGCGCTGCGGGCTTGGGTTTCATGATAATTGTGGACGATGTCGAGAAATGCCTCCAAACGGGTCTGGACGCCGGCATCGGCGGTGTGGGCATCAATCTCGATGATCAGGTACGGTTTCGATCCCAGTTCGGACGCGAGCATTGCGTGGGTGAAAGCGTCAATGGTGCAACTGAAATTGCTCACGCTCAGCAGGAACAAGTTGGGATGCTGTTTGGCGAGGGCCACGGCATTCAATATCTGGTTGGCAAAATGCCATGCGGTCGGCCCGGCGCCGACTGCCACGAGGCAATCGGCCGGGATCACCGTCACGCCCATGCTGGAGAGTTTCCTGCCCACCGACTGCGACGCCTCCGGCGTGAAAGCATTGTAGCTGTGGCCGGCCAGCAGGATCGCGGGCTTTCCCGCTGCCACCGCAGCGGCGAGCGCCCGTTGCCCCATCTCACTCAGGGTGCGCTCGGCATCCGTCTGAGCCAGCACCGCCGCCGCCCATGCCTCGTCGGCCCGTTTGCGACGAACGCCCAATTCGCGGACGGCCATGTCCACCAAGGCCGAACTGACCGAGTAGCCATTGGTGAAATCCAACACGGGCGAAAGCAGGCGCACGTCAGGAAACGCCTTGGCCAGGTAATACGGCCCGGCCTGCGTGATCGGGCAGAGATACGACTCCTTGCACGAATTGGGATGAGGCATGCGCACCACGTGTGGAAGAAAGATCAGGCTCACGCCGCGCTCTGCGAGGTCCAACACCGCACCGTGCGCGATTTGCGCGGGGAAGCAGAAGCCCGCATACGACTTGAGATCGCCCCGTGGGTCCACATCGGACAACACCACCTCCATCCCCAGGCCGGAAAGGAAGGTCGAGTAGAGTGGATAGAGCGAGTGCGTCGTGAGCGCTCGCGGAATGCCGATGCGTGTTCCAACAGCCGCGGCCGTGACGGTGGAACGGCCAAAGGAGTCCTCCAAGAAAGACTTCGCGCTTTCGTATGCCGGGCCGACACCCCAGCGAGTGCGTTCCACTCGGTCGTGCGCCGGAGTGATGACGATTTGCCTGGGCACACGAAAGAGAATCCCGGCGCGTTGTTCCACCAGGTCGGGGGCCGCGGCGGTGCGCGACTTTCGTTTCCAGACGTTCTCGTACAGGCTACAGCGACCACCGAACGGGAAGCGCCGACCGGCGACCTCGAACCGATCAACGCTGCAGTACATCTTGCACGCGCCGCACGTGAATCGTCCGACCAGCTTCATTTCCGGCCCAGCCAGCGTTAGCAGGTCCGTCGCGGTGCCCATCAAACCGTAACAACGTTCCAGCGCGAGCAATCCGACTCCGAGGGCACCGAGCAATTCCGGGGTCGGCGGTATCACTACCTGGCGCCCGACGCTATGAGCGAAGGCGTGTCCGACCGCCCGGTTGAGCGCAACACCGCCTTGCAAGAATACCTTCTTACCCACGGAGCGTTGTCCTTTGACCTTGGTGAGGTAGTTGGCGGCGATCGAATACACCAGCCCGGCGACGATGTTATCGCGCGCGTGGCCCTGTTGCTGGGCGATACGGATGTCGGAGTTGATAAAGGCAGCGCACGTCGCCTTGAATTGCACCGGTGCCGGCGCGGCCAGCGCGATGTCGGCGATGTCTGACACGGTGATGCCGAGATCGCTCTGGGCGCTCTCCTCCAGAAACGAGCCGGTGCCCGCCGAGCAGGCATTGTTCATCGCATAATCAATGGGAACGCCGTTGCGCAGATAGATGTACTTGGAATCCTGACCGCCGATCTCGAAGATCGTGTCCACCTCGGGATCGAAATGAGTCGCGCCGGCGGCCTGCGCGGAGATCTCGTTATAGACATGCTCGGTGCCGAGCCAGGCGCCGACGAGTTCGCGCGCCGAGCCGGTGGTGGCCACGATACCCACCGAATGATTGCCTGTCTGACCTGCGAGTTTCCGCAGGCACTCGCGCGCCGCCGCCACCGGATCGCCCCGAGTCCGCGTGTAATGCGAAGCCACCACACCGTGCGTCGCCGGATCGAGCAGGACTGTCTTGGTCGTGGTCGAGCCGGCATCTACTCCCAAGACAAGCAAACCAGAGGGTGCCGCCTGTCGGGGCGGAGCAGCAATGACCTGCACGCGGTCGGCGTAGCTCTGGAGGGGCGGGAGGCTGGCGAGGCCCGACGGGTGCGAAATCTTGGGAGACTTGTGGAGCGGCTCATCACGCGTCAGCAAGGCGCTGCCCCACGCCTCGAACCAGGGACTTTCCGGCAGGACGACGAACTCCGCGGAACACTTCTCGCGCAGCGCCGCCACCAGTGCCGCGTTGCGGGTCACGCCGCCGATCAACAGCACGCGTTTCAGTTCGCGTTGTGCCTTTTCCAACAAGGCAACGATCTTGTTCGCCATGCTGTCGTGCAGCGTGTGCAGGATATCGGCAGGCGTGGCTTCGTTGCGGTTGAGCTTGTGCGTGATGTCCGATTTGCAGTGGACCGAGCAACGCGAAGCCAGCGGCACGACCTTGCCGTCGAACGAGAGTCGGATCGCCTCGTCCATGTCGAGCCCCATCCGCCCGATCTGCTGGACGAAGAACTCGCCGCTGCCGGCCGCGCATTTGTTATGCGACAGGACATTGACGATCTTCCCGTCGGCCAGGATGTAAACGAGAAACGACTCGCCTCCCAGCGAAGCTACCGCGTCAAACATCCCTCCCGCTTCGCGGAGCGCCCGCTGGATGGCGGTTACTTCGGGGATGTGACCCAACTGGCCGGAGACACCGAAGTACTCCGCGTCGGCGAATTCCGCTCCCGCAAGCAACTCATCCAGAACCTGCAGGGGCCGGCCTTGGTGAGCCACGACTTTGCCCTGCCGGGCGTCGCCGCGTATGAGCGCCACCTTCACCGTCAGGGCACCGATGTTTATTCCGACGTGCGACATTGAATCCCCTTCTCCTGCCATCGTTCATGGACGCCCATCTGGATCAAGATAAGCCTCATTCCCGGAAAACCTAATGTTATCGGGATAAAGCGATCGGGCCGGCAGCCATGCATGCAGGACGCTGTGGAGGGGGCACTCCCACAAGCAAGATGGAAAGCCACGACCAGGCTGGTCGGGGCTAGTTGATCGTCAACTGGACCGTGCTCTCGATGATGCCATTCGCGATGGCGTACCGGGTGAGCCCGGCGGTGTCGTGGATGTTGAGCTTCTTCATGAGATGGTCGCGATGTTTTTCGACCGTCTTGATGCTGATGCCGAGTTCCGACGCGATTTGTTTGTTGGGCTGGCCTTCGGCAATCAGTTGGATCACTTCCATCTCGCGCGAGCTGAGGCGGACGGCATTCCGCTTGAGCGGTCCCTTCCCATTGGGCGATTTCGAATCGCGCTTATGGAAGCGCTTGTCAATGGACGGGCTGAAAAAAGTGTTTCCCTTCTGTACTTCCCGGATCGCCTTGGACAGGTCGTGGGAGGAGGTTTGTTTGAGCAAAAATCCAGCCGCGCCCAACTCGGTCGCGTGCTCGACGTACGCGTCATCGCTGTGCGCGGAGAGAATGACCACCTTGGTGCCCGACACCGCTTTGAGAATTTGCCGGGTGGCCTCCAACCCATTGAGCACCGGCATGGCGATGTCCATCACGACGACCGCGGGGCGCAACTTTTTGGCCAGTTCCACCGCCTGGCGACCGGTCTGCGCTTCGCCGACCACCTCAAGGTCCTTCTCGGCCTCCAGCAATTTCCGTAAGCCCTCCCGGACGACCATGTGATCTTCCGCCAGCAGTACGGT
>CAZOTB010000206.1:0-9651 GCA_964582645.1 uncultured Verrucomicrobiota bacterium | reverse complement strand
GAACGTTCCGATCAGCAACATCGAGATGAGCAGACAGTACGCGATGACCACGCCCCAGCCGTTCTCCGCGACGAACTCGCGCCAGACCATCAGCCAGAGGGCCGCGTTGATGAATTCGACGAGCCAGTAGCGAAACGAAAACCGCGCCCCACACTTCCGGCATTTGCCACCGAGGAGGAAATAGCTCAACAGCGGGATGTTGTCGTACCACGCGATCGGCGCATGGCAGCTACCACAATGCGAGGGCGGACGAATCACCGATTGGTCGCGAGGCATCCGCCAGATGCAGACGTTGAGGAAGCTGCCCCAGCAGGCGCCCATGATGAACACGGTGAGTCCCCAGAACCAGGCCGGTACCGCTGGCTGCACGGTTTCCATCATTTGCCGTACACCGCTTTGCGCAGTGCCTTCCTCATTACTTCGACGGGTGCGCGTTTACCGGTCCAAATCTCGAACGCTTTCGCGCCTTGATGAAGCAGCATGTTCAATCCATTCGCCGTTTTGCAGCCTGCCCGCCGAGCTTCGGCGAGCAGTTTGGTCTCGGCGGGGCGATAAATCATGTCAAACACCCGTAAAAACATCCGGATCTGACCGCAGCAGATCGGCTTGGGATCGTCGGCGCGCAGGCCGAGCGACGTGGCGTTGATCAGGAGATCCACCACGCCGGCTCGCGGGGCTCCGACGGTGACGGCGACGCGCGGAAACTCGTTCCGTACATCATGCGCCAGGTCCTGCGCTTTCGACAACGTGCGGTTCACGAGGAACAACTCCCCCACCCCTTCCATCGCACATTGAATCGTCGCCGCCCGGCCCGCGCCGCCCGCACCGAGAATCATGACGCGCCTGCCCTTGAGCTCGAACCCAAAATCCTCGCGCAACGCCATCACCAGCCCGTAGCCGTCCGTGTTGTAGCCAATGAGTTTGCCGCCGACCACATGCACGGTGTTGACGGCACCGAGTTGTTGGGCGTGCGGATCCACCTTGTCCACGAGGTTGAGCGCGAAAATCTTGTGCGGGACGGTGAGGTTGACGCCGACAAAGTTCATGTCGCGCACCCCACGGAGCGCGGCCTCGAGGCTCGCTGGCTTGACGGCAAACGGCAGGTAGCACCAGTTCATGCCCAGGTGCTCGAATGCTGCGTTGTGCATCTGCGGAGAGGCGGAGTGCTCGATCGGATCACCAAACACGCCCGCCACGCGCGTTTCGCCGTCAATTCGCATGGCGCGGGATTATCGTTTCGACGGGAGCAATGTCAAACTTCAATCCCCTATCGCCACCGACACCGGAGTGCCGACGTTCGCACCGAGCATCGCCGCGGCGTTGCCATCGCGAACACCGACCTCAAGCAGATCGAGTGAGTTGATGAGTGCGACAGGCGAGCCAGAGACGGCGTCGGAGTAGCTGTTGGAAATCGAGGTGATGCGATGGTTGCCGAGTTGGATGCCGCGCACGCGATCGGCCGGCAGGAGCGCGCGGGGGATGTTCGTGATGAGGTTGCCAAACCGATCCACGAATAGTACCTCGCCATGAATCCCATCCGCACCCACAGACGCTTTCATTGTTTCAATCCGGTGGATCGAACCGTGCAGGGGACCCACCGTTGAAAACTCGACCTTGTTCGCCAGGTAGGCGGCGACGGGCGCGAAGACGTCGCGACCGTGAAAGGTGTTGCTGACCGGCTGGCGAAATAGCCGCTCATTCTCGATCGCGCGGGTTTCGATCACTTGCTCGTGCTCCAGTACGAGCGAGAGCAAGCCATTGTCTGGAGCCAGGAAGATGTAATCGCGCGTTCTTACCGCGATCGCCTTGCGTTCGCTGCCAACGCCCGGGTCCACGACCGCGACATGAATCGTGCCTGCGGGAAACGTGCGCGCCGTCCCCGCAAGCACAAACGCACCCGCCCGGATGTTCTGTGGCGGAATGTCGTGGGTCATGTCCACGATGGTCGCGCTCGGAGCGATCGAAAGGATCACGCCTTTCATGCTCGGCACGAACCAGTCGCGAGCGCCAAAGTCAGTAAGCAATGTGATGGTACTCACGGCTGCACGAGTGACGAGAGCGGTGTGGAAAACGAGAAGCTCACGTTGAGCTGATGCGGGTTGTCTGTCACGACGAGCTTGGGTTCACGGCCAGTGAGATCGTACTCGACGTTCACCACACCGCGCTGACCATCCTCGACAAAAACCTGGAAGCGACGAGTCACCATGTAGCCACACACGGTTAACTTGCCCTTCGGCGGCAGCGATAGATCGGGCGTGGACCGAAGGATTTCATTCACGATGATTTCATCTGCCTGCTCGATCATCGGGTTGTCAGTGCGGTAGCCATGATGCCATCGCCACGCGTCCCCCTCCTTGCTGAGATGGACGACGGCATTCGAAAGGCCCGCGGCGCGATACGTATCGAGGAATCTCTCAGTCATCACCGGCGGACAGGCTGTTTCGCGCTCATCCCAGAAAATGTGAAGGCGCGACTTGCCGTTGTTCGCCGCGCCGAGGCAGGAATTGCGCGCGAGGTAGTGCAGCGGGAGCCTGTCCGGAGGACCACCGATGGTTTCGTCCATGATTTTGCCATACGCTTCCTTCTTCAGCCGGTACCACTCGCCGTAATCGGAAATGCCAAAGAAAGGCGCGACGACGTGGAAGAAATCCGGGAATCGCACGAACGCGGTGAAACAGTTTCCGCCACCGCCACTGTAGCCGACGATGTTGATGTTGCGCGCGTCCACTTCAGCCGGGTACTTGCGCACCGCAGCGATGAGAGCATCCACGATGTCATGCACATCGAGCCCGCCGCTGTCGAACTTCCCGGCCGAGCCGCCGCGGCCGCGCATGTCGGGTGCGACGGCGACCAGCCCACGCGCAGCAAGATCGCGGATGTCTTTCGCGACATTGTCGCGACGCCCGCTGAAGCCGTGCATCACAGCGATGATCGGCTTTGGCTTGCCGTCGGCCACAAAACAAGCATCGGCATACAGCGGCGCGGTGCGGTCCACGGTGCTGGCATAATGAATCGTCTCGTTGGTCATGGGCAGTTTCGGATTGACGCCGCAAGGCGCATCCGTAAAGCTGTCAACGTTTTCATCATTGGAATCGGATGATTCGCACACATCTTGAACTTCTCATCAGAGCGCTGCTCATCTCACACGGAGCGGCGACAGTTGTCAACGCTGCCGACCAAAACTCAGGCGAACCGAGAACGAAAGCGTTCGTAGTCCCGCCTTCAGGCGGAATGCTTGCGTCTCCGCCTATGGGGCCGACTGAAGTCGGTACTACGAACAGATCAAGGCCGTGAATCTCTTCCAACACATCACACTTGAAGGTGAACCTCGCGAGGTCGGACGACAGCATGGGACCACACTGCGCCCTCTGATCCACAAACTGGTCGAATCGCTTGGCGGCGCGAAGATTCCCGCTGACAAGGCTCAGTTCGCCACACGCATGCAGGACTATCTACGGGAACAGTTCCCCGAAATCATCGAGGAGTTTCGAGGAATCGCGGACGGCGCAGGTATCGCGTTCGAGCAGGCGTTCGCGTTGAGCGGGGCGGCTTCGTACAACGAACTACCCGGCCCCCACATGTGCTCCTCGATTGCTTGGAATCATCCTGCCTCAGGCCCGTTGCTGTTCAAGACCGACGACGGCCCGGGGGCACCGCCCGGCGAGTCCGATGACACCATCGCAAACCGACGCCTTTGGGCAAAGGTGGCCTACGATCTCAAGACGACGAAGTCGCATCGCTGTCTCGGTGTGACGGACGCGGGACGGGTATGGCTCGAAGTTGGATTGAATGAACACGGCCTCGCGATGGGGCATTCGTCAGGACGTCCCGTTCTCGGCGAGCAGGATGGCTTCGCGGTCCCGCAACACATGTTCCCCGGGCTCGTGCTCCGCTACTGCAAGGCCTGCGACGAGGTCGAAGCGTTCGCGCGCAAACATCCCGTCGCTGGCAAGGGAGTCAACATCGCGTGCGTGGATCGAAACGGCAACTGCATCGCGGTCGAGAAATGCGGACGGCATACCGGCGTTCGCCGCAGCCGGGAGTGGGCTTTCACCACGAATCATTATCAGGAGAGAGCGTTGCATGAGTTGGTGAGTGCCCAAGTGCCCAAGTTCCTGAGCTCCGATTACTACGCCAACTCCCATGCGCGTGAGGTGTTTCTGAAACGGCAGCTTCCCAAGGTCTGCGCCGTTGTCGGGGCGGACCCGTGCAAGCAACTCGAAGTGTTGCTCCAGGAAGGTGCGGGACAGATCTGCCAGTGCTTCGAGAAGGACAAAGGATTGTGGACTCAGTACGCCGCGTTCGTCAATCCCGCGATGAAGACAATGGAGCTGTACCTCGGTCCACGCGAGCGCAAGCCGCACAAGACCTATTCGCTCTCATGAACCAGCTTCCTCAGGATGTAGCGGACCAACTTCGTTCTCTGAACCTCGAACGATCTCTTCGCGATGCCTGCGACGCACTGCTGCGCTGGCAGGTCGGCGTGGAGACGCATGCCGACGATTACTGGAGCGAGCAAACGGGCTGGATCAAGCGACCGTCGTTCGCATGGATGTGCGGTGGCTTCCCCGGCGATTGGGTGCAGGGCGGCGTCCATGACGAGGGAAATACCGCCTGGCGTTACATGGGCGTCGGCCCGATATGGCACACCGGCCAGGCGATGAAGGCGTTGATCATGGCGCGGGAGGTAGCCGCGAGCGTCAGCGAGCGGAACGGAGGGCCACTCGCTGACGCCCGCGGCTACGAGCGCATTGACCGAGCCGTGACGCAAGGCGCGGCGTATCTGTTACGACTACAGGTTCTCCAAGGCCGGCACCGAGGCGCATTCTGGTGTCCGCCTCATTCTTTGCCGCGGGAGTGGCTGGCGCAGAACCCGTCTCTCACGGTGTACATGTCGCCCGGCAAATGGCTGACTCCGAAGGATTTCATTCTCAACAGCGACATGAGCGAGGCGATGGAGGGATTCATCATGGCCTCCGAGTTGTTGCAGGACAAAGCGATCACCGAGGCGTGTCACGTGTGGGGCGAATGGCTGATTCGCGAGGCGAACTACAAACCCGGCCACTATTACCATTGGTTCTACGCCGATGGCACCGCCAAGGAACTCGTCCGTTACTGGCAGCCTGACGATGGAGTGGCCGGCTTGTTGGCTGTGAAGTTCAACAACGCCGAGTGGCTGAGACGATACCAAGAGGGGGTGAAGCGGTGCATCGAGTGGCCGATTGATCTCAAGGAGTATCCCGCACAACAAGCGCGTTCGTTCTACTGGAACTCATCAGTGATATGGCCGGTCATTGACGGACGCGTACCCGGTGACCGTGAACGGGCGGTGAAGAAGCTTGCCGAATACACCAACTGGCTGCTCGACCTCGCGGAACCGGACGGCATGCTCGGGTTCAAGTACGCCGAGGACAAGGGCGGGATACCCGATTCACTGAACACGTCCGGCGACGGCGCGGGCACGATGATGTGCGCGCGGATGTGCTACCAACTGTGGAAGAACACCGGCGAGCGCAGATGGTGTGCGGCGGTCGTTCCCTTGTTTCGCTGGATGGTCAACGCCCAACTGCGCGGTCCTGGTGCGGAGGGGGTCGAGGGCGCGGTATCGTTTTGCCGTTGGATGCGGGATCCTGCGACAGGGCGGAAGTTCGGTTTCAAGCGCAGCATTTCCACCATCTTCGCAATTATGGCCCTGAGCGAGTGGGTTCAAGAGTTGCGGTTGACTGACCACTAACTTATACTAGACGCAGATGAAGTCCTCTACGATTCAAGTACAGCGGGTTCGGATGGGATTCACCCTGATCGAACTCCTCGTGGTCGTGGCCATCATCGCCATTCTCGCCTCGCTCCTGCTGCCTGCCTTGCAGGGGGCAAAGGAAAACGCGAAACTGACAGCGTGTATCAATAATTTGAAGCAACTGGGCATTGCTGTTCACATGTACGCGGCGGACAACAACGACTACGGCCCGCAGAACGACTACTATGCGCCCAGCGGTCAAATCTACTGGAGTCAACGAGAGCATCCCTTCATCCGCTACGTTCTTCCGGATTTCAAACCGACGGGCTATCCTTACTACTACCTCTGCGATCGTTCTGCGTTCCTGTGTCCAAAAGTTCCCCTATCCGAAGTGCAGTTTGGCCCGACGTATGCCTACGGTTCCTACGCGTACAACTGGCTGTGGGGATTGGGTCCGGTCGGCCAGAACTACAAGCTCGGCGGATGCCCCTGGCCTGCCAAATGTCATCTCATCGCCGATGGCGCCGGCCCTGTTCATCTGTACTACGCGACCTATGCCCTCGATTTCAGACACAAGGCGAAGTTCCTTTCCACGCTCACCTATGCGGGCATGCACGACGGATGGAATAGCATCGCCAACGTGGTCATGGTGGACGGACACGTCGAGTCCGTGAAGTATTCCGATCTTCACGAGCAGAACGCCGCCCATGCGCTGCCCGTGCAACAAGGCGGGGCTGCCAGTTGTATCGGCAACGGCAACTGCTGGAGCAGTCGCAAGGAGTTCTGGTCGCCCGCCCCCGGCGTCCTTTGATGCCAATGAACGTCGGCATCGGCGTTGCGGACATCACCCCGTCGGCTCCGCTCACGCTTTCGGGGTTCATCACGCGGCAACCTATGCCTTCGGAGGGATTCGCCGGCGACCGTCCTTCCCGCCCACTGTGGCATCATCGAAGCATCGCACAGGAAACACGGGCTGGAGGCCACGGTGCGCGCCGCACATAATGCGATCCAACAACGTCGGAATGCGGGGTCAGGCGTCGCGCAACGACCGCCGGCGTTTGGGAGACTTCGAATTAACGCGGCGGAGTTGGATCAGTCCCCGTAACTGACGAAGCCGCCGTTGGGCAGGCTGACGTACCCGGCACTGTTGTCAGAGTTGTAGTTCCCGGCGCTGAAGCGAGTATGCCAGAAATTGTCGCCTCCGCCGCCCCCTCCCGCGTCCCCGCCCTGCTGTGCGGCCAGCGCGGCAGCAAAGAGGTTTCCCACGGGAACCGGATTGCCCTCGTAACCAGCGTTGCCTTGCGCGTCGAGCCAGTAACGACCCGGCATCACCTGCGAGCGAGCGAGGTGGCTGAGCACCTGAACTTCCTGCGCGGTCTGGTTGCGCCCGTTGATGAAGACGCCGGTGTTGCCGCCCGAGGCATCCGCGGCGAGCGGGCCGAGATCGTGGCCGGGATACATGAATCCCGCGGCGGGCTGGCCCACCACGCCGTAAAGTCCGCTGGTCGCGTCGTACCAGTACTTACCCGGCTGCGGTTTCATCCGATAGAGTTTCTCAAAATCCCGGATCTGCTCGTCGGTGAGGGCGCGCCCGTTGATGACGACCTGCGCCGCAGTCTCGCCGCCGGCAGGGGCGGGTTTGGCGGCGTTCACCGCTGGCTGCGAGACCGCTGCGGAGAACTGCCCGGCCGTCTGCGGTTGGGAGCGCCCGCCGACCAGCGCGATCACGCCGACGACTGCCAACACCAACACCACTGTTCCAGCGATGCCGAGGGCGATTCCGAGCACGATTTTGTTTTTCATAGCATGGCTCCGTTTGGTTGGTGTGAGCTACGGTGTGACCAGATTGGCCGGCAACGTCGGCCAGAGAGGTGGAATGAGCGAGGGCAGCAACCGGATGCAGCGGTACGTGAGGTACGCTGCGCCGGCCCCTCCGAGTCCCGCGGCCGCCGCCGGAAGCAGCGGGGCGTACTTGGCCGGGGCCACGGGCGGCAGCGGGATCTTCACTGTAGGCTCCTCGCTGGGATCCGGCTCCTGGGCCGGCTCGGCGGTGGTTGGTTTCTTCGGCTTGGTGGACTCGTTCACGGTTTTCTTTCCACCCCCCGCCGGCCGGTAGCCGCCCGGGAACCGCGGATCCCACACCCATTTCCCGCCGGGGCCGCCGAAAGTCGGACCTGTTCCGGTGAAGTCGAACTGGTTCACCGGATCATTGTCCACGTAGGCGTAGAGATTCAGGCCTCCGCGCAGACCGTCCGGGTCCTTGCTCAACCACCGCCCGCTGGAGGCATCGTAGTCCCGGCGTCCAAACCGCACAAGCCCGGTGGCCGAGTCATACAATCCGCCCGCGAAACCAAACGGCTGAAAACCGGGATTGGTGTCCAGCAAGACGTTCCCGAACTCATCGTAATCCATTCGCTGCGCGACGGCGCCGGTCGCGGCGTTGACCACCAGGCGCGGACTGCCCAGTTCGTCGGAGAGGATGCGGTAGGTGGCTCCATCTTTGATCATGAACTCGGGCACGTTGCCCTGTTGGCCATAGACGAACCGGCTGATGACCTCGTTGTTGCCATCGAGTTCGGCGACGGGTCGCAGCTCATCCTGATAGAGGAATCCCTGCACGAGCACGCCGCTGACCTTCTTTCCGATGCGGCGATTGTTGCCGTCCACGAGGTAGTCAATCCGGGTGGCATCGGCCAAAGTCACTCCCATCAGGTTGCCGAGTTCGTCGTAGTCATAACCGGTGATCTGCGCGCCTGCTGTCTTGTTGGTCAGTTCCCCGCTGGCGGCATAGGCGTAGGTCGTTGTGGACGCAGGACTGAGGACGGAGGACTGGGTGAGCCGGTCCTGCGCATCGTAGGCATTCGTCACGGTTCCACTGGGACGGACGACCCGAAGCCGGTTGCCGTTGGCGTCGTACGTGTAGGCGGCCACGGAAGCAGAGTTCTCGAGGACGTTGGTCAGGCGGCCGGGCAGGTCATACTGGAAGTCGAACACGGTGGTGATGCCCTGAAGGGTTTCCGTCTTGCTCGTGATACGCCCCAGCTTGTCCCGAGTGAACGCCACGGCGAACAGATTCGTGGACGCGAAGGCTGCCGTGTAGTTGGTGACTTCAGCGAAGCCGTTGTAGGCGATGGCCCCGCTTACTCCCCCGAGCGTCGTGCCCGTGATCAGCCCGTTTTGGGAATCGCGGGTCAGAGTCATCGAGCCAAGCTGAACCAAAAGGCTATCCGCGTCGTACCCGTACTGGATCGGGCTGGCGCTGGTGACGTTGTTGGTCACCACGAGGAAGTCGTTGTTGCGCGCAAAGGAAACCACTCCTGTGACGGGGCCGGACCAGTGCGCGGACGACAGCAGGCCGCCATCATAGATGTAGGAACACCCGATCCCGCCCGGGGCCGTGATGCTGGTGGGATTGCCGGTCGCGGGATCGTAGGCAAGGGCGATGATTCCGCGCCCGATGGTCACCGCGCTGAGCCGCCCGCAGTTGCAGTTCCCTCCATCGGTGTAGTCGAGTTGCACCGTGCGCCCATCCGGCCGCGTGATCTGCGTGAGTTGCCGATCCGCGTTGTAGCTGTAGAAGGTCTGGTTGCTCACGCCCGCGGACGGCGCGGTGTACGACGTGCGCAGGTTCACCGGCGAGTGGGAGTAGCTGTGGGCGGGGCTTCCCGGAGGGGTGATGGAGGAGACATTGCCGTTGGCGTCATAGGTGTAGCTGACGGCAAGCGAGCCGGGGTTCGTCCTCGTGAGCACCCGCCCGGCAGCATCATAGCTGTAGCTAAACGTTCGGCCCAGCGGGTCGGTGACGGTTTGCAGGTAACCGCTGGACTCATAGGTGAAGCTGAGCACTCGGGTTTCCAGACCGGTTCCACCCGTGGCGCTGGCCAGACGACCACGCGAATCATAAGTGTACGTGA
>CAZOTB010000205.1:8855-9885 GCA_964582645.1 uncultured Verrucomicrobiota bacterium | reverse complement strand
CGGTCCACGTCTGGTCGCCGTCCTTCATCGTGACGCTGACTGTGTGGTGGCCGTACTTCTTGAGTTCGTGGAGCGCGAACTTGACCGGCAAGTCTTTGGCGCCGGGCGGCACGGCAACCTTCTGCGTTGCTTTCGTCGTCGAGTTCCCGTCATGACTCAACGTGGAAATCTCGACCTCGACATTACGCGCCGCCGTGGTGTGATTCTGAAGCTTCACCGTGTACGACGGCTTCGCCGGCGCCGTCCAGACGTGGCCGAACTTGTCCGGCTGCACATCCATCCGTACCGGCGGACGTTCCAACGTCAGCGCGTAGATGTGGACGCTGCTCGGCAGACCGCCTTGATGGAAGCTGTAGCAGATCGGGTCGGGATACGCGCGGAACTGGTGCACTTCCTTGGTCAGTTCGACTTCCACCACGTCGAGATCGGAGAACGTGGAAAGCTGCCCGGGATCGAGCGGGATGGTGACGAGCCAGAGGTTGCCGGCACGTCCGTTGTCGAGGTTGACTGGAAGCGGGGTCGCCTCGGATGATTTCGCCGTGAACGACGGCACGCGACCCGAGAAACTCTTGGGAAAGCCGGCAGACTGTCGGAAGAACTGCGCCGACACAACCGGCACGCTGTTCTTGGAGTCGTCCGCGGCGGCGATGATGTGAAGCTTGTTGTAACGATCGTTGGCGATGCGCAACTGGATGCGTGCCGGGTTCACTTTCAACGCATCGGTCCAACGCCCGCCGAAATCGCCGTAGTGGCTCTCGACGTATCCCTCCATGGCGCCGAACTGCGCCCAGCTTTTCGCGAGCGAGATGTGATCGTTGCCGCGCTCGTCGGGAGTGGGAAATGCAAATGGGATCTTCCGCACTTCCGCCGTGGACGTCGGGAGCGAGTCGCGTTGAACGCGCGCACCGTTGATGGTCGACGCGTTCACGTAACCGGCAAGGGCAATGGGCCGAAACACAGGATCGGCGGGCGGGATTGAACGCGCGCGAAAGGAGGCAAGACACGTGTTTGGCTGCAGCGTGATATAGAC
>CAZOTB010000205.1:0-8845 GCA_964582645.1 uncultured Verrucomicrobiota bacterium | reverse complement strand
CCGTTCACGTCCACTTTCGGTTCGTTGCGCACGTCGAGCAATCGGTCGTCGAGATAGGTTTCGACGAGCTGATCGCGCACGACGTACCGAAACGTCAGCCACTTCTCGTCCACACCCGGCAACGACGCCAAGTCCTGCTCGACCGATTTGCGCAGCGTCTCGGGCCAGGTCAGACTGCGCGTGGTGACCGCTTTCAGGTTGTAGGAACTGTAGGTCCGGTAGGCGCCATTACTTCCGCCGTAGATGTACCAGCTCACATAGGTGACGTTCGGAGCGGTGAGCACAGCGGCACCGGGCGCTTCGAGATACTTGGCGGGTTCTTTGACGCCGATGAACATGCTCGCGCCGCCCGGCTTGGTGTCGTCCGCGATGCGGAACGTCAGCGTGTACTCGACGTTCGATCCGTAGGTCGTCCCACCAACGAGCGTGATGGTGTTCGCACCCGTCGCCAACACAGTGCGGCCATCCACTTTCGCCACGGCGCCCGTGTTTGGCGTGATCTGCCACCCTGCCGGGCTCGAGCCGAGGATGTGCACGAGTTGGTTTGAAATGTCGGGGTTTGCCGTCCACCACACGTCGTTGCTATTTGCGGTGCCCGCAATGAAGAGGCTCAGAACCAAACTCAGTCGCCGATGGGATGTTGTCTTCATAATCATATGTTGCGCCCGGCGAAGTACAGCGCCCGCACCCAGCGATTGCAAGGCTCAAGTCGGGGCGGAATCGCAAGCGGAAGCTTGCGTCTTCGCAGCTTTGCTTGCGGGACCACGTGTGCTACGCTCCACATCGCGTGGCCTCGAAACCCGAACTCATCGCTCCTGCCGGCAACATGGAGTGCGCGCGCGCCGCCGTCGCCAACGGTGCGGACGCGGTCTATTTCGGCTTGCCGCGGTTCAACGCGCGGATGCGGGCGGATAATTTCACCGAGAAGGAACGGCCCGCACTGGTGCAGTTTCTTCACGAGCACGGGGTGCGTGCCTTCTGCACGTTGAACACGTTGATCTTCAGCGGCGAACTGGCCGACGCCGAGAAGGAGTTGCTGCTGCTCGATGAAGCAGGCGTGGACGTCGTGATCGTGCAGGACCTGGGCGTCGCGCGGTTGGCGAAGGAACTCGGCGTGCGTATGGACGTGCACGCCTCGACGCAGATGACCATCACTTCCCCCGAGGGAGTGAGATTCGCTGCGCGGTTCGGCATCAAGCGCGTGGTGCTGGCCCGGGAGCTTTCAATGCGGGAGTTGGCGAAGTTCCATGTCGAAACCGCCGCGTCAGGGGACGCGGCCTCCGGCGCATCGGCTGTTGCAGGCCGCATGCCCCCGCGCGGCAACCCCCCGGAGAACCTGCCCTCGCTCGAAGTTTTCGTCCATGGCGCGTTGTGCGTTGCGTACTCCGGCCAATGTCTGACCAGCGAAGCGATGGGCCAACGCAGCGCCAATCGCGGCGAATGCGCCCAAGCCTGCCGGCTGCCGTACGAATTGATCGTGGACGGCACGCTCCAAGAGATGGGCGACCGGCGTTATCTGCTTTCACCGCAAGACCTCGCCGCTGTCCGCGAGATTCCAGAACTCATTCGCCTCGGAGTTACCGGCTTCAAGATCGAAGGCCGACTTAAGACTCCCGAATACGTCGCCGCAGTCTGTCAGGTTTATCGCAAGGCGATTGATGCCGCCCTCAACTCTCAACTCTCGACTCTCGACTCTTCCGACCACTACCAACTGGAAATGGTCTTTTCCCGCGGCCTGTACTCCGGCTGGCTGCACGGAGTGAACCACCAGGAACTCGTCCACGCCCGGTTCGGGAAGAAGCGCGGGCCATTCGTCGGGTTCGTGCGACGCGTCGGCCACGATCACGTCGAGGTCGAGTTCAGCGACGAAACCAAGGAGCATCCGCTCCGCTCGGGCGACGGCCTCGTCTTCGACACCGGCGGCGATACCGACAAGGAACAAGGCGGCGCGTTGTACGCGATCTACGGCAACAAGCTGCATTTCGGGCGCGGGCGGATTGATTTCGCGAAGATCAAGCCCGGCGACCGCGTGTGGAAGACCCGTGACCCGCAACTGACGCGCGAGTTGCGCAAGACCTTCCAGCGGGACCTGTCGCCGCCAAAAACACCGCTTGATCTGCGGGTGAGCGGCACCGCCGGGCATCCGTTGACGGTCGAGGCGAATGGTTGCCGGGTTCAGTCCACGATGCCGTTGCAGGCGGCACAGAAGCGGCCGCTGACGACGGCATCGCTGCGCGAGCAACTGGGGCGCTTGGGTGGAACTCGGTTCGTGCTCGGAGAACTGCGCAATGAATTGGTCGGCGATGTCATTCTGCCGGTAAGCGAGTTGAACCGGATGAGGCGGGCGTTGGTAAGGGCGCACGGCTGTGCGCCCGATGGAAATGCGCCGTCATCCGAAAGGGCGCACAGCCGTGCGCCCCTACGGAACATGCTCGCTCGCATCCATTCTCTTCGCTCTCCTCGCCCACCCCACTCCAGGCCAGAACTCGTCCTCCTTTGCCGCACGATGGAACAGATCGGGCTCGCATTGGAGCATGGCATCACGACCATCTACGTGGACTTCGAGGACATCCGCCGTTACCGGGACGCCGTCGCGCTCGTCCGAACCCGATCGCCAATTACCAATCACCAATTACCAAGCTCCATCTTCCTCGCCACTCCTCGCATCCAAAAAGCAGGCGAGCAAGGCTTCTTCAAACTCATCGAGAGTTTTCAGCCGGACGGCATTCTCATCCGCAATCTCGGCGCTCTCGATTTCTTCCGGGATACTCCGCTCCGCAAGATCGGTGATTTCTCGCTCAACGTCGCCAATCCGCTCACGGCAGAGTTGCTCATCGGCGAAGGATTGGAACGGCTCACCATCTCCTACGATCTCAATGCCGACCAGGTGCTCGACCTCCTGCGGGCGGCGCCGCCGGGTTGGTTCGAGCTGACGATCCATCAACACATGCCGATGTTTCACATGGAGCACTGTGTATTCGCCGCGTTCCTCTCGACCGGCACCGACCACACCAACTGCGGCCGCCCGTGTGATCGCCACAACCTCAAGCTCCGCGACCGCGTCGGCATGGAGCATCCGGTCAAAGCCGACGTCGGCTGTCGCAACACGGTCTATCACGGCAAAGCGCAGAGCGGCGCGGATTATCTGGGCGAGTTCATCGGGGCGGGCGCGCACGTGTTTCGCGTGGAGTTGTTGGAAGAAGACGCGACCCAGACGCGACGCATCCTCGAAGCCTACCGGGCGCTGCTCGATGGCACGATGAAGAGTCCCACCGAGTTGTTCCATCGCCTCAACGTGGTGAAACAACTCGGCGTCACCAGTGGCACGCTGACGGTGCTTTCCTGAAAATCCGGAACCCGAATATCGAAACCCGAAACAAATCCAAATCAAGACAAGAAGCAATCCAGCAAAACGGAAGCGCCCGGGCGATCCTTGTTTCCCTATTGCTGGTTTGAAATTCGACATTGTTTCGGATTTCGATATTCGAGTTTTGTCAGTGGTGGACCTTTGCTTCCTTTGCGATCTTCTGTGAATTCAACCGACCTGCACCATGCGAGGCCGCGGGACCGGTCGGCCTCGAACGCGTGACGGAGCACCATGAAAGTGAACCCGTTGTTGCAGGTGGGGCTGGAATGAAACCACACCCCCGCTTCCATCGCGTGTCGGGCGACGGCCAGGTCCGCGGTGATCTCGGCCGGGTTGCGCGCCAGCGACATGCTGCCGAATGTGTACAAGGTGAATGGTGGTATGATGGGTTTTGGTGATTCGGTCGCGAGCGAATCTTGGGTGCGGGTGGATGATGTCACCGTTGTGCAGTCCTGTCTCCCCTTGATTGTGAATGGAAGCCCTGTTTCAATCCAAATAGCGTTCAGCTTTCAGCCATCGTGGTTTCCGCGGCGATTCAGTGCGCCCGGCGGTCGCAGCCCTACCAGACCCCGGGGTCAATAGGTAGCGAACCCGGGCGGCGTAGCTCTTGTAGCCTTCGAGTTCGCGTTGGAGCGTCCGGTCTCCCAAGATCGTTCGCACGATGATCACCACCGCGCCGACAGCGACCGGGATAAATGCGGCCCCAGACCACGACCACTCGGCACAAGGATGAAGGCAGAGGTCAGAATTCAGCCGACAGCCTGCACAAACACCCGGCAAGCCTCGACAAGCCGCGGGAGCGGCCGGTAGGATGCGTGACACCAATGAAGCTGCCAAATCCTGAGCGATCGTTGGTAGAACAGCAGAAGGTCGAAGACTAGCTGCTCAACGCCGCGCATCCTGACAACGGCGGCAAAGCGAAGTTCTTCGAGGGACTTGGGTTTCGACGCGACAACTGGCCGGAATTGGCAGCCGCCTTGGGAACGCTGGCGGTGAGTGCGGACGTGACCAACACGGAGGAGTCGCCGCATGGTCGAAAATCTGTCATCGTCGGCCAAATGGAATCACCCAGCGGCAACACGGCAACGGTGCAGCCAATCTGGATTGCCGATACAGGTCTGGAGACGCCACGCTTGGTGACGGCGTATCCGTTTCAGGATTGAAACGAAATGATGAAGGAACATGATCGCATCGTGTTGAAAGAGGCATTACCGACGGTCGGGCTGGAAGCCGGCGACTTGGGCACGGTCGTACATCACTATCGAGATGGCAAAGCCTACGAAGTTGAATTTACGACGCTGGAAGGCACAACCGCAGCCGTCGTGACGGTCGAGGCAACCCAGGTGCGCGAGGTGAACCGGCGCGAAATCACCCATGCTCGCACGCTTGAACCCACGGGAGTTCGCGAAGGTCGAGCCAAGTGCGGCAAGTAGAAGCTCTCCGCCGTTCGCTACGACTCCGCGTCCACTGCGCCTCGGTGGTGAATCCGATTTCGTGTCTTTCGTGGTTCACTCCGCCCCCAAACCACGATCACCGTTCAACAACTTTCGGCCATCCGCTCTCCGTGGGCGGCGAAACTCGCTTCACAGAAGTGCGGCTAAACCCTCACCCTTCCCTCTCCCGCAAAGGCGGGGAGGCTGGTTGACGGCTGACAGCCCGCCGTTCTGTCACCGGCTGAACCCTGCACGATAGGAAGCGGGGATGTCAGGAAATTCACGTCGCCTCTGGACACAGGCTTGCAACATTGTGCGGACGGCAGGGCGGAGCGAATCGAGGTAGTCCTGCGGGTACCCCTTCGTGGCGTTGCTGTAGAAGTGTCACGTCGGCGGGCGCTTGGCGCAGTGGTAGCCCATGTGCAAGGTGCGCCGGGGACGCTCGAAGATGCAGTAGCCGCGATGGATCAGGTTGTTGTGGTAGAACGCCGCCTCGCCTGCCTTGACCGGGATGCACTTGCCACCCGGCATCCGCGCCTCGACGGGTGAAAGATGTTTCGAGCCAGCGAAAGCGGCGTCTTCCTCGATCTGATCCTGTGGTATTTGCAGAACGTCCCTGTGCCAGCCCTGCTTGTAAACCATGCCGGGTTCGGCCGCCATCAACCCCGCGTTGTCGAGCATCAGCGGCGCTCCGAGAATCGCCTCGACGACGTCCAGTACGCGGGGCAGATGGATGGATTCTTGGAGTACATGGTTCGGCTGGTCCGGTAACAGAAAGGAAACTCGGACCAACACGTCGGTGGTCCTGGTGCGCGTGCGTTCCACGCAATCTGGCCGGGCGACATGCTCGTCAGCAGCCGCCAGGAGGCGTTCTCGTATTGTTGTCGGTTGAATTGGGACATGGAGAGGTGTTTGGGTTGGGGAGTCTCTCCGGCAAGGGGAGAGGACAGCCACAGCAGTCGCCACTGGAGAGTGCCTCCCACATTTCCTCTCCCTCGACGGGAGAGGATCAAGGTGAGGGTGAACCGCTTTCGTAGCCATTCGATTCTTGCGAAGCACCTCTACTCCAGATACACGATTCGACTCTACAAAAGAAGATGAAGACGCGTTGCAGCTATTTCGTGGCATGTGTTGCCGTATCAAGTCTGGTGTGCGGGTCCGGTGTCCTCGCCCAAGACCAAACCGGTGCGCAGACCTACCGGTGATACGAGGGGGTCACCGCCCATGTGCACAATCCCGATGGAAAGGAATTCTCGATCCATCTGGAGATTCGCGACATCAACCTGCTCGCTCAAGGCCCGAGGGAAGTGTTGTTCGAAGTCTATGACCCGGACGGGCGTCCTGTCGTTCGAGAGGTGATTCCCGATGACGGCGTGGCGCAAGCCGCGTTTCCCGACTCGCTCGGCGGATGGTGCGACGAGTTGCAGTACTACGCGAGCCTGTATGCCAAAGGCAGCAAGCCGTCCTACCGCTGGAGCGCGAGGTCGGACCCGAATCGGCTGAAGGCCATTGCGCCCCAGTCGTTCGACCGAAAAATCACCGCGCGGGAAAAGGGGATCTATCGCACTGTCCTCGCCGGGGTGCCCGACCATTTTGCCACTCTGAAGATCACACCCAACCTGCGGTACGGCGTCGCGGTTCACACCACGTGGATCCACGGCCATTACGATCTGTTGAAGAAACGGTACATCTACATCCCGAAAGGAGCGGTCGGCATCTTCTTTGCCGTGGCGGAACCGGATCAACCGCCGACGCGCACCTTCAAACTGACCGCGCCGGACGGCAAGGTGCTTTTCGAAGGGCCGGCCACCGGCGGGTATGTGCGCCTCGGCGGCAACGCCTGAATGGAGACGACGCTGAAATTTGCAAATCCCGCCGAGTACGAAGGGAAGCTGCTCACCATGGATGTCTCCGATGGGGCGGGCGATTACCTGCTGAAGGTCACATTGCAGCAACCGAAGGAGGGCACTGTCAACGAATACGCGGGCATGGGCAGCCTGGCCGTCTATTGCGAAGACCCGAAGACGGCGATGGCGTTGCAAGGCGGCACGTTTGTCGAAGATGGGCTGGTCTTTTGGCACCCGTTTCAGGCGCGCTTCCACCGCTGGCTGAAGGCGAATCCCCTCGATGCGACCGACGAACAGAAGGCGCTTCGCAAGGAATTGGAAACCTTGTTCAACAGTTTTCGCCTGCTGGAGACGAGCGACGCACGGGGTTCGACCGCGTGGGTGAACTTGAGTTACTCCTTCGGCTATTACGGCTGCCGCGTCTGGCGTCGGAGTTGGCTGCTGATGCCTCGTGCCGATGCGCCGGCCGAGGTGAAAGCGATCATTCGCGAGGGCCTCATCATGGGCGGCGACCGGCTGAGCTTCGCCGCGAGCACCGAATCCGGCAACGACAACGCCTTCGCACAACTCCCGGTGGCGCTCCTGTACTGCCAACGAACCACGGGCGACAAGCTGCAGAAGGAACGCGTTGAGATTTTATGGGATCGCTGGGCAAACGGCGGCTGGGGGCCGGGCGTAGGCTTGAGCAAGTCGGGCGATTCCCTGGAGGGCTTCGGGCACGACATGCACCACGGCTCTTACATCATGGACAACTGCAAGGCGATCGGTAACACCTGGCTTACCGCGGGAGGCATTCTCGGGGATGCCACGGACGACGCGCGCTTTCAGAAGGTGATGGATCGCTATTACGAACTGTACACGTACCTGTATTGCCGCGAACAGGACAAGCGCCCGGTGCCGGCCAACCCGTGGTCGTCGCGCACACACCAGCCTCCGCATAAGGAGGCCACCAATTCGGAATTCGGTCCTTATGTCTGGAAGGGGGAGCCGGGGCCGGACCTCACCGTGAGCGTGAACGGTGGCAACGAGTGGTTCGCCGCGCGGCGCAAGGGCTACTACGTGGTCACCTACCACGGGCGGCTGGCGCCTGAGTGGAGGAGCCGGAGTTTCCCGGGACAAATCGGGTTCAGTGGCGGTCTGCTATGCCAGTTCACCCTTTCCGGCAAAGGCCCGGTGCCGGCCTCGACACTGGCCGATTCCTACGGCAAAGGCATGGACCCCGAGCAACGGGCGCAACTTCCACATCCATTCGCTCGTCGGCGAACGGTGGGACGGGCAACCGCCCATCGCGTCCATTCGCGAGCATCTCAACGCCCGTCTGGAGGGCAACACCGTGACTGGTTCGGGCGAAGTGCGCGATGCCCACATGAAGCTCACGCGCAGCTATACCTACCAGCCGGACGGCATCGACTGCACGGTGCAGCTCGCTTCGTCGGATTACGCCGACATCCTCTCCGTCTGGAGCTGGGAGCGCAACTGGTCGGAGGTGAAATTCGCTTACAAGATGTTCCCCTTCCTACCGAAGGACCCGTCCGGGAAGAACCCCACGGCGGTGACGCTCCTCGATCCCGCCGGCGCGGCGATCGGCCCCGCGACAACCGTCCCGACGTCGGCGCAGACCGTGCGCATTGACCGCGGCGGTTTCGGAGTCGAGATTCGTCTGGAGCGCCCGGCGAAGGTGCTGCTTGGCGCGAACAACACCGTACTGGTCCAGATCGCGGAAGAAGGCCCCAAGCCGACGCCTGCGAAGGAAGTCGCCCTCCGGTACAAGCTCGTGCCCTTCGACGGCTGAACGACCATCCCATGAAAAATGAACCCATCCGCATCGGGCGACTCGAAATCAAGTTCCTGCTCGAAGCTGCCGACACGAACGGTTCCGTAGCCATGTTTGCATTCATGATGCCGGTGGGAGCCAAGGTGCCGATGTCGCATTCGCACATCCATTACCACGAGACCATTTACGGAGTGCAAGGCGTGCTCACGTTTACCTTTGAGGGAAAAACCGTGCCCATCGGTCCGGGTGAATCCAGTTTCATTCGCCGCGATGCCGTTCATGGATTCAAGAACCGTGAACCCGAGGCGATGCCTTCAGGTGATCTGAGTTGGGCGAAAGAGGCTGGATGGCGCAACAGAAATTGCCCTTAGAGAGGGTGTTGGGAAATTGGTTTAGCGATTTGTGAAAAATAAGCCAAATCTGC
>CAZOTB010000204.1:0-10240 GCA_964582645.1 uncultured Verrucomicrobiota bacterium | reverse complement strand
ACGGCGCGAAACCTCCGTCCCTGAACGACGCGGGACGGAGGCATTCGCGCCCTACAACCGTCAACCCGCAGATGCGCCCGATTTTGCAGATCAAACCCTTTTGCCGTTGACGTTTCACGCCCTGCTCCTAAGATGCGCTCGTCGTACGTGCCGTTGGTTCGAGTGAGGGAGCTATGACACTTGCCTTAATCGGATTCTTTACGGTCTATCTGGTCTGCTTCCTGATCGGGCTGGTGTTTGCTCTGATCAGCGCCGTCACCTCGGGCATGCTCGGTGGCGACCACGATCTCTCCGGTGGCCATGAGGCCGGCGATGCCGGCGGCGCCGATGCGACCGGCGGTGATGCTCCGGCGGAAGTGGCCGGCGCGACGGGCGGCCATATGCCCGAGTTTGCCCCCCTGAGCCCGGTCTCCATATTCACTTTCATCACCTGTTTTGGCGGCGCGGGAATGGTGTTTTCACGGATTGATGTCACCAGTTCCCCGCTGTTTCACCTGCCTCTGTCCGTGATTACCGGATTCGCGGGCGCAGCGATCGTGTTCGCCATTTTCAGCAAGATCTTCTCCGCCACACAAAGTTCGAGCGAAGCGCGCGTGGCGTCGCTGGTGGGTCTTTCGGCGACGGTGGTGACGCCGATCGCAGAGAAAGGCATGGGCGAGATCGCGTACGTCGTGGGTGGAACGCGGTACAATTCCCCCGCACGCGAAGAGACGGGCCAGGCGGTGCCCGCCGGCGCCGCGGTGAAGATCGCGCGCGTGGTGGGCGGTACGTATTATGTGAAACAGGCATGATGGTGCCGGGAATGCACGCGCCGGCATTCACCGAGCCGTGAAAGAAACAGGAGACCAACCATGATTCTATTGCTCGCAGCCATTCCAAATGTACCTCTTGTCGCCGTTGCCGTCGTGGGCGTCATCGTGGTGGTGTTGATCTTCGGCGGTGTGTACGCCAGCCGGTATGCGAAAGTCGGCCCGAACGAAGTACTGGTGATCTCGGGCCGCAAACACTCCGTGGTGGACCCGGATGGCACGCGGCGAACCGTCGGCTACCGGGTGGTCAAGGGCGGCGGCACGTTTGTGTTCCCCGTCATCGAAAAGGTCAACTTCCTCTCGCTGGAGTTGCTGACAATTGATGTGCAAACCCCCGCCGTCTATACCCTCCAGGGCGTGCCGATCATCGTGGACGGCGTAGCGCAGATCAAGGTCCGCGGCGACGACATCGCCATTGCCACCGCGGCGGAGCAGTTCCTGAGCAAGGGGCAGGACGACATCAAGAACATCGCCACGCAGACGCTCGAAGGTCACCTGCGCGCGATCATCGGCACATTGAGCGTAGAGGAAGTCTATAAGAACCGCGACGCATTCGCGCAGAAGGTGCAGGAAGTTGCCGCGACCGACCTCGCGAACATGGGCTTGATGATCGTCAGCTTCACCATCCGCGACATCAAAGACAACCAGGGTTACCTCGATGCCATCGGCAAACCGCGCATCGCCCAGGTCAAACGCGACGCTCTCATTGCCCAGGCAGAAGCGGACCGTGACGCGGTCATCAAGAGCGCCCAGGCCAACCAGATGGGGCAGGAGGCGAAGTACACCGCCGATACCAAGGTTGCCGAGAGCCAGCGCGATTACCAGATGAAGGTCGCCGATTATCAGGCTTCCGTGAACCAACGCAAAGCCGAGTCCGACCTCGCGTATGATTTGCAGAAATTCAAGACTGCACAGCTCGTCAAGGCCGAGGAAGTCTCGGTGGCGATCGTTGAGAAGAAGAAACAGATCGAGTTGCAGGAACAGGAAGTCCTCCGTAACGCCCGCGAGCTCGATGCCAACGTCAATCGGCCTGCCGACGCCGAGCGCTACAAGGTCGAGACGCTCGCCAACGCGCGCAAATTTCAGCTCGAAGCCGAGGCCGCGGGCGAAGCGGCCGCGAAAAAGGCCCGCGGTTTTGCCGACGCCGACGTGGTCAAGGCCATCGGCGAAGCGCAGGCCGCCGCCAACAAAGCGCAGGGCGTCGCGCAGGCAGAAGTCATCAAGGCGCAGGGCATTGCCGAGGCCGAGGCGATGGCCAAGAAGGCGGAATCGTTCAAGCAGTATAACGAAGCCGCCGTCATCCAGATGATCGTCAACATCCTGCCTGCCGTCGCCAAGAACATCTCCGAGCCGCTTTCGAAAACGGAAAAGATCGTCATCATCAACAGCGGCAATGGCGCGGGTGGTGGCGCGAGCAAGATTACCGGCGACGTCACGCAGATCATCAGCCAGTTGCCGCCCGTGCTGGAGTCGTTGACGGGAATCAAGTTCGAGAAGTTGCTCGAACAAGTGCCCGCGCTGAAGGCCGCGATGGGTAAAGGCGACGGTGAGGAACCGAAGAAGCCGGGTGCCGGACGGAGCGCGTAGTTGCGCATCGGAGCGGAAAGATGCCGAACAAGCTGAAGCTCAGGCGTCCATCCGTGGTTTTCGGCGCCTGAGTTCAAGCTTTAGCTTGTCCGCATCGGAATCACTTGATGGGCCGCAACACCGGCGGTGCGCCCTGTTTCCGCGCCGGTTGCTGAGTCCCCTTCTTCTGGGTCTGCTGCGGCGCGGTCTTGGCGACCTCGTGCACCAGCGGCTCGATCCTCCTGGCGATCTCACCGATCTTCATGGTGTGGACTTCCATGTTACCAATCTTGTCCGCCGCTTTCGAAATCAACGAGTCCAGTGTGGCGCCGCCGATCGGGATGCGTTGCGTGTCGCTCAACGACGGGGCCAGCGAGGGCGCGCCCAGGGTCTGGTAGCCATTGACGACCCATTCGAGTAATCCGCTGTGGATGTCCACCATCAGCCCGTGCACGGGGATATTCGGACCGACGAGCGGGCTGGCACGCACGATGTCGCACGCCTTGATCACGTTCTGCCGCTCGCTCGCGAACAGCCCGAAAAATTCGGTCATGTTCTCAGGCAGTCGCGACCGATCCACGCCCATCTTGCGGAACGCCTCCGTCAACGCCATCACAGTCGTCTGCCGGACGCGACACTCAGTGTGACCGAGGATGGCGATTTCCCTGCCGCCTTTGACCGCGCAGGCGAGCGCGAGCGATCGCATGGTGCTGCTCAACGGGCCGGTGATGATGTTGCCCGCGTTGCGCAACCAGATGAACAATTCCGGCGGCACCCCGAGCACTTCCGGCAGGAGCGGATCCAGGCGCGGGTCAATGCACGTCAGCGCGGCGATGGGGAGCGAGTTCCGAAACTCCGAGAGGCGAATGCCGGCGTCGCGCGAGCCATTGATGGCGCGATGGTTGGCCTCCACGATGGCTTCGAATAGCTGCATGGTTGAACGCCTCGGGACATAATCAGATTACCAATGCGAGCGCGGCCTGGCCATACAATTTTCACTCGCCACCTCCAGGATCGCACGCTAGCCTCTGCCCGCTCTCAGAGGATCATCATGCAACAGCGCAATTTGACTCGTTCGGCGGAAATCCACGCGCGCAACCGGCAATTCATCCCGGGCGGCGTGGTCAGCACCAATCGCGCGGCCAAGCCCGAGATCGTCTTCGTGCGTGGACAAGGCTCGCGCGTGTGGGATGCCGACGGCAACGAGTACATTGATTATCACGCCGCCTTCGCGCCGTTCATCCTGGGGCACAACGATCCGGACGTGAACGCGGCGGTCAAGCGCGTGCTCGAAAACGGCACCACGCTCATGGGCTCCGGCACAACCGAACTCGAAGGCCGCCTCGCCGAGTTGATCTGCCAGGCGGTGCCGAGCGTGAAGGCTGTCCAAATCACCAACACCGGCAGCGAGGCGACATTTCACGCCATCCGCATCGCCCGTGCCCACACGGGACGCGACGACGTCATCGTGATGCAGGGTGGTTACAACGGCTGGCACAACGACGTCGCCTGCAACGTGATGACTCCGATCGAAGCGATGGGGCCGCGTGTCAGCCCCGGCGAGTACAAGTATTTCGGCATCAGCGCCGGCATTCCCGAAGTCCATAAGCGGCTCGTGCACGTCGTCAACTTCAACGACCTCGATTCCGTCGAGGACGTCTGCCGACGCCATGCCATCGCCGCGTTGATCCTCGAACCGATCCTGCAGAACGTCGGCATCGTCAAGCCCCGCGACGGCTATCTCGCCGGATTGCGCAAGCTTGCGGACAAGTACGGCTTCGTGCTCGTGTTCGACGAAGTGAAGACCGGCTTCCGTCATGCGCTCGGCGGCTACCAGACCATCTGCGGCGTGATGCCCGACCTGTGCGTGTTCGGCAAAGCCATCGCCAACGGTTATCCGCTCGGTTGCATCGGCGGACGGAAAGACCTGATGGATTATTTCGTTCATCCCGATGCCGGTAAACGCGTGTTGATTGCCGGCACCTACAACGCCTTCCCGGTCAACACTGCGGCTGCCATCGCGACCATCGAGAAGCTCACGGCCAACGACGGCGCCGTGTACAAGAAGATCTATGCGCTTGGCGAACGAATGGAGACCGGCCTGCGACAAACCTTCCAAGAACGCGGCATCACGGCAACCATCGCTCGACAAGGCTCCGCCTTTGTTGTGTACTTCATGGACAAGGAACCGCGCGACTGGCACGACATCGCCGCAAACCACGATATGAAACGCGACACCGACTACCGCGTCGCCCTCATCCATCGCGGCATCTATCATTTCCCGCTTCCCACCAAGCAAGGCAGCATCTCGTTCGCGCACACCGAGAAGGACGTGGACGAGACACTCGAGAAAACGCGCGAGTTTGTGAAGGCGTGGTGAACTCCGACGCCATGCGTCGAGAATGAGGTTACGCAGCGGCCTTCTCTTCCAGTTCCACCTTGCGGCGCATGCTGCCAATCAGGCCCTCGGGCCGGTAGATCATCATCACGATCAACAACGCACCGAACAACATCAGCCGGTAATCACTAAACCCGGGGAACTTGTCGCGCAGCACCGATTGCAGAATCCACACCACCGCCGCCCCCACGATCGCGCCGGGGCCGCTGCCCATGCCGCCAAGCACGACCATGATCAGAATCATCACCGATTCGTCAAACTTGAACGTCTCCGGGTCCACGTAGCCGGTGGTCGCGGTGTACAACACACCCGCCACCGCCGCCCAGATCGCGCTCAACATGAACGCCAGCAGCTTGTAGCGCACGGTGTGGATGCCCATCACCGACGCGGCGGTTTCGTCCTCGCGGATCGCGATCCAGGCGCGTCCCACCCGCGAGTGCATGAGACGACTCACGGCGAAGATGCTGAAGGCGCAGAAGACGAACACGATGAAATACGTCACCTGCAACCGGCTCAACTCGTGCGGCCAGCAAGGCAGTTCGTCGAAGCCGGGAACTTTGCCGCTCGATTTGATGATGATGCCGCGGTCGCCTTGCGTGAAGTTGCTCCAGTTCTTGAGTGCGTACCGGACCGTCTCGCCGAATCCGAGCGTGACGATGGCGAGATAATCGCCGCGCAGCCGAAACGATGGAAGCCCGAGCATCAACCCAAACAACGCGCCGACGATCATCGCGGGAATGAACGCCATCCAGAAGTTTGCACCCCAGTAGAAGTGCATCAGCGCGAACGTGTACGCGCCCACGGCGTAGAATCCCGCGTAGCCCAGTACGAGCAGGCCGGTCATTCCGACGGTGAGGTTCAGCCCTTGCGCCAGCAGGATGTAAATGCCGACCATCACCGCCATGTTGATGTACTTGTCCGAGAGCGTGAACGGCGGCACCGCAAACCCGATCAGGATCAACGCGCCCCAGAACCACCCTCGAAACTCGTACGCCTTCCACTCGCGCATCGCGGCGGGAAGTGTTTCACGCCATCCCCGCGACTCCCACGCCCTCGACAACGCGTAGAGCGCGACGCCCAGCACCGCCAACACCAAGAGCGTCAGCCAGTTTGCGACGATCCATTTCGGGAAGTCAGTCGTGAGGAATTGCCAGCGCTCCGATTGGGGACGGATGAGCGTCTCGCTGCGCCCCATGTCGTAATAGACCTTCAGCCAGATCAACGGCGCCGTGATCAGCGCGATCCAGCCGAGCCAGAAGAGCCATCTGCGGAGACGGGGCATCGTGATGGGTTATTGGTTATCCGTTATTCGTTACCGGTCAATGCGTAACGCGCCTCTCGAGTCTTCCCAATAACGAACAACTGATAACCGATAACCCGCTACCGCACCCCGCTCGCCTTCGCCGCCTCATAATACGGCATCGCCTCGGGCAACCACTTCTTCAGGTTCGCAATGCGCGTCTCGTCCACGGGATGTGTCGAGAGAAACTCCGGCGTGCGCCCGCCCTGCTTCGTCGCCGCGAACCGCTGCCAGAACCCGACCGCGGCGTTCGGGTCGTAGCCCGCCTTCGCCATGTAGATGATCCCGATGTGGTCGGCCTCAGACTCCTGCATCCGACTGTGCGGCAGCACCGCGCCGAGCGTGGCACCCGCGCCATAAGCCATCATCGCGAGACTGGCCGTCTGCTGTGGCTTGCTCTTCATGAACTCCGACAACGCCACGCCGCCAGCCGCGACCAGCAATTGATCGGTCATGCGCTCCCCGCCGTGCCGCGCGACTGCGTGCGCGACCTCGTGACCCATCACCGCCGCCACACCGTCATCGTCGCCGCAGATCGGCATGATCGCCGTGTAGAAGCCGACCTTGCCGCCCGGCAGACAGAATGCGTTTGGGACGTTGCTGTCGAACACGACGAACTCCCACTGCGCATTCGGCAGATTGGCGACGGCGGAGATGCGTTTGCCGACGCGTTGCAGTTGTGCGTTGTACTTCGGGTCGGTGCTGATCTTCTCCTTCCTCTTCAGATCCTGGAACGCATCGAAGCCGAGCTTCATCTCGGTGTTCTGGTCAATCAGGTTGAACGAAGAGCGTCCCGTTTCGGGAACGGTGTAACAGGCCACGACCACGACGACGATCATTGCCGCCGTGATACCGGCGAGTGTCCATCGCTTCAGTCGAGTTGCAGGCATTGTTGGATCTCCTTCATTGCTTGTGTTCTGTTCGCGTACTGTACGACGTTCATCCCCACCGCGCCAGCCCCGATCACGTTCTCCTCCCGGTCGTCAATGAAGAGACTGTGTGCTGCGTCCACCTGTGCCCGCTCGAGCGCCAGCCGGTAGATCGCCGGGTCGGGTTTCGCCACGCCGTCGCGATACGAGAGGGTGTAGCCGTCGAACTCGCGGAAAAATGGGAACCGCTCCGTGATGTGGTTGATGTGAAGCTCGTTCGTGTTCGAGAGAATATGCCGGTGGACCCGCCCCCGCAACGACCGCGCCAGCTCGATCATCGGCGGATTCTCCGAAAACATGTTGTTCCACGCCGCCGCAAACTCCTCGAACGGCAACGGCACCCCGAGCTGTCGCGACACCCGCTGCACGAAATCGCGACTGCTCGTATGGCCGAGCTCGTACTGTGCGTCGTGCGAAATCGCGACGACCGCCGCCACCGCATCGCGCTCTTTCAGGCCGGTGACCTCCGCAAGTTGTCTCGCCGCGGTTTCCACCTCCAGGTTGACCAGCACGTTTCCCAGATCGAAGAACACCGCGCGAATATGGGCGTTTCTCATGATTCCGATTTGCAATAAAAGTGGCTCACGTGAGCCCGAATTCCGGTAAATGATTTCAGCAGGCTTTTGAACCTCGCGTCGGGACAAGCTTCCTGGCTCATAGCTTCACTTTGCGCAACGCCTCACGCGTCGGAGGCACGATGCCCTTCTCGGTGATGATGCCGGCGATGTACTTCGCCGGCGTAACGTCGAATGCCGGGTTGCTGGCCCTCGCGCCACGTGGCGAGACTTTGATTCGGCGCAACTGGCCGGCTTCGTCGCGGCCGGTCACAGTCAGCACCTCGTCTTCGTCGCGCAACTCGATGGGGATATCCGCGCCCGTCGGACAATGCAGGTCAATGGTCGAGGTCGGCGCGGCGATGTAGAACGGGATGCCGTTTTCCTTGGCGAGCACCGCTTTTTCATACGTGCCGATCTTGTTGGCAGTGTCGCCGTTGGCCGCGATGCGGTCGGCGCCGGTGATGACGATGTCCACCTTGCCCTGCCGCATGAAGAAGCCGGCGGCGTTATCGGCGATGATCTCGTGCGGGACGCCTTCCTGCATCATCTCCCATGAAGTCAGGTTCGCGCCCTGACATCGCGGGCGCGTTTCGTCCACATAGACGAACACGTCGCGCCCCTTGCGATGCGCCAGATAGACGGGCGCGGGCGCGCTGCCCCAATCCACGAGCGCGAGCCAACCGGCGTTGCAGTGGGTGAGCATGCGCGTGCCGTCCCGGATGAGCGGCAACCCGTGCCCGGCAACCTTGCGTCCGTTGCGGACGTACTCGTCGCAGATGGCAGTGGCCTCGGCCACGGCGGCTTTGCGCGCGCTCGCGAGGGAGCGGCTGGAAACGAGAACGCTGGTCGTTTTCTCCAGCACGCGATCCAGTGCGTGCTTGAGGTCAGCAGCGGTGGGCCGGGTTTTGTTCAACGTGTCGTACGCCTTGAGCAAGTACGCAATGAACTTCCGTTCAGGGGCTTCGAGTGCGGCCTGGGCGAGACCGAATCCCGCCGTCGCGCCGATGGTGCCCGCGCCGCGGATGATCATCGTGCGGATGGCGTTCGCGGTTTCGCGGTGATCCTTGAGGGCGATGACCTCGAACTTGTGCGGCAACAACGGCTGGTTGATCACCATCACGTTGCGCCCCCGCATCCAGACCGCGCGGTATTCTTTGCCGAAGACTTTCATCTTGGGTTTCTCACTCAAACCCCGCTTCAGCGGGGTGACCGGGGACGCCGAGAGCGGAGAAACCGTTTCAACGGTTTGCCCCCAGTCTGGAAAACCGCTGAAGCGGTTCTCAGGTTTCACCGGCAGCCCACCACCCCGCTGAAGCGGGATGTCAATGAGAGCAATCTCGGACCCGTCTCACCCAGACTACTTGCGACCGCCCGGCAGCGCAAGCCTGCTTCCGAGCGGGTGAAACAAGCGCAAGCTTGAACTCCGAACGTGAGCCTGACGAAGCTTGCGTTTGGAATTCAAGCTTCAGCTTGTTGCCACGCCAGCAACCGGAGCATGCATCTGCTTCAACACGTCAGCCAGCCGGGCGGCTGAAGTTGAAAAGTTGAGCTTGTTCCCGTGCTCGGCGGCTGCCAAACCCATCGCCGCGAGCCGTTCCCGGTCGGCCAACAATTCCATCAGCGCGGCGACAGTTTCCTCCCTTCGCCCAGAGACGATACACCCGCACTCCGGCGGCACGAGGTCGCGCGCGCTGTGATGATTGGTCGTCAGCACGGGACAGCCCGCGCGCATCGCTTCGGCGATGGTGAGGCCGTAGCTCTCATGATAGCTGAGGTGAACGTAGAGGTCGGCCAGTTCGAAAAACGCCCGCTTCCGTTCCCCGCTGACATGACCGACAAAATGGACGCGGATGCGCGGCAGCCGGGAGGCGAACCGGTGGAGCTTTGCGAGATAAGCCTGTCCCTGCATGAAAGCGGGCGCTCCACAGATGAACCACCGGAGTCGCGGCGCTGAGGCCGCGCCCACAGTGGACTCCATGGCGTGAAGCGCTTCCAACAAACGATCAATCCCCTTCTCCGGCGAAATCCGGCAGAGGGTCAGCAACACGAGTTCGTCATCGGAAACTTCGAACTCGACCTTCGGTGCCGTGAAGGCGAAACGCGGATCGCGGGGCAACGACTCGACCGGCGGTTCAACGACGCCCCACGGGATGACCTCGATCTTCGCATCGCAGTCGGGGTAGCAACGACGAAGCACATCGGCCATGCCGCGCGAAGGAACGATCAGCTTCGTGGAATGGCGGACGCAGTCGGCTTGCTTCTCGAAGATCAGCCGCACGACATCGGGGACGAACCGGGCGAGTCGCAACGTTTCCAACCCGCGCTGCAGGGAAGCCAGCCACTCTGGTTTGAGCCAGCCACGACAGTAGAACTTGGACACATACTCGACCACGTCCACGTGGAAGATGGTCGCGATGGGCAATCCGAGCGCGGCGACTTCGCGGAAGTTCGGGCCTTCGGAGATGTCGTTGCTCAACACAATGTGGGAGGCCGCCTCCGTCGGGCGACCGTTTCTCTTCACCCACTCCGTCGCAGCTCGCTCAAACTCCCGGCAGACCCGCCCGTATTCCCTCTCGCTCAGGTCCGTCAACCGCTTCGGTAAGGCGATGGGTAGCCGCACGTACTCGACGCCCGGCAGGTCATAGCCGTCGCCGATGCCGAGCACAGTCAACTCAAACGGC
>CAZOTB010000203.1:0-10364 GCA_964582645.1 uncultured Verrucomicrobiota bacterium | reverse complement strand
GTCCAGAGGAGCGCGGAAGCGGGGTAACGCCCGGGGAGCAAAGGGACGCAGGAAGGTGGACGCGTGACGGAGACAACGAGTGAACCCAAACCGGCGGCGCCGTGGCGTGCTGTGGGAGGCCTTCCCCGAACGCCGACCGCGGATGGTTGGTCCGCTTACCGGCCAGCCATCGCCGGCAACACCATGTGAAATGTCGCGCCGCCGTCCGGATTGTTCTCCACCCAGAGGCGGCCTTCGTGGGCGTTCACAATCGAGCGACTCACGGACAGCCCCATCCCCATGCCGGTTGCTTTGGTGGTGAAGAACGGCTGGAAGACCGAACCAAGCTTGTCCGTGGCGATGCCGGGACCGTTGTCGATTACATCCACTTGCACCTCGCTCTTGTCCAGAGCGCGCGAGCGCACAACCAATTTTCGGGGCCGGTCGGGGACTTCGGCCATGGCATCGAACGCGTTGACCACCAGATTCAAGAGGACCTGTTGCAGTTGGACGCGATCTCCGCGCACCATCGGCAAATCCGAAGCCAGGTCGAGTTCGAGCGAGACGTTGCGGAGCACGGCGTCGCTGCCAACCACGGAAGCCACTTCGCTGATCAGGTTCTTGAGGACGAGGGGTCTGCGTTCCGCGACGTCTTTTCTGAGCAGGGAGCGCAGATGGCGGATCACCTGCCCGGCACGCTGGTCGTCGGCAACGATGTCATGAAAAATATCGCGCAGTTCGTTCAGGTCGGGATTTCCCGAGGCCATGAAACGCAGTCCGGCCTGGGCATTGCTGAGGATCGCCGCCAACGGCTGGTTGAGTTCGTGCGCGATCGAGGCCGTGAGTTCGCCGATGGTGACGACGCGGGAGATGTGGGCCAGTTCCTGGCGGAGTTCGTGTGTTTCTGTCTCCGCTCGGAGGCGCTCGGTGATGTCCAGACAGGAGCCGATGTAGCCGGCAAAATTTCCATGCGCATCGTACCGTGGCACGCCGTGGTCCACGAGCCAACGAGGCTCGCCATCGTGTCGGCGCAGCCGGTACTGCATCGTGAACGGCGTTCGGGCGTCGAAGCCTCCTGGTACGTCTTGAGGCAGCCGGGGAGGTCCTCGGGATGGACGCCTTCGGTCCAGCCGTTTCCCATCTCCTGTTGCGCGGTTCGACCGGTGAAATCCAGCCACGCCTTGTTGAAGAACGTGCGCAGCGTGTCCACGCCCGACATCCAGATGAGCACCGGCGCCGAATCGGCCACGGTCCGAAACCGCGACTCGCTTTCCCGCAGCAGCTTCTCCGTGCGCCGGCGTTTCACCAGATTCAGGATTAGCAGGACGATCAACACCGCTTCGGCCAGCACAAGCGCCAGGATGCCGATAAGCCGCCCGCGGTAGTGTTCCCAAAACGTCGGCTCGCGAAACTCGATCACGCTGCCAGACGGCAGGCGGGTTTCGGGAATCTTCCAGCGCTTCAGCTCCCGCCAGTCGTACCGGGGCGTTCCCAGCGGCATGGGCGGAGGCCGAATGTTCTCTGGCGCTTCGCCCTGCAGGATGCGAACGGCAGCCTCGGCGCTATCGTGACTCAATTCAGGGACTGAAAGGAGCGGGCCGCCGACAATGCCTCGACCCAGTTGGCTTCCGTGAATGCCGAAGATGGGCGCATTGGCCACCGCGTGCAGTTCGGTCAGAGCCCGCTCCTCGACGTACGGGACGCCCTCGGCATCTACCGACAGGAGCACATAGTAAATGGCAGAATGGGGCGGCAACGCGGCGGATTGCTTCTGCATTTGCGCGAATGACAGTTCATTGAACCAGGTAAAGCCGACCCGGTTGGTGAATGCCTGCAACTCGCGACGGGTTTCTCCAAGCCAATACTCTTCCAACGGAGAGCTCCCAATCACCATGACGACGTTGGTTGTGTCCGGAAGCAGTTCAAGCATGTTCCGCATCACCAAGCCGAGGTCGAGTGCGACCGAAACCACGGCGTCGTTGCGGGTCAACCCGGGACTTTGCAGGATGCGTTGTTCCACGGCAGCAAACAGCATTGATGTCGCAGGAAACAGTTCCTGCCGATACTTCTGTGCAAACCGCGTCGCGGGTCCGCCCACGGGCACAACAAGATCCGGCGGGCGTCCGGTAAATAACGCCCGCAAATAGTCCACCAGCGGACGTTCCGCCAGGTCACCACGGAAGCGCGCGGACTCCAGCGAGACCTCAAAGATGTCTACCGGCTCCGGTGAAAGCCGTGCCAATTCCGTGCGGAAGTTTCCCAGGAACGCATCGTGCGGAGCGAACGCCGGGCCGAACGATTCCAGGATCAGGATTCGTTTCGGCGCCGCGGAAGGGGCCGGGAGCATGCTCAACGTCAGGAACAGCAGCACCCAAGGCCATCTGCCCCAACGCCTCATCGAGAAAAACGGTTTCACATCTGCACGACGGACTCTTACATGGCTTGCCGGCGGCATCAAGCTGCAAGCGGCTGGCGTGGGGCGCACGGCTCTGTGCCCTTTATACATCACACGCCAGTTCCATTAGAGCGCACAGCCGTGCGCCCACACGGTGATCGCCGTAACCGTCGCCATTCCCCATTCTCATCCTACCTTGCCAAATGGATGCAATCATTCTACCTTCTCGAGCCAGCGGGTGTGAGGCCGGCATGACAGAACCCAAACCAACCGTATTCGTGGTTGATGACGATCCATCGGTCCGCAAAGCCCTTTCCCGGTTGCTGAAGTCCCACGGTCTCGCGGTCGAGTCATTTGCCTCCGCTGGGGAGTTCCTGATGCGACCTCATTATGACGGGCCGGGTTGTCTGGTTCTGGATCTGCGGATGCCGGGCTTGAACGGACTGGAACTGCAGCAGCAACTCGCGCCGAAAGGCTATCATCTTCCGATCGTATTCATCACCGGCCACGGCGACCTCCCGGCGAGCGTCAAGGCGATGAAAGCCGGCGCCGTGGATTTCCTGCCAAAACCGTTCCACGACTCGGAGCTTCTTGCCGCGATCCAGCAGGCTCTCGCCAAAGACAAGTCCGCTCGCAAGGCTCGTGACGAGATGGACGACGTACAGCAGAAACTCGAACGCCTCACGCCGAGGGAACTCGAGGTCATGAAACTGATCGTGCGAGGCCTGTTGAACAAGCAAGCCGCCGCCGACCTGGGGATCAGCGAAAAGACCGTCAAAGTGCATCGCGCCCGGGTAATGGAGAAGATGCAGGTCCGTTCCTTCGCCGAGCTTGTCCATCTGTCCGACCGCATTCAGTAGCGAGGGGGCGGCGATTGGGCCGGGAGCGGAGCCGCTCGTCTGCGCGTCGCTTGACGGCCGAAGGATTCGACCCGCCCGCCCGCCTTGGACCAAAGGCCAATGGCAGATTGCCGACTCGCGCTTTACAAATGGTGGCGATTCAGATACACAGAATCGGAAAATGTGACCCGTAAGAACTTGGAGAATCACCCTATGAAAACCACTTTTGTCCGCTCGATTTTGCTGCTCTCAGTCCTTTGCTTCGGCTTCGCCGTCGCGTCCTCGGCCGATACGTTGACGCTCAAGGACGGAACGAAAATGGAAGGTTATGTCGTGGGCGAAAACGATGAGGCGTTGGTGTTCGAGCTCACCTTCGACAACGGCGCCATCACAACCCGGCGCACGTACCTCAAGGCCGACATCGAGAACGTCGTCCGCACCCCGGAGGAACAGAAACGAAAAGAGAAGATGGAGTTCTGGTATGGCAAGGTGATGCGCTACCAGCTCGGCAAGAACAGTTTCCAGTCGGATTACTACGACAAGGTGATCAAGGACGTGTTCGAGAAATACCTGAGCGTGTTCCCCGAAAGCCCTCACACAAAGGAGGTCCAGGACCTCAAGACGCAGTGGGAAGCCGAGCGCGTCAAGGTCGGCGCAGGAGAGGTGAAACGCGACGGCAAGTGGATGACCACAGCCGAGTCGGAGCAAATGACCCAGGAACAGAAGGCGCTGGCGGCCGTGGATTCGGCCCGTTCCCTGATCGGGTCGAAGGAATACAAGCTGGCCTGGCTTCAACTCGTCAAGGCGTACAAGATTTCGGACAATCCCGAAGTCATCAAGCAAATGAGGGAGGTTGGCAGGGACGCGTACTTCAAGTATGCCGAATACCTGACCATGAAGGAAAATTGGATCAAAGGCATGATTGACCACCTGGAGCGGCGCGGCGCCCGCGCGAACGTCTCAGCCGCGAACCTCGCGCCGCAGGCCACGTTTGCGACCGGCAGCGAGATCAGCGTCAGCGGCGATGACGAACGGGTCCTTCGCTCCGCAGAAGTGCATGGCGATGCAGTCAGGGCTGCCGGCGCGCGCACCGACCAAACCATCGCTGAGTTCAAGACACGACTCGCGCAGGTCCAGGACGAAATCGCCCAGCTCAAGCAGAAGAAGGCCGACTGGGACGCCGGCATGGAAGTCGGCGGACTCAAGAAATCGGACGTCGCCAAGTAAAGTCTTCGTAGCTGAAGGACGGAAGCTGGCGCGGCTGGAGGCACTGGTGTTTCGGCCGCTGGCAGCGCTGGACGAGTCACCGGACAACCTGCTGGCAGGAGCGGTCCCGTTCGGTGGTATCTCCTTCTGTTCGGTTTGAAGCCAAAGTTGTCCCTGCTCAAGCCCTTGTGACTGCAGAAGAAAGTCACTTCTTGACCCCTCCAGTCGCGTTGGGTCCAAGCGAGGAAAAAATGGGCGGTGCAGGATTTGAACCTGCGACATCCTCCTTGTAAGGGAGGCGCTCTGCCACTGAGCTAACCGCCCGACGAATAACTCGCCGACCCTAGCGCGGAATAGCAGTTGGGTCAATGGCGCGCACCTCGTCTGGCCGTTGTAGTGCCCGCCGTCCGGGCGGCTTGTGTGTCGTCACTCACGGTCAGCCTCCGCACACGGGTTCGGACTTCACAGAGTTGCGATCACAACTCCACCGGCTGCTGAACCTCAGAAGATTGGATCAACGCCTTCGCGATCCGTACCGTTTCCAATCCATCCTCGGGACGAATGATCGTCGGCTGTTCGTTGCGCGCGACGCAGCGGACGAAGTACGCGATCTCCTCGAACATCGCGCCGCCCAGTCCGCTGTACGTTTCGTTCCAGTAACTGAGATGCGGCGTCTGGATTCCCTGCTCGGAGAAAATGCGCATCCCGTCATCGTCGAACCGGATGTCTATCGTCCCATGCCGCGCCACGATGTGCATCGCATCCACCATCGTCTCGATGGGCTGCTTCGGGATGGTCCAGATCGTTTCGACCACGCCGATGGCGCCGCCGTCGAACTCGATCATGCCCCAGTTCACGTCCGGGTTCGGTCCGCCGAGCGCGTTACGAGTGACGGCGAACACACGGCGAGGGGGCTTGCCGATGAACCAGCGGATGATGTCAATGTCGTGCGCCCCGGTGACGAGGAACGGATGATCGCGCAGATACGGTTCGCGCAAGTCCACCGTGCGATTGCGCCGGGCGTGGATGCTGAAGACGGGGCCGATCCGATCGAGTTCCTTGCGGGCCCGGACGATCTTGGGTGTGAACCGCACGACGTGCGCGGGCATGAGGATGCGTCCCGTGCGCTTCGTTGCGTCGCACATGGCGCGCGCGTCCTCGAGGTTCGTCGCCAGCGGTTTTTCGCAGAGCACGTGCTTGCCGGCTTCGAGCGATTGGATCACCGCGTTGCGATGATGCGCCTCGGGCGTGACGACGCTGACGCCGTGGATGTCCTCGTTGGCGAGAATATCGGCGAGCCGGCTGGTTGCTATCGGGATGTGAAACTCGGCGGCGACCTTCTGCGCTTGCGCGAGATTGACGTCGCACAGCGCCAAAACACGAACCCCCGGGATTGATTGATAAACCCGGAGATGAGTTTGTCCGAACGTCCCCGCGCCGATAACGGCGACACCGATGGCGGCCGAGGGAGCGCTCACGAACGACTACTCCTGCGGTCAGGACCTCGCCGGCTCGGTCGAATGGTCATATCGCCCGAGAGACAATACCTCTCCCTTGGGAGAAGCGAGGTGATTGCCGTGTGAGTCGGTCTCAGACCGACTGCTTGAGCAACTTCCCAGCGGAGAACCGAACCGTCCTTGATGCCGGGATTGCGATGGGTGTGCCCGTTGCGGGATTGCGACCCTGCCGTGCATTGCGGTCGCGTCGGCGAAACGTTCCAAACCCCACCAACTGCACTTCCCCACTTTCCTTGAGCCCCTTGGTAATGGCCTGAGTAACCGCGTCCACCGCGCGCTCGGCGCCCGCTTTGCTCGCAGCCTTGCCCAATTGCTTCTGTACCAAATCCACCAACTGCGCTTTGTTCATGCCGATCTCCGTAGTTAGAAGTTTATAATTTAATTATTGCAGCACGTGTGTTGAGTACGAAACCCGGCGTGATTGTTGACACGCCCTAAAGCGAGAGTCAATCACATTTCTGCCGGAATGAGCACGACCGGCTACGCCGTAACGTTACCGGCCGGCAATTTTCTGACCGAGGACACCTTCAACGGTCGTCCCGCGTCCGCCGACTGACACGCGGTGAAACAGAGTTGCAGCGAACGCAGGTTGTCCTCGGCGCTGTTCGACGGCCGACGCTTCTGTTCGCGCGCGCAGAGCAGTTCGCCCATCGTGCCTTTGAAGCCGTCGGGAAACCACTTGCCCTGCAGAGTCGGCTTGAAACTGCCATCAGTTGTCCGCAACTCCACGAAATCGGCGTCGTTGCCCACGATGGTTCCCGTTGTGCCCTCGATGCGAAACTCCGCGGGCGAGGACGTGGCGCAGGAGGCGTCGAAAATCCACGTTGCCAGCGCATCGCCGTAGTCGCCGACCGCATGGGCGAGCATCGGCGGTGTCGCCTTCTGGTTCGGCGCGCGGTGATGGGCGCCGAGAACTGTTTTCGGCAACCGGCCCGGCAGCCAGCAGCAGGTGATGTCGAACCAGTGGATCGCGAAGTCGAAGAGAATGGCATGGCGGATCTTGTTGAACGAGGTATTCGCGATCCAATTGTGATTCCAATGGCAGTGATGGCGCACGGTCATCACCTCGCCGATCGCACCTGCGCGCACCCACTCGGTCGCCACCTTCCACGACGGCGACCAACGTCCGTTCTGGTTCACGGCGAGCAGGCGCTGTTTCTTCTTTGCCAGCGCCACCAACTCGCGTCCGTCTGCGAGATCCAGCACGAAGGGTTTCTGCGAAAGCACATCCTTGCCTGCGTCGAGCGCGTCGCGGATCAATTGCACGCGCGGCGCGGGATGCGTCGCAGCGTCCACGACCTGCACGTCCTTCAAATCGAGCAGCCGGCGATGGTCGGTGAAGTACGGCACGCCCCCGGCGATCTCGGCTGCCTTCTTCGCGTTCTCCTCCATGATGTCCGCCACGCCGACGATGCGAAAACCCTGCGCTTTGTACGCTGGAATGTGCTGGCCCCGCGTGATTCCCCCGCAACCAATAATGCCAATGCCGGCCGATTTGTCTTTCGGCACTGCCGGCTGATACGGCACAGGCCAGGGAAAGGAAAGTGGTTTACTCATATTGGGGCGGATGTGTAGCAACGCTTGAACGGATTGTCTTGAAGAAAATTGCTCGACGGTAAACCAGTTCAGAACTCGTGCCGGTCCTTGTCGCTCTCGCCGAACAACACTTGGTGCGCCCGCTCGTGCTCATCTTCAGGGACGGTCACGAACGTCTCGCGCTCGATGTCGTCGAGGTCGGTCACACCGGGCGCGTCGTGTTGCGTCGGATGCAGGCCGTGCTTTTCCAGAATCATCACGACCAACTCGGACTTGATTGCCTGGCCTTCGAAGATGCGTTTGTCGGGCATAAGTTCGCCATGGTCGGCGTTCGGGGAACGCCGACCGTGAATGTTTGCTACTTTGCTGGCGGTGCCTCCGCGGGCACGGGCGCTGCCGGCGCAGGAGCAGGTTGCTGCGCCGCCGCCGCGGCTTTCTGTTCCCGTTTCTTCATCCACTGCGACTTCGGAAACACATCGGGCACGGCCTTCTCGACGAAGCCGAAGTACCACACCCCCCACACGACCAGCGCCAGCACCAACAACGCGATCAGATTGTTCCGACCTTTGTTGCTCTCGGCATACGGATCGGACATGTCGCGTTGCGCGCCGTCGGGCAACACGGCAACGCCCGTCAGGGAGCGACCGAACGGGATGTTGATCCGCGCACGCGCGTTCACCGCCCAACCGTTGGCGTCGAGGATCGGGCCGAGGTTGCGCTTACGGAGTTTGATGTAGGCGAGGATCAACGACGGCAGCGAGATGAGGAACATGATGCCGGCAATGACCAGCGGCAGTTGCCAGATTTGCAGTCCCTTGAACAGCCCGAGCACATAGGCCAGCGCGGTGCCGATCGCCCCGAACGCCACGCCCATTGCAGCCACGGCGCCGACGTCCACCTTCTTCTGTTCGACAGGTTTTGGTTTGTCGGCGGTGGTCACGGTCTGCGCGGTCGTGGCGAGTTTTTGATCGGACGCTGCCTCGGCGGCGGCGGCGCGTTTGGCGATCTGTTCCTCGATCACGCGCACGAATTTCTTGTACGGCGCCCAGAACGCCTGTCGCAGGCTGATCGGGTTATCAATGATCTTGGTGATCGTCGCGTCCCAATCGCGTCCCTGCCGGTCATAGAAGATGCCGTTGCGACCGACCATGAGGTTGTCGGAGTCGCCGTTGGTGAACACGGCCACGATCTGGCGCTTCTCGCCCGTCGAGCGCCGCACGCAATCGCAGTAGGCCAGATAGGCGCCCGCCAGCCCGGCCATTGCGGCATGCTTGGCGGCGTCGTCCACCAGCATCGTCAGCTCGCAGCTTCGTTGATCGAGGTAGAGCGTGCCTGCCTGGAACACAGCCGGATCACCGCGGTCGTAGAAATCTTTGAAGTTGACGAAGTTGATCAGCAACTTGTGCAGGTCGCGATTGTATCGGACCAATCTGTCCACGGCGGCGATGGAGTTGAATTCGGCGGCCAGCGACTTGTCCTTCGCGATCAACGCCGTGATGGCTTCCTTGCTCTGGCTCGAGAGAATCTCGCGCACGCGTTTGATTCCGAGCTTCTCGACCGACGCTCCCGCCTTGCCGGCGGCCCATGCTTCGTACGCGGCGAACCTATCTGCCAATGCCGCCCAATCCGCTTCGTTCAGCACGGGTTTGTCACCCAACAGCGGCTTCACGACCTCGGCCTGCAGTTTCGCCAGCGCGTCCGCCCAAGCGGGATTGACGCCCGTCGTCAGCGGCAGCGCCTTCCCCGCTTCGATCCGCGCCAACGGGAAGCCGGCAACTTCAGCGGCGGTGATGGTCAGGTCCTTGGCCGCCAGCGCCAGATACTCGGTTTCCTGCCGGTTCAATGCGCCGAGCGCCCGGGCATCGAACGCTGCGAGGCGGCACCGCGCAAAGTAGTCGTCCACTTTCGCTTTGACCGTTTTCATGGTCGCAGCGGCGCCGGGCGTGGCATCGCCCAGAGGCAGGACAGCTTTGTCGCCCTCGGCCTTCTTCCACCAATCGGAGTATGCCTGCGCTTCGGCGAAGAACTGATCCGCCTTCGCCTGGCTGATGCCCGGCTTGCCGCTTCGGTCCGTCTCCGCACCGAGGCAGGCGATGATGTCGTTGATCACGGCTTTCACCGCCGCATCGCTGGCGGCGTCGGCAGGGACGATGCCGTCGCCGTTGAAGTTGGTTTGCGCAAAGATCTTCGCCGTATCAGTGGAGTCTTCGACGGTGATGGCGGTGGCGTCCTTCTTGCCGAGGTTGGCGAGGATCTCCCGGGCCGACGCGAGCATCTGTTTTCCGTCCGGAGTGCCGTCGTTGATCGCGCTGAGAGGAAGTGACGCGGAGCATTTCAGGAGATCGTCCGAGTTCTTCAGGCAACCGGCAGCCCACTTTGCCGCGGCAATGATCTCGGGCGCGCGAATGCGGCCGTCCTTGTCAGTGTCAATCAGGTCGAGCGTCTTGATGTCGAACTCGATCCCGCGCGTCGGGCACGCGAGCGCGACCCAGAGTTTCTGGTCGAGTTGGTCGAGGTGAACGAGGTCGGCGCCGCGGTCGAGTTTGACCTGGTCGAATCCGCCTGCACGAAAGAAATGCCAGCGATGTCCGTTGTTCATGGTTGTTCTTTTCCGAAGATATGTCAGCGATGGGATGCAGACTACAGACTCTCCAAGAAGCCGTCCGGGACCTGGGCGATATAGACTTGCGCAAGCCCCGTGCGATCGGAGACAAACACCACCCACTTGTTGTCACTCGTCATGTACGGATGCAGGTGCGTGTATTGGCCGCCGCCGCCTGTGGTTTGGCCTTCGCAAAGGACACGCCATTTGCCGGTGCGGATCGAGCCGACGATGATGGGCTTGCTCGGTACCTGGTAGGTGTCGGTCACAAAATACCGGCCACACTTCGA
>CAZOTB010000202.1:0-10368 GCA_964582645.1 uncultured Verrucomicrobiota bacterium | reverse complement strand
CATTTGCACCAAGGTGTGGCGCACCACTACGCTGACGTTGTCCAAGGCGCCGATGTATCCGCCACCCATGTTTCCATCGAACTCGACGACAAGACTCTCTCCCTGATGCAGGGCCAGGAACGGCTGAACTTCCGCGCTGCTGACGTTCAGGGTGAAATCCTGGAACGTATCAGCGGCGACGGTGTTTGCCGGAATGTTCAGGGCCTTGATGAGCTGGCCGTTGAAGTCACTGCCGACGCGAAGCCGAATCTCCGTGTTGACTTGCTGCGATCCTTTGTAGCGGCCCAGGGCGACGGTCAGGCTGTAATCGCGGTCCGGCTCCAGCGTGCCCAGCGGATCGGTGATTTGCTGCCAATAGGAATCGGTCGAGCTGCCTCCCATGTCGGCGATCTGCGAGCCATCGGGTACGCCCCTCCGGGCGTGTCCGACCCCGTAAAGTTCACATCCACGGGGTTGTACACCCCAAAATAGGCCCGGTTGGCGTCGTCCCGCGAGCGGTGCCACTGCGTGACTGAGAAAAAGTAGGCTTCGTCGGACGTGAAAAGGAAGCCGCCATTTCCCATCGCAGGAGACTCAAAACTGGGGTTGTTGACAGCGATGAGCGTTGCCTGGAGTTGAACTGTGAAACCAAGCGTAATCGCGAGGCCGGCAAGTGTTAGTCTTTTCATAGTAGTGTTCCTTCCTTCCAATACAGCGTGAGGCCATCACTCCTTGGCGTCCGCAACCAAGACCGCATTGGCGGTATCTTCAGGAGACCGCAGAAGATTCCCACACGGCTACGAGTTCGGCGGGGCGAGCGTTTCGCCTTTGTGGAATTGAGGGAAGAAGAGGATCTGCCGCGGGGCAAGCGTACCCGCGCGGGCCAATCGCAAAATCGCGCGAGCCAGGCGCTTCGCATGCACGTTCCAATTCAAGTCGTACCGCGCGATGGACGGCGTGACCGCGCTCAGAAACTCGTCGTCGTCGCGCGAAATCAACGACACGTCCCGTGGCAGGTCCTTCCCCGACTTCAGCAAATGGCTGAACACGGTGAGCGCGTGGACGGAACGGGACACCAGCATCCCTGTCGGCGGACGATCCGACCGCATCAAACCTTCCAGCACGCGGCAGACTGCTTCCACCGTGCCGTCATGATACGCCACGCGAGAGACACGCTCCGCACTGCCCGCATCCGGGAATGCCTCGGAAAAACCGAGCGCGCTGAGCCGGTCGCCCCTGAAGTCCGTCTTTGGGCTCAGGAACACTACGCGACGATGCCCGAGCTTCTGGAACACCCGCGCGGCATGGCGACACACCGCGCGAAAGTCAAAGTCGAACGCCGGCAAATGAATCTCCGGGCTCCGTGTGCCCGCAACGATCGCGGGGATCTTCTGCTCCCTGAACCAACGAAGAACCTCGGTTGATGCCGAACGGATGAGCCAGCACGCCGCGTCATGCTGGGCCACCACTTTCCGCCATTGCTCCGCAGTTCGGAAGCCTCTCCGTTGGGCGCCGCGTTCACCACGGCCATCTCATAGCCTGCGGCTTCGAGGTGGATTCGTAGAGCGTTGAGTGTCGCACCGCCCGCTGCCGTGATGATCGGCGCGGGAGGCAAGTACCACACGCCGATGACATGGGAAACGGGGCGGTTCCTTCGTTTCGATGGCGCGCAAATGTCGCGCCCCTTGCCGTAGCGCACCTTGATGAAACTTTCCCGTTCGAGCACGGCCAACGCTGCCCGCAGCGTGCGCCGGCTCACCTGCAACCGGTTGCAGAGCGCGACCTCGGAGGGCAATCGTTGCGACCATTCGCCGTTGTGGATGCCCTCACGGAGTCTCTCTGCCGCCTGCGCCACCAAGGAAGAACGCTGCGGGATTTGCATCGGTACCAGTTTCCTACCATGATTCATGGTTCACGGCAAAGGCCGCCGACCTGGCTGGCCTTTGTTCGCTCTGCCAAGTTCAACGGGCGCGCCAGGTCGCGGCCCACCCACGCGCGCTTGGTTCGATAAAGGCAACGCCATCCCGCCGCTCGGACGTGGTTTTGGTTATGTCGTCGAGCGTGAATCGGCCCAATCGAGCCGGTAACCGTACGCTGGCGGGCGACGGACCCGGGCCGCGTTGATAATCGAGTCGCCAGCCTTTGCCCCCCCGGCAGCGGACGCAGTCGCAGACTCACTCGCCCGAAACGTGTTGGCGAACCGTTGATCTCGAATGGTTCGCCGCCGACAAGATCGGCCGCCGTCATGCCGGTGAGGAGGCGCAGGTCGCGATCGTCTTCGAAGGCCAGCATGTTGCGCAGATAGAGAACGCACATGGCGCTGGCCCAGTTGTGGGGCATGTCGCCGCTGAGCTTGGCCGCCAGACTGTGCTGGAACGGTTGTTCCTCGCGCCACGTGTAGAGCGGACAGGCATGATTCAAGAAGCCGACGAAGAATCGCCGCGCCTTTGCCGCCTGACCGAGCCACAGATAGATGTGCGCCTCGAACACGGCGGCGTAGGGCCACAGGCCGTCGTTCGAAAGCCAGGCCGTCTCGGCGGGGATGTCTTCCCGGATGCACGACTCCATCAACGCGAGGTGTCCGCGCACAATCGGATCGTCCTTGGCGAAAACAAGCCCGGGATAGATCGCGTGCGAGAGCGCCCATTGCGCCACCTGCGGCTTGGGACGGTTCAGCGGATTCTTCTCGTTCCACTGCGGGTCGCTCTGGAGCAGCATCGGCAGATAGCGGAAGCCGCCCGGGTGGCGTCGCATCTCCTGTTCGGCGGCGGCGAGGAACGAACGGCGCAGGTCATCGTAGAACTGCCGCGTCTCCTCATGACCCGGCAACTGCAAGAAGTCCGCCGCCTGGATCACCGACTTCAACCCGGCCAGGGCCCAGACCGTGTTGGTGAATTCATCGCGCACGCCCAGCAGGCCGCCGTCGCCGAAGCCGCGCGGGATCAAGCCGTACCGCCCGTTCGCGCTGCCGTCGTGGCGGGCGTCCTCCCGGGCCTGCTTCAGGTATCGCACGGCGCGGAGCACGTCGGGTTGCTTCTGTCGGAGGTAATCCCAGTCCTGATTCAACTCCGCCTGACGGACCATCGCCAGCATCGCGACGCCGGTGTCCTTCCAATGTTTGCTTCCCGGACCCGAAACCACGCCGCCTGTCTCGTTCTGGAGCGACCACATCGCTTCCAACCCTTCGCGCGCCTCGCGGTCGTAGCCGAGGTAGCGGGCCGCTTCGAGAATGAAGTGGCCGTCCAAAACCCACAGCCCGCGATACGTTGCCGCGCCGACCTGGAACGTGAGCTTCCCGTTCTTCACTTCCCGTGCTTGCACGATGTTGCGCGCGCACGCGGTGAGGAACGCCTGCGATTGAGACGGCAAGGTCCACGACACCGGGCGTCCGAACATCTGCCGGCGTTCCTAGTTTCTCCAGTACGCGCGCGTCTCGCGAAGCAGCCGATTCGCCGACGCGAGCCCGGCTTTGAGTTTGTCGGCGTCCTGCCCCTGCTGCGGAAAGCGGAACACGTAGCGGAGCGGGCGCGTCCGCGACGCCGTGCCCACGCCCGGGTAGGTGATGACTGCCTTCGGATCAGATTGGAGCGAGCGGGTGGGCGCGGTGTAGCCGACGTAATAGATGTGAATGAAGCCGAAGTCTTCGATCTCAACCAGGCTCGTGTTCGCCACCATGAACAGCGCGGGGTTCTCGTCCCCGACGAAGATGCGGCCGATCTTGTCCGCGTTCTCCAGCTTGAGCTTGCGCTTCGTCTTGATCACGACGAGCGGTACGATGGCGACGCGGTCCCGCCTTTGTCGGTCGCACTTCCATCAGGACGTTGTCCACGCGCCCTTCGTCGGCGCAGTTCGAGGCGAAGGTGGTGAGCGTCATGCGCGCTTCGGTTCGTTCCAACACGGTGCGAATGATCGGCACCGTGGGCGATTCCAGCTTCAGCTCCACGAGCCGGTCCGTCTCCATCCCGAAGAACGAGAACTCGACGAACGCTGAGAAATAGGCGAGCGAGAACGTCCCGAACTGGTAGCCGTAGCGCAAATCACCGCGTTCCCCGATCAGGCTCTTGCACGGGTCGTCGGGGAAACCGAAACAATTCTGCCAGCTCAACGGCGAATAGCGGAAGTCGGGTTGCAGTGCGTCACGTTTGGATGTGTGCATGAAAGTTTGGCTGTCTTATCCGACGCTGACGGGGTGTGCAATAGTGAACGGCACCTCACCCCCTGATCAAACCGAAACGCCTGACGGCGTCACTATAAACAAGCTTCCTTTGGTTCGTAGTGACGCCGTCAGGCGTTTCCGAGGAGAATAAACGGGCGCGACTCCTCACTCAGCGCCGCGGATCGCGAAGGTCCGCTCCAGCCACCCGTCGCCGTCGCGGGCGCGAACCAGCAACTGATGGTCGCCGGGCGGGATCACATTGTCCGAGTCGCATTCTTCCGTGCCGAGGATGTACGGAGGCGCGTCGTACCGGCTGATGAGTTTGCCATCGAGGTGGAGCTCGACCGCGCCCATCTCGATTCCCTCCAGCCAGACCCGGATGCGTTCGTACGGCCCCCACGCGCGATCGGGGCCAAGCGGCGGGTTGAGGTAGATGCCCTTGCTGCACTGCCGACGCGTCGCTGCATCGCGCGCCCACCAGCGTCGGACCGCGCCGGTGCTGGGTATGATCCTCACGCAACGGCGGTCGGGAATGCGGAAAATGCGATAGTCGGACTGGTACATGTAGATGCCGTCGGCGCCCGCCTCGTACAACTGGCGCACACGCCAGAGAAACGGCCCGGGCGTCGGCGCGCCCCACGGCAGTCCGTCCACGCACGGCAACAGTTTGCAGTGTGTTCCGCGCACGGCTTCGACGTATTGCGCGATGTCGAAGTGAACGTGGCGTCCCTGGATGTTGCTCGGGCAGAGGTAATCCACGAGTCCCTCGCGCGCCCAGGCGACGTAATCGAACCTCTCCCAAAGATGCACACCCTTGGCGGGAAACCGGGCGAGGATGGGCACGGGTTGCTTTCGTGCCGTGGCGAACTCGTTGGCGAGCGCCCGTAATTCGCGCATGAAGGTGTTGCCCGTCTCCGCGCTGTCGAGGCAATCGGGGTAGCGGCAGTAATCAATCGAGATTCCTTTCGCGCCGATCTCGAGCGCCTCGCGGTACAGGCCAAGAACGTACGCGCGTACTTCGGGGACTTCGTAGCGCACGGCGTGGCCGCGCATCCACTCGGGATGCTGTTGCGGAAAATCCCCCTGCAACGGTGTGCCGGGATAGGCGTTGGCGGCGCCGAAATTGGCGAACAGATTCAGGCCCAACTCCTCTGCGTGGCGAATCTCGGTTTCGAGCGTGTTGGTGAACTGTTGCATTCGCCCGACGTTGTCGGTGGTGGGACTCGGGTCGCCCACCTCGGGGTCGCCGACGGTGCTGTGGAGGAGCTGGTCGGTGGTGCGCGATTCGAATACCGCCTTCATCCCGATCCGACCGAGCTGCGTGTCCACGATTTCCACGCGCGCTTCGCGGTACGCCACGAGAGGCTCACGGTGCTGGAGTGTCTCCTGCACGTTTTCGTAGAACGCCCACGAGTACGGCTCCCAGTAGCCCGCGAGAATCTTGTCGGCCCGGCCGCGGAAGGGCGCTTCGAGTTTGCGCAGCAGGGCGTCCGACAACGGCACGAAGCGCACGGAAGCGAGATGGGCGAGCGCATGGCCGCGGTACGAATGCGGCGGCTTGATGACGAGATGCTGCCGATCCATCCGACACCAGCGCCACAAGGTTTCCTCACCGGGCCGACGGAAGCGCATATCGTCGGCGCGTTCATCTCCGGTGAGGCGAAGGCGGATCTCGCCGCGTTTTGGGTCGTTGCGCACAAAGACCGCGTACCAGCCGCGCAGGTCGAGCGGCACCGTCAGTTGCGGCAGAGCGTGCCGGTCGGGCTTGCCGCACAACCCGGACTCCGCGCTCCACGTCCAGCGTCCCGGCTGCGCTTCCGTAGCGGACGTGACGAGATCGCGCTGGATCACGCGGGAAAAATCTTCGATGCAAACGACATCCGAGTTGTCCGCCTGTACAGGACATTGCTGCGTGGACAATGACACCCCGTCGCGCGTCTGAAGCTCGACGCGGAACTCGAGGTCCACTTTGCCGTCGCGTTGCGCGGCGGGATACGGCTGGAAGACGACGGTGCGTTGCAAGCCCGCCGCGCGATGCTCGGTCACGCGGCCGTGTTCGGCCCATTCTCGCCAATCCTCGTCCGTGGCAAGGCCGAGCGCGGTTTCGGAGATCCGCGGCGTCACCTTGGCAGGACGCCAATGATTGGTGCCGGTGTGCGACCAGGAGCATTGCACTCGCACCTCGGCGGGGGCGCTTTTTGGCACGCGATACGTGATGTTCAGATAACGACTGATCGGGTCGAGTTGGATGTTCATGTCACCGGGCCAGTATGCCAGTTCACGCTCGCCCTGTCAGGCGTCGAACCCGGACATTTCACATGGTGTCGATCGCGTGGATCATCTGATTTTATTCACACCCCACTTCCGTGGGGTGATTTGCGTCGGGAACGGAGACCGAACCGCTTCCGCGGTTTTCGTCGCCGTGTGAAAACCGCGGAAGCGGTTCATGTGAGGTTGCGTCTGCTTTTCACCCCACGGAAGTGGGGTGTGAATGAGAATGCCGAGGCGGCATGCGACTCCGCGGGTGAAATAGCCGGGCCAGGTCCCGCTCCAGATTTGGCAGGTTGGGGACGTTCCAAACGAAAAAGCCCAGCAGGTCCATGGCTTGCAGCATCGGCGCGATTGGTTTGTCGAGGTCTTGTTCGTACACCACTGCCCACAGATCGAGTTTCCGGGAGGGGAGTTGCAGTCTGCTCTGAACGCCCCGAAGTTCTTCGTCGTTCAACGCCGAGATCTGACCGTCCGGCTTTGACGTGAACAAATCGTCGAGAATCAAACCGGTGATGTTTGGAACCTTGGCGGCGGGTGGGAAAACGTGGTTGGGGTAGCTCAACCCGTGACCGAGCCCGATGGACCAGACGATTTGCTTGAGGGGACGAAACGCCAGCGCGTACTGGTCCCACGGAGGCTCGGGCATTTTCAATGAGGCGACCATGAAGAGGTTCGGCAGGCCCATGTAGAACGCCCCCTCCGCGGGAGTCATCCGCGATGCGACGGGCAGCTTCCATCGAGTGTCCGGGTCGTGTGAGCCAGCCGGTTGGCCCCACATCCAAAGGTGGTCGCGTACCGTCGTCATGAAGTCCTCGAAGCGTAATCACCTACCGGCAGGTAGCGCGAGGCCTTCGATTGTGTTGGAAACACCTGGCTGTGAAGTATCCGGCCATTGCGACGGGAGCGACGCACCACGCACCATTGGCCGCGACCGCTCACGTCGCCGGCTTCGAGGAGGTTGTGTTCGTAGGCGAAGATGACAGTGTCCTCGACTTTGGAGAACGTGAGCTTCATCGCGAGCGAGTTGTCGAGGGAAGGCAGCCGCTCCACTTTCGCAGGCGGCTCGCCGTTCCTTCGCGGGATCATCACCGACATGAACCGCCCGTTGTAGCCGGAGACTTTCGCCAGCAGCCGGGGACGGACGAAGACGGAGTAATGCACCATATCGGAGGGACGCTCGTATGCCTTCGCTCGCTCGTGGGGATTGGGGACGTACTTGGTCGCACTACCGATCGTTTCGTCCTGCGCGAACGAGATCACGTGCGACTTCGGATAGGCGTCGGGCGCAGGCAACGCGAAATGGACGTCGAGATGGTTGCCGTGACGCCAGCCCTGGATGCTCGCGCTTGGACAATTTCCCTCACCTTTGTCCTCTCCCCCAAGGGGAGAGGAAATCGGTGGCGCTGCTTGCGACAGGTATGTTCCTCTCCCCTTAGGGGAGAGGCCAGGTGAGGGGCGCGGCCCGAAGGTGATTTTATTCTCCGGCGAGGTGTGAATCTGAAACCAGAACTCCGCCCAGTCGTTGGCCTTGTTGATGTCCTCGACTGTCCAGACGTAGCTGGGCGCGTCGCCGCCTTTTACCAGGCCGAGATAACGGCGCGCCCAGTAGCAGTTATGCTGATGCGAACTGTCCACCGCGGCGAAGTCACAGAACGGGCCGGGCGCGTAATCAATCAGCAAGCCGTGGTGCTTGGCGTACTCCCATTCGCCGTCCGTCGAGCGACCGCTTTTGCCGTCCACCAGCACCACGTTGTGGCAGTTCTGCTCGACGTTGTAGCGGCCGGTATCAATCGCGAAGTACTCGCCGAGCGCGGAGAGACTGAAGTGGCCGCAACTGTAATGGAAATGTCCCTGGCCGCCCGGCGAGCGTTGCGAGCCGTCGAACACCACGAACGTTGCGTCCTTGTCCCATCCGCTGCGGAACGTCACGATCCCGCGCCCTCGATCCCGGTAATGCGTCGGTGGCTTGGTCCGGGAAGGATGCGCGGCGCCCTTGAGATCGCGCGACAGGATCAACGAGTACGCCGAAACCATCGCCTGGAATCCCGGGCGAAGCGTCACATTCTCGTAATACAGCAACGCCCCCTCTTTCTGGCGAACGGCCTGGTAACTGATCTCCTGCGTGCCAAGCAGCCAGAGCAACGTCGGGTCACGCGTCTCCTTTGCGAGCCGCGCAAGAACGAAATCGCGTTGGCCAAAATCGTCGCCGTGGTCGCCGGTATTGCTGAGATGCAATCCCCACGGTTGGACGAAGTGGAGCATCGCCTGCCCGAACCGGGCGTAGCGCGGACATTCCTTGTAGGCGTCGTAAATACCCGCGCGGCGCAACGACTCTGCCAGCACCGACAGGTAGCCTGCGACGCTTGATCCGTAGCCGATGTCTTCCTCGGGATAGCCGTCGGGATTGATCGCCACGTGGAGCACGGCCTCGAAGATGCGAACCAGTTCGTCCCGTTCCGCGTCGAGATTCGGTACGCCGGGATCGTTCTGGATCGCGAGCAGCAAATCGAGCGCGGCGAGCGTCAGACCGAGCGGGATGTTGCCCGCGGCGCACTTGAAGATTTTCGGACGCCACTCCTCAAGCTTCTTGCGGATGACCTGGGTCGCCAACGCCCGGTACGCCCGGCGCGTTTCTTCCGAGAGATGATGGTACGCAACATCGTACGCCAGCGAACTGGAGTCCACGCCGATCGGTTTCTCGCGCGGTTGCACGATGACATCAAACACGCGCCGGGTCGTTTCAAGCGCGCCCGGGTCGTTATCGAGCACCGCAACGAGGGCGACATCATGCAGATCGTGCAGAATCATGATGGCCGGGTCGCGCCAGTTCCGCGATTTCCAGGCAAGCAACTCGGCGAGGTCGGGCGCGTCGAGCGCAACCTTCACAAGTTTGCCGACACGCGCGCGCAGGGCCGCCATGATTTTCCGACCCTCGCCCGAGCGAACGAGCCTGCGCAGTGTGGGCAGATCGTCCGGTCCGAGCAAAATGCGGGGATGGATTCCGCGTTGGTAAAACTTCCTGGCGCAGCCGGGTGTGAAATTCATGCGCGAGGGGAATAGGGCAAACGGGACCAATTCACAACAGCTTTTGTAGGGGCGCACGGCTGTGCGCCCATTATCAATCAACGCCTGGTCCGAATGGGCGCACCGCCGTGCGCCCCTACGAATGGAGTGCCAGCAGCGCCTCGAGCAGACTGTTGCGCTGCGGCATCCGCCACCACTCGGGGCGACCGGCTGGCATCGGGCGCGAAAGAAAATCAAGTTCCAGGTCGGCGAGTTGCCGCGCCCAGTCGAGGTAGCGACTCTCGCCGGTGAGCCGGGAGAGGTTCAGCATCATGTGGATGTAGGACGCGTTCGCGGAAAACAGCCACTGACCATGCTCGTTGAACTCGCCGGTCAGTCGCCCGACTTCGTCCATGATCATCGCTGCAAACTCCACAGCACGGGCGAGCAATTCCTTGTCACCGGTCAGGATTGCGCCGAGCGAGAGATCGTGAGCGGTCGGATTGTGCGCGGCTTGTGCCCATGGGCCATCACGGTAGAAACCTGGACCGGCAAACACCGCGACTTCCTGCAGGATCGGATCGCGCTTCACCGCCTCGTCTTTCATCTTCTGCCTCGGGAAGCCGTACCAGATCGCCTCGTAGTCCGGGCGGCCATCGAGATGAAGCCAGCTCGGGAAAATGCGTTGCTCGGGATCGTACCCATGCCGGGCCAGTCCGACCAACAGCCGCCGTCCCATCTCCGCGACCTGGCTGGCCAGCGCCGCTCCCCCCGCTCGGTTGCGCAACTCGCCTGCCGCCCGGAGCAACGAGAGGCCGGTCATCGTGTCGCCGAGATTGCAGATCGTTCGGGGCGGCATCTTGTCGTCCTTGGGATCGTCGCTCCCGAACCAATGCGGCACTAGCCCGGATATTTCACAATCAGGCCGCACGTTGTCTCCGAATTCTCATTCACACCCC
>CAZOTB010000201.1:0-10386 GCA_964582645.1 uncultured Verrucomicrobiota bacterium | reverse complement strand
TCCGTAACTACTCAGGAGGCATCCCGCGGCGGGATGCCACCTGAGTAGTTACATTGGCTATAAGTTATCGGTTCATTGGCCGCGCCCGGATACGAATAACCAATAACCAATATCGATCAACGCTCCCTCTTCCGCGCCTCACTCGAAATGATTGTAAACCCCGGCAGTTTGCGGTAAGAGCCCCGTCATGTCTTGGTACTACGCTGACGGCACCAACCAGGTCGGTCCCCTCGACGACACCGCATTCGAGCAACTCATCCAGAACGGCACCATCAAGCCCGACACGCTCGTGTGGCGTGAAGGCATGGCGAATTGGCAGCCATTGAGCGCGGTGCGTCCCGGCCCGCAGAAACTCCAGCTCAAGCCGCAGGATGCCCAGCTCCCGCCCGCAGCTTCCCCGCAGCCGTCCGAGCCCGCGCCGGATCCGCTCGCCTATGCGCAGCAGGCACGCGAACGCGATTACACCGTGGACATCGGCGGCAGCACGAGCCAAGCGTGGGAGCTGCTCAAATCGAACTTCTGGCCGCTCGTTGGCGCGACGCTGTTGGTGTACCTCGTCGTGTTCGCGTGCGGCCTGGTGCCGTACGTGGGATGGATTCCGCAACTCGTGTTGCAGGGCCCTCTCATGGGCGGGCTGTACGTGAGGTTTCTCAAAGAAATCCGCGGCGAAGGCGGAACGCTGGGAGATGCCTTCAGCGGGTTCGGACCGCGATTTGTGCAGTTGATGCTGACGCATATGGTGACGAGCATCCTCATTGTGCTGTGTTTTGTCCCGAGCATGTTGTGCGCGCTGGATCTGATCGTGAAGGTTCTTAGCCGCAGCTCACCCACCGAAATCCAGCGGGCCGCCGAACAACTCGGCCCCATGCTGGTGCCTGCGGCGGGATTGTTCGTCGTTGGCATGCTCGTCTCCACCTACCTCGGCACGTGCTGGATATTCAGCCTGCCGCTCGTCGCAGACAAGGGAATGAGTTTTTGGTCTGCGATTTGCCTGAGCATGCGGGTGGTGAATCGCCACTGGTTTTCAATGTTCGCGCTGCTGGTGGTCGGCGGTTTCGTGGTGCTACTCGGGTTGCTCGGATGTTGTGTCGGCATTTTCGTCACGATCCCGGTATTCTTCGGGATGGTCATGTACACGTACGAAAGCATCTTCAGTCCGCCGGACACCGCATAGGATGCCGGGCGTTGTAGTGACCGCCGTCCCCGGCGCATTCTGCGGGGAGCTGCCGCCGGTCCAGCACTGCCGCCGGGACGGCGGCCTCTACAAGCAGTTTCCGGCTGCCCATTTGCCATGGTTTGAATAGCGGGGGGTGAGTTGCGTCTCAAGCTTCTGTAATCTAACTTGTGACGCCATGAGGTCCGACTTTCTGATTCGACAATTCGTCCGCGTTGTATTCCCACTCGCCCTGTTCCTGGTCTGCGCCTTTCCGCTCGCGGCCGATACGAACCTGCTCAACAACGGCGATTGGGTCGTGGATGGCGCGACCGACCCCGGCCCCGACGCGCGCGATATCCTCGTCTCCGTCAACGGCCTGCCGGTTGGTCCGTTCTCCGAGTTGAAGGTATTCCATGCGTTCACAGGCGCGGGGTTTCCCCAGGTTTGGTCCATCAAGGGCAACGGCGCGCTGCGGCCGGTATTGCCGCCGCCGGGCGAGTTCGGCGGGACGTTCTACCTGACGCAGTACTGGGACTGCGCCACCGGCCTGACACGGAGTCTCGTACTGGTCGAACTCAACATCCAGGTTGACCCGAAAAATCCCAACGACCTGCTGCTGACCGGCAAAGTCTCGAACCTGACGTCATTGGAGGGGACGGACTTCGAGCTTCGCCTCAACCCTCCGAAGAACGACTCGGTCAAAGCCGATGTGAGCTACTCTCTGACTGCGACGCGCGATTTCTGTGTCAACGAGACGCGTCAGGACTTGCTCGAAGGTTTCCGCGTCGCGCGGATGGTGTCCAACTACATCTCCGACAACCAGAACGACAACGACTCGATCCGGTACGCGAGCACGGTGGCGAAGGTGTGCGACTGTTGCGACTGCTACACGATCAAGGGATGGGTCTGCGCTCAACTGTTCGACAACGACAGCTACATCACCTGCTTCGAGGACAAGCTGGCCGACAAGCGGCTGTTCCTGGTGCACAACTATCCCTATCCGCGCATCACGCCCACATTGGTCGTCCACTTCGACAAACCCAAGCCCTGGCACTTGAACCCGCAGGGATTCGTTACGTTCACGACCGATCCCAACGCCGACAACGTGGACCTCTGGGGCAACTGGCGCAAGGCGAAGGATTCGTACGTGGCCGGCCGCAAGGTCGGCAAGTTCAAGTTCACGCTCGAAGCCAGAGAACCCGACGTGCTCGGCTGCGATGCCGGCGCCTGTTACTACTGAGAACTCACCGCAATCGCTTCGGCGTTTTTTCGTTCGCAAACTTCCACGAAGCGGTCTAGGTTCGCACCCAATGTTGCCCGTACCTATGAAGCAAAGAACTCACCCGTTCTCCCGAAACAGACTGCTCGTTCTACTTGCGCTCTTCCTCTGTGCCTCTCCGACCCTTCAGGCCAGCGACTGGCCGCAATGGCGCGGACCGAAACGCGACGGTATCTCGACCGAGAGCGGCTGGCTCGCCCAATGGCCCAAGGAAGGCCCGAAGCAAGTCTGGAAAACCAACGTCGGCACCGGCTGCGCGTCCGTGGTGGTGGCCGGCGGACGCGTGTACGCGATTGGCAACAAGAGCGACACCGACACAGTGTCCTGTCTCGACACCGCCACCGGCAAAGAGGTCTGGCATTTTTCCTACCCGGCCCCGCTCGATCCGAATATGTACGAAGGCGGACCGAACACCACGCCGACTGTGGACGGATCGTTCGTCTATACTGTGGGACGCAAGGGACAGTTGTTCTGTCTGAGCGCCGAAAAGGGCGAGGTCGTGTGGTCGAAGGATTATCAACGCGACTTCGGCGCGCAGGCGCCGCAATGGGGTTACTCGGGCACGCCGCTGATTGTCGGAAACCTGCTCATCGCCGATGTCGGAGGCAACGGCGCGTCGGCGGTCGCGTTCGAGAAGACCACCGGCAAGGAGATGTGGAAACAGGGCAGCGACAAGGCGGGGTATTCCTCGCCCGTGGTGTTCGAGCTCGGCGGCAAGCAGTGCGTCGCCATCTTCAACGCCAGCGGCCTCGTCGTGCGCGAAGTGGCGACGGGCAAGGAGGTCCTGCGGCACCAATGGAAGACCTCCTACGACGTCAACGCCGCCACGCCGATCATCCAGGGCGACCGAATTCTGATCGCGTCGGGCTACAGCAAGGGCGGTGCGTTGCTTCAGATGGCTGGCGGCGACGCGAAGGTGTTGTGGCAGAGCAAGAGCATGAGGAGCAAATTCAGCAGCCCGATTCTCTGGAAGGGCCATCTCTATGGTTTCGATGAATCCACCCTGGCCTGTCTCGATTTCGCCACTGGCGACGTGAAATGGACGCAATCGGGTCTCGGCATGGGCACCGTGCTCATCGCCGATGGCAAACTGATCGTGTTGAGCGAGAGCGGCGAGTTGGTCACGGCGGATGCGGTGCCGACCGCGTTCACGCCCATTTCCCGCGCCAAAGTGATCCGGGGACGATGCTGGGTGGTGCCGGTGCTGGCAAACGGGCGGATCTACGCAAAGAACAATGAAGGAGAGCTGGTATGTCTGGACGTGAGTGGGAAGTAACGGGTCAAGGATGGGGGATGAGGGATGAGGGATGAAAAAGGAAGTTGCCACATCAGGAATCATTGAAATGAAAAGTATGCCAACTTCATCCTTCATCCTTCATCCTTCATCCTTTCGAGCAGCCGCAGTCTTGTTTCTAATCATCTCGTCGGCTCTGCTGCCGGCCTCCGCCCAAACCGTCGTCGGCTGGCGCACAAACGGCACGGGAAAATACCCCAACGCCAACCCACCCACGGAATGGTCCGCCAGCAAGAACGTCCTCTGGGCCACACGCCTGCCGGATTGGGGGAACGCCTCGCCCGTCGTCAGCCGGGGACGCATCTTCGTATGCGCCGAGCCGTCCACGCTGATCTGCGTGGATGCCTCCGATGGCAAGATTCTCTGGCAGAAAACCAACACTTACACCGACGCCCTCGGGCCGGAGGAGGCAGCGAAGTCAGAGGCGAACACGAAACGCTCCGCCGAATTGGGCAAGGAGCTCGGCCCGACCGAGGAAGCGTTGATCAAAGCCAAACGCGACCTGCGCGCCAGTCCCGATGATGCCGAGCTCAAGGAGAAGGTCGCGGCGCTGACGAAGAAGCGAAACGATCTCAAGTCGCAGATGAACTCCTTGAGCGAGTACCAGCTTCCGCAGACGCATCCCGAGAATGGCTACACCTCCTGCACGCCCACCACCGACGGCAAGAGCGTGTTCGCGTTGTTCGGGAACGGCGTCGCCGCATGCTACGACTTCGACGGCAACCGCAAATGGATCAAGCTTGTCGAACGTCCGACCGCGGGCTGGGGACAGAGTTCGTCGCCCGTGCTGGCGGGAGACAAGTTGGTGATCATGATCAACAGCCTCACCGGGTTGAACGCCGCCACCGGCGAACAACTCTGGCGCAGCCCCGCCCAACAACGCTGGGGTTCGCCCATTTTCGCCAAAGCCGGCGACGTCGAGGTGGTCGTCACCCCGGATGGTCAGATCGTGCGCGTCAGCGACGGCAAGGCGCTGGCGACGGGTTTGTCCACGCTCGATTACTGCGCACCGGTCTTCGAGCAGGGAATCGTCTATTTCATTCAAAACGGCGGCAAGGCCATCAAGCTCCCGCCGCTCAACGGCGACAAGTACCAGCCCGAAGTGTTGTGGACAACGACCCCCGTCAGCGAACGCTACTACGCCTCGCCCGTGATCCACGACGGATTGATTTACGCGGTCATGCAACACGGTGAGTTCAGCGTCATTGACGCGAAGGACGGCAAGGTCATCCATCAACGCAAGCTCAGTCTCGGCGGCACCGCCTACCCGAGCGTCACGCTTGCCAAGAACCTGCTCTATCTCTCCGGCGAAGGCGGCACCACGCTCGTGCTAGAGCCCGGTCGCGAACCGAAGGAAATCGCCCGCAACCAACTTGAACGGTTCAAGACGACCCCCGTGTTCGTCGGCGACCAGATGTTCATCCGCACCCGCGAGAAACTCTACTGCATCGGCAGCAAGTAGGCATTCGGGCACACGGGACACTGGCTTACGTCATCTCAATCGCAAGTTCACGCCATCCACCATCAGGCTCGTGGCGGGGCCCGTTTCGTATGCGATCACTCGGCCGGTGCCACGAGACCGACGAACCACACACCACTGACTGCGGGCGTCAACACCACCGGCTTGCAGGATGTTGTGCTCGTACGCCCAGATGAGAGTGTCTTCGACCTTCGAGAACGTAATCCGCACGGCGAGGGAGTTGTCCACCGAAGCGAGACGCTCGACCCGCGCCAACTTCCCTCCTTTGCGTCGCGGTATCATCAAGGACAGAAAACGACCGTTGTAGCCGGCGACCTTCGCTACCAGGCGCGGGCGAGCGAACACGGGTCCGTATTCGAGATGACCGACTCGCTGGCGGTACAGCCGCGCCAGCTTCTTCGGCTTGTCCCACATGTACTTGTGAGAACCGGCGAGTTGTAGATTCTGCGAGAGTTTCAGCCGGTGCGGTTTGGGATAGGCCTTCGGATCGGGTAGCGCGAAGAAGACGTCGAGACAATTTCCATGATCGCTGCCGACGACCGTCGCGTGGTCGCGTGCGAGGACGATCTTGTGGTCTGGATGGACGTTCATGCACCACCAGAACTCCCGGTAATCATTCGCTTTGTTGACGTCTTCGACGGTCCACACATAGGCGGGCGCATCGTCGCCTTTGACCAGGCCGAGTGTACGGCGAGACCAGTAGCAGTTCGCCATCTGCGAATTGTCCACCGTGGCCGTGTCCACGAACTCGCCGGGTCGGTAGTCGGTCAACCGCGCCGCGTAGTAGCTCATCCGCCATTCGCCGCCGGTGCTCTGACCGCTCTTGCCGTCCACGAGCACGACGTTGTGCTGGTCCTGCTCGATATTGTAGCGGCCGGTATCAATCGCGAAATACTCGCCGAGCGCCGACAGGCTGAAATGCCCGCCGCTGTCGTGCGCGTGACCTTGAGCAGAGGTGCAACGCTGCGAGCCGTCGAAGACCACAAACGTCGCGTCCTTTTGCCAACTGCTGCGAAAGCTGACGATCCCGCGGTCGGGGTCCATGTACTGCGTCGGGATCCGGGTTCGGGAAGGATGCACGGGACGTCGCAAATCATCGAGCGTGAGCAGCGTGAACGCGTCCACCGGAACCTGGAAGCCGGGCGCGAGATAGAGTTCAGGGAATGAAATCCGCCGCTTGCTCATCTCCAGCGGACCAGCGCAGGCGACGGGATAGGAGATCGTGCCGTGCAACCAGAGCAACGCCGGGTCGCGCGTCTCGGTGGCGAGTCGCGGGAAGATCGGGCTGCGCCAGCCGAAGTCCGCGCCGTAATCTCCCGTGTTCGAGAGGAATTTCCCCCACGGCTGCACGAACGCCAGCATCGCGCGGCCGAATTTCAGGTAGCGCGGGCACTGCGTGTAGGTGTCGTAGATGCCCGCCCGGCGCAGCGCTTCGACCACGCGCGCCATCAATGACCCCATGCCGGACCCGTAGGCGATGTCTTCGTGCGGATAGCCGTTGCGACCCATCATCGAGAAGAGCGTGCCCTCAAAGAAAAGCAGCAGTTCTGCCTTCTCCGCGCTCAGATCCGGCACGCCCGGATCGCCTTCGACTGCGAGGAGGCTGAGCATGGCGGTCATCATGCCGACCTCGGGAATGTTCGCGCCGGCGCATCGGAGGTAATGTCCCTTGCGAAGGGTCTTGAGGGTCTCGCGGATGGAAATCTCGACGACCCAGCGCGTGTACGCCTCGCGTTCCTGCGCTGTCATCCTCGCATGGACGAGGTCGTAGGCAAATTGGAACTGGCCGAGGCTTGAATAACCGAGGCTCAGCCGGTCGCGCGGCCCTTTCGCTTCCGCCTCCGGCACCGCCGCGAGAATGCGACGCACCGCCTCGATCCCGCCTCTGTCGTCATCGAGCACGCTGACCAGCGCGATTTCCATGAGCGCTTCGACCGCGGCCACGGCGCGGCCATCTTTGCGCACCGTGTTATGAGCAATCGAGGAGGGCAGGTCGCTGGTGTCTTCGACGATCTGGATCAACGGGCGCACTTTGTCGCGCAGCACATCCATGAGTTTGCGTCCATTGCCGGTGCGAACTTGCTGGCGCAGAAGTGCGAGGTCTGCGTCGGTGCAGAACAGCCGCGGATGTATGTGTTGATCGTAGAGTTGTTTGGCAGATCCAAAGCGGTAGTTCATGCTCTCCTGGAGATTGAGGCTGGGATTTGGGCCGAAGTCACAGATTCTTGGGCAGGTGGCCATGCGCGCGGCTCTTGCCGGGACGGAAATCCGGCACCTTCAGACACTGACTTCCTTTCTCGATGGACTCGGCGGCGAGGATGCCGGGCGCGGCGGTTTCGATCGCCTGGTACACGTCCATATCCAGACGCTTGTTCTGCAACACGGCGTCGCGGAAATGCGCGTGAACGTAGTAGTCCATGTTCCAATGTCCGCTCCCTGAGGCAGCAGCGGGTGCGTCCGTCCGCTCGAAGCGCCAGTCTATCTCCGACATCTCGTGCATCTGGGAATCGGCCAGCCACATGCGCGGCTTGTCGCCCGGCCGCCGTCGCCATTCGACGCGGCCGCGTGTGCCGATGACTTGATACCAATGATGATCATCGTGCGGGCCGGGCTGAGTATAGCCGGTCGCGAGCCGCAACACGGCATCGTTCGCGGTCTTCATCAACGCGACCTGGATGTCGGGTTGACCGATTTCCGGGTGGCTGTAGCTGGGTCGGCGAGTGCTCATCGCGACCACTTCGACCACGCGATCATCCATCACCTTGAGCAGCGGGCTGATGTCGTGGACCACGTAATGAATCGGCGGCATCTCATGCAGCCAGGTGGGTTTGGCGCCGGGATGAGCGGGGAGTTCGTCCACGCTGCAAAACTCTCCCGTCTTCGGGTCCTGGAAAAACTGCCGCGTGCCGTAGTATCCAATGTACTGCCCCTCGGCGTAAGTGACCCGGCCAAGCCGTCCCTGCGCGACGAGATTCTTCCACGCCTCGACGAAGCCGGCATAGCGCACCTGTTCCGCGAGTTGATACACCTTGCCGCTCTTCTCCGCCGCGATCACGATGCGCCAGCAGTCCTCGATCGAGTGCGTCGCCGGCACTTCCGAATTCACATGCTTCCCGGCCTGCAACGCCCGCGCCGCCAACGCGCCCTGTTCCCGGCAGCGCACGGTCAGCGCGACGGCATCCACGTTCTTGTCGGCAAGAAATTTGCCGTAGTCTGTGTAGAGTTTCACGCCACGGCGGTTGCGTAGCGCCGCGAGCCCTTTCTCGTGCAACGCAGCGATTCGATCGCACAGCGCCACCACGCGGTAACCGGGAATCTTCTGCAATAGTTGTAGCCACCAAAGTCCGCGGAAGCCAAGGCCTGCCAGCCCGATGCGAATTTCGTTCATGGTCGTGTCCCCCAGCCCGGCAGCAGCTTGGAGCATAGCGCGGGATTGAGGCTGCGACGGAACATCATCTCCGCCGCTGACCGCAAGTCAAAACGGATGCGTTCCGAAGGGCGGCGCTGGACATTCCTTTCGCTTTCGGATAACAAACGCGACGCGAAAGAAGCCCAATCGTGCCCTCCAATCAACCAGAGCATTCGCATTTGGCGGAGATGAGCGCCGCCATTCTCCGCAGCACCACGGACGGATTCTGTTTGCTTGATTGCCAGGGGCGTATCCTCGAAGTGAACGACAGCTACTGCCGGTTGGTCGGGTACAGCCGGGAGGAACTGCTCACCATGCGCGTCCAGAACGTCGAAGCGCAGGAAACCGACGAGGAGATTGCCCGTCACATCGAACGCGTGCGCCGCCTGGGACGCGATCGGTTCGAGACGCGGCACCGGTGCAAGGACGGCACGATCGTGGACGTGGACGTGAGCGCGTCGTTCCTCGACATGGACGGCGGGCGGTTCGTCACGTTCTTCCGCGACATCACCGAGCGGAAGCGAAACGAGCGGGCGTTGCGCGAGAGCGAGGAGCGGTTGAGCCTCGCGCTCCAAGCGGCGCGGATGGGCACGTGGGACTGGGACATCCCGAGCAACCGGGTGACCTACTCGGAGGAACTGGGACCGGTGTTTGGCATGGCACGCGGCGCACACCACGCGACCTACGAGGAGTTCCTCCTCGCCGTCCATCCGCTCGACCGCGACCGGGTGATCGAAGCCGTGCGGGAAGCGGTCGAAGAGGGCGCGAACTATGCGATCGAGTTTCGGATGATCGTGCCCGACGGTTCGACGCGCTGGATCGGCAGCAACGGCAAGGTGTATCGCGACATCAGCGGCAAACCGGTCCGGATGGTGGGCGTGGCGATGAACATCACGGATCGCAAGCACGCCGAGGAAGCGCTGCGGCAAAGCGAGCAGCGCACCGAAGCGATCGTCGCCGCGTTACCGGACATGGTGTTCCGGCTCAACTGGGACGGCACCTACAAGGAATACCGGGGAGCCGAGGATCAACCTTACATTTCGCCGAGCGAGTTTCTGGGCCGGAAAGTGACCGAGGTGTTGCCGCCCGACGTCGCCGCGCTCTGCATGCGGAGCATTGAAGAGACACTGCGCACGGGCCGGATGCAGACCTTCGAGTACCAGTTGTTCGTGCGCGGCAGACTCCACCCCTACGAAGCGCGGGTGGTGCCCGCTGGCGGCGACGAGGTGCTCACCATCGTACGCGATCTTTCGGACCGGAAACGGACCGAGAGTTAGTCGAAGCAGCGTCCCGCGCGAAGGCGAGCACCCCCCGGGGGCATTTCCATTCAATCGGTTTCGAGCAACGGGCAGGACTGACCCTGCTGTGGCATCACGACTGAGCCATCCAAGGTCAATGAAAACACATCCGCCGCGGCCCACCAGAGCACCCCGCCGTTTCCGTCACGCCGGATCACGGCCAGCGACGCCTCTTCGCTCGCACCGCCGAGTTCAAGGTGGCGTCGCGGGCTGGCGATGATTGTGTCTGTCACATTGCCCAGTTCGAGCCGATGCTTCCGTCCGAACACGGTGGCGGGTTCGTTCCCGCCCGGCATCTCCTGGCGATCATGCCCGCCCGAAGCACGCGGCCCAACCGAGGTTCGCGCAGGGCGGCATCGCCGTTATCCTGCGCCAGGCGCAACAACACGGGGCTGATTGCATCCATCTGTGTGTAGCCGACGCCGTTGAGCACCTGGGCGTTGGGGTCGGCGTAAGTGGCGGACACCGGA
>CAZOTB010000200.1:0-10402 GCA_964582645.1 uncultured Verrucomicrobiota bacterium | reverse complement strand
GGACCACGACATCACCCGCTCGGAGCGAATCCATGGCCTCGATCTCGAGCCCGTATGGATCTTCCGTCACCACGTAGTCGGTCTCCATCCAGCGCACCGTGCGCGCCCGGCCTACGAAACCGCAGTGCTTGGGATCCGGCAGCAGCGGTCGAAGCCGCTGGTGCATGGCCTGGTTCCGATGTCCCAGGCTGTCGAGAATGTCGCACACCGTCGCCACATACAAGCGCGACCGCACGAACTCAAAAATCTCCTGGTCACTGTCAAACATGGCTGATCTCCGATTCCTTTCGTTTCACTGATTCCATGCGTGCGGCGCGGCCGAGGCGGTACTTGATGTCGTAGTTCACCACAAAATCCAACTCCTCCGCCGTCAACCCGTAATGACTCGCCAACACACAGTCAACAGCGCAGTCTTCTGGCAACACAGCGGCGCGAGTCGGTAACGGCCTCCCGGTCTCAAAACTCCTGCGCGAAGTCCGTGGCGCGGACGCGGGCGCGCCAGCGGGCATGGAAGAGACGGCCGATAGGCTGGCCGGTCGCGATGTCTTGGGCGAGCGTGGCCGCCACCTGCCGCCAGTCCGGCACGGCGAAGTCCATCAGCGTGTCGCCGAGCAGGCGCGGGGCGACGTTGACGTAGCGGCAACTCAAGCCGCGCGACTCGCGCATCAGTTGCGCCAGTTCCCGGGGGGCCATGCCGCCGAGATTCGATGCGGCATAGGCTTCGTGGAGCAGATACCCGCGCTGCGCGTCGCGCGGGAGGCGGCAGAGTTGCCGACCCGCTTGGTGCTCGGAATCAATTTCGTGGTAGGTCGCCCGCAACCCGCGAGCGGTCAGCAGGGGTGTCAGTTGCGCCCGGCTGGCCGTTGTCATGTCGGGCTTACAGAGGACGCCGACATCCGTGATGCCGGCGCGCCGCCAGACCGCTAGGCCGCGGGTCAGGGCGCGTTCCCAACTGAGCAGGTACTGCGGCCACGGCGATGGCCGGTACTCTCCATTGAGCATGAGGATTTGGACGCCGTGGTCGGCGACCTGGCCCAGATACGGCAGCGACTGCGCGAGCGGTTGGATGGCGAGCACGTAATCCGGGTGGTGGCGGAGCAGCCGGTCGGCAAACGCCGGCCGGGTGTCTTCGTACACATTGAAAAACAGGAGGTTGACCGCGAAATGGCGCTGCCACAACTCCTCGTCGAGCTGCCGCAGCAGGAGACGCAAGTCGGTGAACGCGATGTAGGCATAGTTGAACACCGGGATGGTCACCACGCCATGCACCGGCGCCTGCGTGTGCGGCGCGCGACCGCGCAGCCACGTGGCGCTGCTGCGCCGACGCACCAACAACCCCTCGGTTTCCAGCGCGGCGTACACCCGTGCCACCGTCGAGTGCGGCACGCGGAAGAACAACGCCACCTCGCGGATGGAATAGAACGGCCGGGACTGCGGTTCGCGCAACCGTTGCGCGTACGATCTTGCCACGATCATGCTCTCGCTGGGGCGCGACCGCGCCTGGAAACGCCGTCTGCTGGGCGCGTTGCCCGCTCTCGACGCGCCACGCTGCGTGGACCTCGCGTGCGGCACCGGCGACCTCGCGTTCCTGTTGGCGGAGAAATTCCCCGACGCCGAGATCGTCGGCGTGGACCTGACGCCGGAGATGCTCGTGGTCGCCCGGCAGCGGTCCCGTCACGCGAATGTCCGATTCGTACAGGGCGACATGTGCGAACTCGATCTGCCGGACGCGTGGGCGGATCTGGTCACCGGCAGCTACGCGTTGCGCAACGCGCCTGATCTCGACCGTGCGCTGGCCGAAATCCATCGCGTCCTGAAGCCCGGCGGTCTCGCTGCGTTCCTCGATTTTTCCAAGCCGCCTGCGTTGGCCCGGCAGCGATTGCAGATCAACGTCCTGACCGTGTGGGGCAGTTTCTGGGGCCGGGTGCTGCATGACAACCCCGAGGCGCACGCCTACATCGGCGAGAGCTTGCGTCAGTTTCCCGACCGCGACGCGCTGCGGCGGAAGTTCATCGAGCACGGCCTCACGTTGGTGCGCGCGGAGAGCTTCTACTTCGGAAGGCTCGAGTCTCTGGTGCTGAAGAAAACGTAAACGCTAGGCTAACTGTCCGTTGTCGCCATTCAGAAACCGAACTCGGCCGGCGCCCAGTTCGTACATCGCGCCAACGATCTGAATACGTCCCGCCGCCAGTCCGGCCCGGCCGCCCGGAGTCTCGGCCAACTGGCGCACGGCCCAGCGCACGTTGGCCTTGACCGCGTGCAGCCACTGGATTTCCTGCGGATCGGAACGATTGATCCCGTCGAGAGCGGGAATGATCGCCTTGAGGAGCTTTGCGAGCTTGCGATGCTCTTCTACAGCGCGAAATTTCGTCTGCAGCGCCGCCTGCCTGACCGCCTTGAGTCCCGGAACTTCGTCGCCGCCCGTGTTGATGGCGATGCGTTGGAACTCGCCCATGGTTCAGCCTCCGATCATCCGGCCATGGCGAATGGCGAAGGCCGGTAACTTCGCGGGTGCGGGCGTCACCTCGATGCTCAGGATGCTTTGCTTTGGATAGACCAGCAACCGGCCGTCTGTCTCGATGGCCAGGTCGTGCGCCTCGAATCCGCGTTCGAGACGGCTGGCCAACGTCGTTGGGTCGGCGGCAAATTCGTCCGGGAATTGGAAACGGTGGACGTTGCCGTCCACGAGCCGGACGATCATCGTGATGGTTTTGGGTTTGTTCATGGGTTCAATTCCTTTCCACGTGTTGGGATTGTGCCTGGACGGATAAGTCGTGCAGCAGGCTTTGGTACGTCTTGTCTTGCCGGAGCAGTCGGCCGGCAACTTCGCGCAAACGTTCGAGCGCGCCGGCGGGGAGATTGAAGCTCGTGGTCAGTCCGTTGAAGTACGCGCGTTCCTTTGGATCAGCCAATTGTTCGAAATTAACCTCGATCCCGTACACCTTGACCGGCTCCGCAGTGGTTGAGCCGGCGTTCAACTCGCTTTCCCATTGTTTGACGCTTTCGTGGAAGAGTTGCCGGGTTTCGAAGGAATACCGGTTGATGACATCGCCGAAAGCGAAGCCGACATCCACGAGACCGGGAGACCTCGCGCGTTTGTCCCAACCCAGATCGGAGTGCGTCGCCGCGTTGACGGCAATGAGGACGATTTTGCGGGTGTGCTTCATTTCGAAATACTGCATGGCCGGACGGATCCCACCGAGCGCCAGGACAGGCTCGAGCGGTCCGCGCAAACCCAGGTTGTCGGACAGACCCCCATCCAGCAAATGAAAATACGGGTGATGCACCGCGTCCTGGTAGGTGCGGATTTCCTGCGCTTTGAAGTAGCCGCGTGACAACCGTTCTCGTTGCGCCAGCGCCGCCTCGACCTGCGGCGGTTCGATGAAACCGCAACTGCCGCCGTAGTTGTTGATCGTGATAGGCGTCAGGAGAACCGGGAAGGCCGACGACGCCGCCACCGCGCGGCCGACCGGGAAGGTGGAAAGATCCGAGCACATCAGGTCGAACAAGTCCTGCGTGAACTCGAAGCGCGATGCCGATGACATGTCGGTCGCGTTCAAGATCACAAACGGCGGCCGGTGGGGCTGCGCCAGATCGCCGAACGTTTTGCCGCGAAACACATGCCGGTCATAGAATTCCGCCGCCATGTCGCTGCGGCCGAAATATGGCGAGGCGTACCGGGGCCAGTTCACGGGCGAGAGCAATCGCCAGAAAAGTTGCCGCTCGATATTCTGCCTCAGAAACACTTTTTCGTATTCGGTAAAAATCTCGTCGCCGAACAGCCCGTAATACGCCGCCGTAAAACTGCCGCCCGAGACAGCGGAAATAATGTCCACTTCATCGAGCAAACGTTTGTGTTGGCCCTCCCAGTCAATCCCGGTCCGCGCGAGTTCCTCCAGCACCGCATACGACAACGCCGCCGCCCGATGCCCGCCACCTGAGAACGCCAGCAGGACCAGCAGGCTCTCCGAATTGTCGCCGCGGACGAGTGTGCGATACCGGTAACCCGCGTCGGGGTTGTACTGCGTCAACCGCGCGTTGACCGGATAGTGCGCGCATCCGGTGACCACGAGCAAGCCACAGATGAACCCGTGACGCGCTAGAACTTGAATTTCGAGGTTCATGGATTGCACAGTCCACGTAAGGCCGGGATCAGCGCTGCCACAAGGACGACAACCGAGAGAGCCGCAAGAAGGAGCGCAATCTGTAAGGCCATTCCCATCGGTCACTCCTGGTCAGGGCTTGTTGACAACATCACCAGCAGCAGAAAACCCGCTACGAATGCAAGAAGAGTCATCATGGCCGACCTCGTTGCTCAGAGTGCATGGATTGTGCGCAAAGACCCTGTGTTTCGTTGAGACGCTTGTTTTCAGTTAGTTCAACATCAAATGCAGTCGTTCCATATCCTCGCTCTTGAAACGGATGCTGCTCCTCCTCGAGGCTGGCCAATAAACTGGGATTGGGGTTTGATACGCCGACCACTTCGGGCGGTCTCGATGAGTGGTTTGAATTCTCGATCTGAGTGACGCTCACGGTCGTCAATTCGCCGTTCACATCCCGTACCTTCAATTCGCGTTCGGTGAAAGTGGAACCGTCCCCTCGGGTGCGACTTCGCTCAATCTCGACCTGGGTGATGATGGCAGCGGTCCGATCATTGCGCGGATACCCCTTCGTCACAACCAGTCTGTAGGGCGCACTACCTGACGGCGTCTCGACCGTGGTGGTGATGCGCTGTACCTCCCGCAGGCCGTAGGACGAGTCTGCTCGCTTGACCAGCTTTTCGTTCACCACGCCCGAGGTTGCCTTCGTGTGGTTCTCCTCGATCTCGACCCGGTCCAGGCGCAGTTCGCCGTTCACGGACGGTTTCTTGATGACTCGCTCGATCGTCTCCCTGCCCCGGGAATCCGTGGATTGTTTCTCGATGGTCTCCTGCGTCACGCGCGCGTTGCCGTTGAGATCAATGGACGATTCCACGGAGCGCGTCTTCGAGGAGCCATCGGTGAACTTCTCCGTGACTGCCTGGACCTTCTGTTTGGGGCGGAATTCTCCCTCCACAGTCTTCACCTCAATCACGCGCTGATACTCGGTTCCCGAGGAGGTTTCCTTCCGGGTCTCCTTCATGCGCGCGGAGGTGATCAACTGGCCCGGGTTGGGCCCCGACTCCTGGAACGTCGTCTCGGTTTGCGTCGTGTCGGAGTTGACTCGCGTCTCCGTCATGGTGGCCTTGGTTTGCCTCCGGACATTGCCGTTCTTGTCGTAGGCCTGGGTCGTTGACTCGGAGCGATTGACAGCGGGCGAAGGTTGCGTGGTTGTTACCAATGACGTCTGGGTCATCACAGCCTGCCCGGCAGAATTGAGGGTGACCGACGAGGAGGAGTGCGTGGCGCCCGCAGGCATGATGATCGAGGCGGCCTGGGTTTGTTGCTGAAACTTCACTGCACCGTCCGCGTCGAAGTGGTTGACTGTCACGATCGAGGACTGGGCGAGCGCCATCCAGGGAATAGCCAGCCCAAGCGAAGCTGTAAGGTATGTCCTTGCCATGTTTGTTTTCATAGAGTTGTCCTTTCGTTGAAAGATTGAGCCCTTAGCAGGTGGAGACGCGCAGTTCGCGAACGACGCCCGCCAGGTGCCACCGCAAGTGGTGGTCGTGAACCAACGCCAGAAGATGAAGCAACATTCTCCCGCGAGACGTGCCCGCCATTTTCAATTGTTTGGTTGCGCTCATTGTTTTCTCCGTCTTTGTTCATTTTCCCGACTTCGTTTCGACTTCAATCACTCCATACTCAGCCCGCGTGCCAGCGAATGGAACCCTCGGGAATCCCTTGAAAACTAGCTGTTAGCGCGAAATCGCGGAGAGAGGTGACCAAACCAAAACTTGAACGTACAAAAACTTGTGTGGCTAATGAAGGGCGCAGCGATGGCATCGCTCAAGAGCCATGGCGAGACGCGCGTGGAGAGCAAAGGGCATATTTCGCCGCTTGAGTTCCCTCGGCGGTCGCGCTACAACTTGCACCGTGAAGGTGTGAGGCCCGTGTGATAGACAGCGTGTTCGCATTAGGACCAAGGTCCAATAGTACTTCGTCCATCAATACAAACCGTTTGGAGGACGGATCGATGAAAACCAACAGAACCAATTTGATTCATGCCTGGGCCGGGCGCGCGGTTTTCCTTTGTTCCGTGCTCTGGCTCGGGGCAGCGGCAATGTCCCCCGCCGACACGTTGAAACTCAGGGATGGAACGAAAGTGGAAGGCGACATCATGGGCGAAAACGACCAAGCCCTTGTGATCGAACTCAGTTTCGACAACGGCGCGGTCATGACCCGACGCACCTACCTCAAGGCGGATATCTCGGAAATCAACCGCACCCCGCAGGAAGAGAAGCAAAAGCAAAGAATGGATTTCTGGTATGGGAAGGTGATGCGATATCAGCTTACCAACACCAGTTTCCAGGTGGAGTACTACGATCAGGTGATCAAGGACGTGTTCGACAAGTACATGAGCGTGTTCCCCGAGAGCCCTCATGGGAAGGCAGTCCAGGACCTGAAGAGCCAATGGGTGGCCGAGCGCGTCCAGGTCGCCGCAGGGCAAGTGAAACGGAACGAGAAATGGATCACCACGGCCGAGGCCGAGCAGATGACCGTGGACCAGAAGGCGCTGGCGCTCGTCCACTGCGCCCGTTCCCTGATCAACTCCAAAGAATACAAGCTTGCCTGGTTGCAGCTCGCAAAAGTCATTCCCATGACGGAGAACCCGAAGGTTCGAAAACAAGTCGGCGAGGTTGGACTGGACGCTTACTTCAAGTACCTCGAATACCTGACCATGAAAGAGAACTGGCTCGAAGGCATGATTGACGATCTGGAGCGGCGCGGTGCCCGTGCGAATGTGGCGGCCGAGGGCCTCGCGCAGCAGGCCACGTTTGCGACCGGCAGAGCGATCAGCGCCAGCGGCGATGACGAACGAATCCTCCGCTCGACGGAAGTGCAGGGCGATGCCGTCCGGGCCGCCGGCGCACGCAGCGCTCAAACGATCGCCGAGTTCAAGAACCTGCTCGCCAAGGTGCAGGACGAAATCGCCCAACTCAAGCAGAAGAAGGCCGACTGGGACGCCGGCCTGGAAGTCGAGGGCATCAAGAAATCGGACGTCCAAAAATGATGGCGTGCGCAAAGCGAAAGGAAACAAAGATGCAAGTTGGCAAATCGATTGTAAGACTCGGGTTGACCTTGGTCTTTTGTCTCGGGGTGTCGGGCTGTTCGACGACGCAAGATGCCGGCTCCGGCACCAACGCGTCTGTCGTTTCAAGCGGTCCATTGCGGATCGGGATAACGCCGGATTATCCGCCCATGGTCTTTACCCTGAAGGGTAGCCTCGCGGGGGTCGAAGTGGAATTGGCCCGACTTCTGGGCCATGAACTGAACCGCACGATCGAGTTTGTGCAGCTTCGCTGGGATGATCAGATCCCCTCGCTGCTCTCGAAACGGACGGACCTCATCATGTCCGGCATGAGCATTACCGCCGCGCGCAAGGCGCGGATTGATTTTACCGATCCCTATCTCCGAAGCGGCCAGGTCGCCATGTTCCGAGCAGCGGACGCCGAGCGATTCAGTTCCGTCGAAAGCATCCTCCAGTTCGACTCCACCGTGGCAGTGGTCGAGGGCACGACCGGCGATGCGTTCGTGGTGGAGCACATTCCCAAGGCCCGGCGCCTGAAACTGGAGCGCGCTGAGGATGGTGCCTACCAGTTGAAACAACGGGGGGTGGAGCTGTTTGTTCACGATGCCCCGGCGGTGGTATGGTTGGTGTCGGAAAATGAGACTGATTTGAAGGGCTACTGGCAGTTGCTCAACGAAGAGGAGCTTGCCTGGGGCGTCCGCAGGGACGACGCCGCACTGCGCGACGCTGTAAATGGCATACTGGCGAACTGGAAGCAGAATGGCACTCTGGACCGAGTTCTCCTCAAATGGATTCCCTACCTCGACAAACTACGGTCTCAAACGGCGAAGTGACGCGAGCACAGGACCCGGTAAGTCTTACTCTGCCGGCTTCTTGAGTCCCCACTTCTTCATGCGGGCGAGCAGGGTGGTGGGCTCGACGCCCATCAGTTCGGCTGCGCCGTCTGGGCCTTTGATCTTCCAGTTGGCGGCTTGGAGAACCAAGAGGAGGTTGTCGCGCTCGCGACGTTGCATTTCGGCTTCGGTGAGGAATCCAGGCTCTCTGCTGACGACTGAAAGCTGATGGCTAATCACTGAGAGCTGAGAGCTTTCTTCCCGGCGGCGTCAACAAAGTTGTCGCGGTCACGCCGGGAGCCTTCTTCGTGGGACGCGAAGTCTTAACCACGAAACACACGAAAGACCCGAAACCGGATTCACCGCAGAGGCACAGAGGCCGCAGAGTCGTTGCCGACTACTGACTACTGGCTGTTGGCAGCGATTAAGAGGTAGTCTGTCTTCCGGTATGGCAGAGCCGCCGCAGCGGTCGGCTTGTTGCCGGCGATCTGCTTCAGGATGAGGGGCAAGACAACTGCCGCGACGATCACCACCACGGCGAGAATCATCAAGAACCCAAATTCCATTTCGTGCTCCTAATCATCGTGACCACCGCGACGAGGCCGCGTCGGCATAGTTTTGGCAAAGAACGCTAGCTACAGAAGGCCGGCGTGGTGCAAGAACTCTTCGATCACAACACGACATCCCGGCCTCAACTTATCGATGTCTTCTTTCCTAGCGCAGAAGTAACGACCATGTGCAGATTGATGTCCAATATCTCTCATTTGTGGCAGAACTTTCCGCGTGTTGCGCGACAAAGTCCAGGCGGTTTCGCCAAGTGCGCTTTGAATCAGATCTGAAAGATGCTGATAATTCCCTTGAGCATCTTTGACCTTGTGTGCGACGTGCTTATTCTCAAACGCTTCGATTATGACGGCTTCCAGCAACCGCCGCATCATCACGGCGCATGCGTCGCACCAGCCACTCGAATAGCAGCCGTTCATTTGCCGGCCTATCGTGATCAAGTAGCCACGATTTGCTTCGGAGAGGATGCTCAGAGGGAAGATACTGGCAATGTCATCAACTTCGGTGGAGGGGACTTTGTCACGCCATGTTGTACGAAGATTGAAAATCAATTCCTTGGCGCTTTCAGTTCTGCGCTTCGGGTTTGTCTTGGCCGCAAAAACTTCTTCGATCATCTCGGCCATGGCGGAAATGTCCCCTGGAGTGTAAGCCGTCAAATCGCGGAATGTGTTAACCGCATCCGCGCGAAGCTCCACGAGCTTGTTCGCGTAATGGTTGTCTCCGAGAAGACATTTACCGTGCTTCCTTGCTTTCTTGGTTACGTCCAAGACACGCTGCACCAAGGCTTCGAGTTGGTCGCACTTGGGGACACTCTGCGAAGCCTGCGCATTCGGCCTCATGCACTACCACTCCGAATAGCTGAACGTTGGCTTCTTCTCACCCTCCTGTATTCTCTGCCGTCGCAGCACTCTTCTCTGACAAAGCCTTTGCAGTGGCCCGCTGAGGCTGGTTATCGGAATATGATGGCCCCGGTTCTCCAATTCTGCTTTGACTTGTGCAATAGTCTTTGGCTGTTTGAAAAAGTCTTCGCCGACAAGTTCCTCTACAAAACCCTGTGGTCCACGGAATTTCTTGTTTGCTTCTGAAGATTTGGCTGCCTTGTGTTTCTCGGGTGTCTTCGCCTTACTGGGAATAGGCGCACGCGCCGTCAGAAGGGTTGTGGCGCGGCGATCTCTACCGTGGAAGTCGCGTCAACTTATTTCGTGTCAAACTGAGCGTCTGAGCCACGGTTCTCCGTGGAAATGGCCTGCAACCGTCACATTACGCCGTGGACTGAAAGGCAGATGAAAATTCCTGGTCTCCCTGGCATCTTGCTTGCCCGTTCCCGGTCTCCTCGTGCTCGCCATCCCTCGGTTTTCGAGTCATGTGCCCACGGCCTCGGTCACGCACCTGCTCGTGCGATCCTCTGCGATCCACGATTCCTGTGCATTCATAGCCTCATGAGGAACGAAATCTGAAACCAAAACCTACGCCTGCGCGAACGCGTATTTTCCACGAGTTCGAGCGAATTTGATGCGGCGTCACATACCTCCGTGGACCACGGATCATACCACACGAAATAATCTGAAGTTTTACCACCCCCGTTCACACGAAATACTGTGGCGCGTTACAAGAAGGTCATCGAGTACCTTCTCGAATGCGACACGTTTTAGTTCACGATCTTTGACTGCCTTCACGGCCTGTTCAGCCTGTGCAACCAAGTCGGCGTATGTTCGTTCGGTCATAAGCATGTCCTCCATTTCAGGTTTTCTTCGGCTTCGTCGCCGAATTGAAAGAAACTAGTTTCTCCCAGTCAATCGAACCATCTTGCCGGCAGAAATCGGTCATGAAATCTC
>CAZOTB010000199.1:0-10628 GCA_964582645.1 uncultured Verrucomicrobiota bacterium | reverse complement strand
TTCACGCTCGCGGCTACGCTTGCAACTTCGTGCTTTTTCCGTATCCTTCGCACAATATGAAACAACCCAAGATCATTGCCTACTTGAAACCGACATGCGGCTGGAGCAACGGCGTCCGCGCGATCATGAGCAAGCACAACCTCCGCTACGAGGATCGCGACATCATCAACAATCCCGATCAGTACGAAGAAATGGTCCGCAAGAGCGGCCAGCCCCTTTCGCCCTGCGTCGAGGTGGACGGCGTGATGCTTGCCGACGTGAGCGGTGACGAAGTCGAGGCGTATCTGCTCCAGAAAGGCCTGGTGCAGGCGAACAATCGCCCCGCCGATGCACCGACGAACAGCGCGTGCCAGACCGAAGCCAGCCCGGTTCAGTTCAAGACACGGTAAGGATGGAGTTGACGGCCGCTCAGTCCGTCGTCGGAACTGCCTGGCTCAGCACTGACAGAACACCTTCGGCCAGTTACCCACTTGGTCGCCTTGATGTTGCAGCAGGCTGGCCAGCATTTCGCCGCGGAGGTCCCGGTGACGCGGTGAGGCCCACAAGTCATTCCGTTCATCCGGGTCCGCTGCCAAATCGAACAGGTGGCCGACCCGGTCGGACGGGTAATAATCGAGCTTCGCCGTCTCAGTCCGGATCGTCCAGCAACGCACCCACGACCCCCAGAGTGTCGTCCACATCTCGGAATAGATCCACCGTTGACGGATCGCTTCGTCCCGAAGCAACTGCCCCGAAAAATCCATCCCCTGCATCCGTTCGTGGACGGGCAGACCGAGCATGCCTAGAATCGTTGGCGCGAGGTCTATTGCCTGCACGAGACCGTTGATGCGTCGTTGGCCACCAAGACGGCCGGGCGCGCAAACGAAGCCGGGAACGCGGATCATACAGTCGGAGTGCCAGCTTCCCTTCCGCCAGAGGCCGTAGCTGCCCAGCATCTCGCCGTGGTCGGAGAGGAAAACGAAGATCCTGTTCCGCATCTGCCCGGCGGTCTCGACCGCCTGGATCAGTCGGCCCACGGTGATTCGGGAAACTCCGACTGCCATAACGCAGGGACATAGTCTTTCAGCTTCGCGGCGAGGGCCTTGTCCCGCAGCGAAACGCAATTAATGTACTCGCCTCACAACGCGCGATGGTGCTCGAAGTGCCACAGGTGCTGAAAGCCATAATTGCGTTTGAAGGGATCGTCAGGAATCGGCGGCAGCCCGGCAGCTTCGAGGAACACGCGCGCGTCGGTGATCGGGCGGTCGGCTTTGAGCAGGTTGGCCGTGTGCTCCTGCGGCGTGCGATGGAGCTTGCCGAACAGCCCCGTCCGGTAGCCCGAGCGCTGCAACAACTCGGGCAATGTGACCTCGTGCGGATCGAGCAAGGGACAGCCGTTGGCCATGCCGAGGTTGCGCAGGTACCGGCTCGTCCACATGCATGCCCGGCTCGCGGTGCAGACCGGGGACTGCACAAAGAGGTTGTCGAACACGACTCCCTGTGACGCGAGCCGGTCGAGATTCGGCGTGCGGACCATGCGGTTGCCCATGAACCCGAGCGCGTCCGCGCGGAGTTGGTCGCACATGATCCAGATGACGTGAGGTCGTGGCGCTGCCGTTGGCATATTTGACGCGATCGAGCGACGAGGGTAAGAGCTGGGAAGCCTTCCCGCAAGACCATCTTCGTCATGACGACTCCGCTATTGCCCGCCTCGGAACGCTGTGTTATGTGGAGTCAGCCAGACTTGGGGGAAGGACAGATGGCATGAAATCAAAGATGTCAGGACGGGAACGAATGACCACCGTCCTGCGAGGCGGGCTGTCCGACCGCGTGCCATTTCATCCCTCGATTTTCTTCGACCACGCCTTCGTCGCCTGCGGGAAACGGTTTGAGGACATGTTGATCAATCCGATGCTCGGCAATCCGTACATGCTCGAAGCGGCCCAGCGGTATCAAACCGATACCGTTCGCTTCATGATCGTGCCCGACGACGAGTGGTGCCGAACCAAAGTGGTGAAGGAGGAAGCCGACGGCGTTTTTCAGTACGACCGCAAGACCGGCAAGCGAGAGGGAGCGTTCGATGTCCAGGGCGGCGGTAAACTCCAACTCTTCGAGCCACCGCCACCGATGCAGACGATGCGCGACGTGAAAAACATTCCCGTGATGCCCGCCATCGAGTACGAGCAACGCGGTCATCTGCGCGGCATGCGCGAATGCATCGAGCAGGCGCATGCGCTCGGCTTTTTCGTCGTCGGTTTCTGCACCAGCCAGACGATCAACTTCATGGTCGAGAAACTGGGCGGACCGGAGCCGGCGCTGCTGAGTTTCCTCGACGACCCCGACCTCGCGCGGACCTTGATTGACAAGGCGGTGGAGATTTCCATCGAGAAAGGCAAGGCGCTTGTCGCGGCGGGCGTGGATCTCATCTACATCGGCGACTCCTACGCTTCGGCCAGTGTCATCTCCCCGGAGATCTATCGCTCCTTCTGCGCCCCCGCGTATCGGCAAACCGCCTCCGCCATGCACGCGTTGGGCGTGTTCGTTTACAAACACTGCTGCGGCTATTACGACCCGCTGCTCCAACACCTTCCTTCCACTGGGATTGACGCGATGGATGGAATTGACCCGACCACCGGCATGAGTGTCGCGCACACCAAGAAGGTCATCGGTGATAAACTGACGCTCATGGGCGGGCTGAGTTGCATGACCTTGTTGCAGGGAACGCCCGAGGAAGCATACGAGGACGCGCGGCGCTGCATCGAAGCGGGCAAGCCGGGCGGCCGCTACGTGTTGGGAACCGCCTGCGCCACGCCGCGCAACACGCCCCCTCGGAATTTCGACGCCGTGCGAAAGGCACTCGACGATCACGGGTGGTACTAATCCTCCAGTGCGAAGCAGGGCCTCGCCCTGATTTTGCATCAGCGATGAACTTTCGCTTGCGCTCCCGGGCGATTCTTTCTACTTCTACTCGCTGCGATTCAAAAATTGCCGATCACCAATTGCCAGTTCACACCCATCATCACCATGGACTTTATTTTCTCTCGTGCCAGCGGCGCTCGCGTCAGTGACAAACTGTTCTACAAGGACCTGCGGCTGCTCGTTCTCGAAAACGACGCCCTGCGCGTCGTCGTTACCCCCGACAAGGGCGCGGACATCGTTTCCTTCGTGGACAAGCAGACAGGCGTGGATGTCATGCTGCGGCTGCCTGCCGGGCTGCGCAGTTTGAAGTCCGATGCCCCGCTCATGGCCCTTCCGAACTATCTCTTTTCGTACTACGAAGGCGGCTGGCAGGAATTGTTTCCAGTCGGATCCAGCTTCGGCAAATACCACGGCATGGAGCACCCCACGCACGGGGAGTGTCCGTTGCTGCGCTGGGATTACGCCATCATCGAAGACTCTCACGCCAAGGTGAGCGTCGAATTTCGCGTGCGGACCGTGTTGTCGCCGTTTGAACTTCGCCGGCGGATGACGCTGGATGCGACGACGCCCGAAGTATTGTTCGAGGAGTCTATCGAGAACCTCAGCAAGATGGACGTCACCTATATGTGGGGTCATCATCCCGCGTTCGGCGCGCCGTTTCTGTCGGGAGATTGTCGGATCGAGTTGCCGAAGTGTCGTCTCATCGAAGGCGACGAGAAGAATCTCCGCATCCTGCCGGAAAAAGAGTCCGGCAAGGTAATGATGTACGCCCTGGACTTGGAACGGGGCGTGTATGGAATCCACAACGACAAACTTGAGTTCGGGTTTGGGATGAGCTGGGATCACACACTGTTCTCGAAGCTGTGGATCTGGCAGTCGCTCCATTTCCTCGAACAGGCGCCCTACTTCAAACGGGAGTACGCGTGTGCCATCGAACCGTTCACAAGCCTGCCGCATCAACTCTACGGTTCAAGGGATCCGCTGCCGGTGCTCCAAGGCGGTCAGAAGCGCGAAACGACGCTAAAGGCGTTTCTGTACCGGAGCAAGCTCCCGTGAAGTGACGAATGTCCAATGAAGGGTCATCACCACGTTCGTTTCTTGTTCGTCATGAGGCATTAGGGTTCAGTCATTCTTCCTCCACTCTTGCTTTTTCCCCAGCGATTCGGGAATGTCGGCGGTCAAACAATTGGATGACCAAATCGCTGCCGAACATTGACCCACTCCCGCGCCACGTCGCCATCATCATGGATGGGAATGGCCGCTGGGCGAAACAACGCGGTCTGCCGCGCATCGAGGGCCATCGGCGAGGGGCGGAATCGGTTCGCACCATCACAACCGCGGCCCGGGAGTTCGGCATTCAGCATCTCACCCTCTACGCGTTCTCGACCGAAAACTGGAATCGTCCCAAGACCGAGATCGGCGCGTTGATGCGACTTTTGAAACACTACCTGCACGTCGAAGTCGAGACGATGAACAAGAACAACATCCGCCTGCAGGTCATCGGGCGCATTCACGATCTGCCCGAGGACGTTCGCGTACAACTCGACGCCAGCATGGCGGCAACAGCGCACAACAACGGGATGAACCTGATCCTCGCGTTGAGCTACAGTGGGCGCGCCGAGTTGACCGATGCCGTGCGAGTCATCGCCGAGAAGGCCCGCGGCGACGAGTTGCTTCCCAAGGACATCACCGAAGCGACGATCACCGAGCATCTCTACACGCGCGATTTCCCCGATCCCGATCTGCTGATTCGCACCAGCGGCGAGATGCGCATCAGCAATTTCCTGCTCTGGCAGTTGAGCTATACGGAGTTTGTGATCACCAATACCCTCTGGCCCGATTTTGGCCGCGAACAGTTTCATGAGGCGCTCCAGGAATACAGCAAACGCCAGCGCCGATTCGGCGGCGTCCACGATCATGATTGACTGGTAGAGCGCAGACCGTGAGCAACGCACCCTCTCAGACAGGCACCGAGCAATCGCAGTCGGGCGCACCGCAACCCAAGCGCAGCGCGGCGGCATTTTTCCTACGCCTGGTCAGTACGACAGTGCTTTGGGTGGCAATGCTGCTGGGCGTGTTCTACGCACCGCCATTGGTGTTTTACCTGGCCCTCACCGCCATCGCCTGTGTGGCGTTGTGGGAGTTTTACAACATCGTGGATGCAGCCGGGCTGCGATGCTATCGCCGCTGGGGACTCGCGGCGTGCGCAGCCCTCTTGATGGGGAGTTGGTTTTTCTTCGAGAAAGGCGTGCTCACGCCCAAGGCGAATGCGTTCACGCTCTGCGTCTTCGTCGTCTTCATCCTCGGCGCGTTCCTGCGGCAGTTCCCACAGAAACACAATCCGCATCCGATCGAGACGATGGCCTGCACACTCTTCGGGTTGCTCTACGTGCCGTGGCTACTCTCGTTCATCACGCTCATCAACTTCTCGTTTCTGCCCGCCGACGCCACGCGCGAGGTTTGGAGCGAGGCGCAGCGCGACGGACGGTTCTTCGTGTTGTACCTGGTGATGGTCACCAAGTTCACAGACGTCGGGTCCTACGTGTTCGGGATGACGATGGGCAAACACAAGCTCATCCCGCGCATCAGCCCGAACAAGACGTGGGAAGGCGTCTATGGCGGAATCGTTGGTGCGCTCGTTGCCAGCTACGCAGGTTGGCATCTGATGCGCACCCCGCTGGAGCGCAACGGCCTCGATTTCGTGGACGCCACCATCCTGGGTGTGCTGCTGGGCGCGGTTGCGATCGTCGGCGACCTTGCCGAGTCTCTCGTCAAACGCCAGGCGAACATTAAAGATTCCGGCAAGATGCTCCCCGGCATTGGTGGGGCGCTGGACTTGGTGGACAGCCTGTTGTTCACCGCGCCGGTGTTGTACGTGTACATGCGACTGGTGATGATGTAGAACAACGCCGGAGGGGTCCGCCTTCTCACTCCACGCTCCACGGTCCACGGCTTTCACGTCCCGCGTTCCGCCACGACCTGGTTCTTCTCTCCGAGCACGACCACCTTCGGCTTGACGCTGCGGGCTTCGTCGGGGGACATGCCCGCAAAGGTCATGATGGTGAGCTTGTCACCCACCCTACCGAGTCGGGCGGTCGCGCCATTCAATACAATCTGGCGGGTGCCGTGTTCACCTGGTATGGCATACGTCTCAAAACGAGCGCCATTATTGATGTTTCCGCACAAAACCTTCTCGTAGGGCAGCAAGCCGACCTTGTCCATCAGCTCTTTGTCTATCGTTAAACTACCTTCATAATCCACGCTTGCGCCCGTGACGGTCGCCCGGTGGATCTTCGACTTTAGCATTGTAATTTCCATTGCGTTCTTTTTAATCCCTTGCCATCCACTCTTATTCGCAGGAGACCGAAAAAGCAAGCTGCCTCAACGAAAGGGAATTCCATGAAACGCAAACTGAACGTCGGTATGATCGGCTACAAATTCATGGGCCGCGCCCACTCCAACGCCTGGCTCAAAGCGAGCAAGTACTTCGAGCTCAAAGCCCAGCCTGTGATGCACACCGTGTGCGGACGCAACAAAGACGGTGCCCTTGCCTTGGCCAGCCGGTTCGGCTGGGAAAAGGTTGAGACCGACTGGCGTGCGGTGGTCGAGGACCCGCTGATTGACGTCGTGGACATCAACACCCCCAACGATACCCACGCTGAGATCGCCATCGCCGCAGCCAAAGCGGGCAAGCACATCCTCTGCGAAAAACCCCTCGCGATGAACGTCGCTCAGTGCAAGACGATGGTGGAGGCGGTCAAGAAAACGCGCGTCGTCCACATGGTCTGCCATAACTATCGCCGCATCCCGGCCATCGCGCTCGCGAAGCGAATGATCCAGCGCGGCGACCTCGGCGACCGGATTTTCCATTATCGTGCGCGGTACCTCCAGGACTGGATTGTGGACCCGAATTTCCCCCTCGTGTGGCGGCTCAACAGCAAGGTGGCCGGCAGCGGCACCCACGGCGATATTTGCGCGCACATCATTGATCTCGGCCGGTACCTGATTGGTGAATTCAGCGAGGTGTGCGGGTTGATGGACACTTTCATCAAGGAACGTCCTCTCGCCGAGGAACAGGGCAAGGGTGCCGGCCTCAGCGCGCAGGGCAGCAAGAAGATGGGCAAAGTCACCGTGGACGATTGCTCGACCTTCATCGGCCACTTCAAGAACGGCGCCGTCTGCAACCTTGAAGCCACCCGATTCGCGCTCGGTCGCAAGAACGGCATCCAGGTCGAGATCAATGGCAGCAAGGGCTCGCTTTATTTCGACTTCGAGGACATGAACCGGCTCAAGTTTTATAGCCAGAACGATCCCGCCGACACCCGGGGCTTCCGGGATATCCTGGTCACCGAGGGCGCCCAGCCTTACGCCGGTGCGTGGTGGCCGCCCGGGCACATCATCGGGTACGAGCATACCTTCGTTCACACCGTCGCCGACTTTGTGAATGCAGTCGTGGACGGCAAATCCGTGCAACCGACCTTCGAGGACGGTCTGCAGAATCAGATTGTGCTCGAAACGGTCGAGAAGTCAGCGAAGACACGCAAGTGGATCAAGCTGTAGAGCCTGATCCGAGTCAGTCAACTGCCCGAATCATCACCTCGCCATGAGCTGGGGAGAAGGATTCCTCAACGTTCTGACTTACGAGTTCAAGCTCGGGAGCATCCAACTCTCCCTGCTTACGTTGGTCGAGTTTCTTGTCCTGGTGGGGATCGTCCTGATCGTGGCGCGAACGATCCGCAAAGTGCTCCTCTCGCGCGTGCTCTCCCGCACGGGAATGAGCCCGGTCCTCCAACAGGTCGTCTCGCGATTCGCGGGCTACGTGGTGATCTTCATCGGGCTGATCATTTCCTTTCAAGTGGTTGGCATCAACCTCGGCAGCTTGGCGTTCCTCGCAGGCGCGCTCGGCCTGGGGCTCGGCTTCGGCCTGCAGAACATCATCAGCAACTTCGTCAGCGGCCTGATCATTCTCGTTGAGCGACCCATCATCGTCGGCGACCGGATTGACGTGGGCGGGTTGCAGGGCGACGTGGTCGAAATCAACGCCCGCAGCACAAAGATCGTCACCAACGACAACATCACCATCATCATCCCCAACTCCGAATTCATTTCCTCCCGGGTCATCAACTGGAGCCACGGCGACCCGAAGGTGCGATTCTCAATCTCCGTGGGCGTGGCGTACGGCACCGACCCGCAGCTGGTGAAACGGGCTCTGCTTGAAGTCGCGGCCGAATCACCCGCGGTGCTCAAAGACCCCCCGCCAGCCGTGTCGTTCCGCACCTTTGCAGAAAGCTCCCTCGACTTCGACCTCCTCGTCTGGAACGAGACTCACGTTCACAACAAGGGCGCGCTCATCAGCGAGATCAATTTCCGCATCTGCGAAAAGTTCAAGCAACTTGGTATCGAGATTCCCTTCCCGCAGCGAGACATTCATATCAAGTCAGACGTTCGGCAGAACAAGGATCGCTGAGAGCCGAGTCACTCGTGACTTCTTGGCAACGAGGGAATGTTGGAGACAGACCACAAAGGATGCGCCCGATCACAAACGCGAATCCACACGCTCGGATGTGTTGCTTGGAGTGATCGCTTCTCTCTGGCCGCCAAAGATCAAGGCAAGTCGGTGTGGCCCATCAGGAATCGGTCGCACTCGCGCGCGGCGCCACGGCCTTCGTTGATGGCCCAGACGACGAGGCTCTGACCGCGACGACAATCCCCAGCCGCAAAGACGCCGGGGATGCTTGTCGCGAACTTGCCGTGTTCGGCTTTGAAGTTGGAACGAGGGTCGCGCTCGAGCTTGATCGCCTGCGCGACTGTATCCTCGGGACCCAGAAAGCCCATCGCGAGCAGCACAAGTTGCGTCGGCAACACCTGCTCGGTGCCGGCAAGCTGCTTGGGAACGAAGTTGCCCTTCTCGTCTTTCGCCCACTCGACCTTCACGATCTCGACGGCTTTGACGTGGCCGTGTTCGTCGCCGAGAAAACGTTTGGCGGTGACGAGGTACCGGCGCGGGTCGGCGCCCCACTTGGCGGCGGCTTCCTCCTGACCGTAGTCGAGCTTATAGACCTTGGGCCATTGGGGCCAGGGGTTGTCGGGTGCGCGGTCGAGTGGCGGCTTGGGCAGAATTTCAAGCTGGATCAGGCTCTTGCACTTGTGACGCAGCGATGTGCCCACGCAATCGGTGCCGGTGTCGCCGCCGCCCATCACGATCACGTCCTTGCCCTCGGCGCTGATGAAATCGCCGTTCTTGTGCGCGTCGAGCAGCGACTTGGTATTGGCGCGCAGGAAATCCATCGCGAAATGAACCCCCTTGAGATTGCGTCCTTCGATCGGCAAATCACGCGGCTTGGTGGCGCCAACCGCCAACACGACGGCGTCGAACTCCTTGAGCAGATTCTCGGCGGGATAATGCTTGCCAATCTCGGTGCTGCAACGGAACGTCACGCCCTCGGCTTCCATCAGTTTGATGCGACGCATCACGACTTTTTGCTTGTCGAGCTTCATGTTCGGGATGCCGTACATCAACAACCCGCCCGGCCGATCGGCGCGCTCGAACACGGTTACGAGATGTCCCGCGCGGTTCAGTTGCGCCGCCGCCGCGAGTCCTGCCGGGCCCGAGCCGACCACGGCCACTTTCCTGCCGGTACGCTTCGGCGGCGGTTGCGGGACGACCCAGCCTTCCTTGAAACCGCGCTCGATGATCGCCTCCTCGATGGTCTTGATCGTGACCGGCGGCGCGTTCAGTCTGAGCACACACGATCCTTCGCACGGCGCCGGGCAGACGCGGCCGGTGAACTCGGGGAAATTGTTTGTCTTGTGGAGTCGTTCGAGCGCTTCTTTCCACAGGCCGCGATAGACGAGGTCGTTCCACTCGGGGATGAGATTGTTGATCGGGCAACCCGACGCCATCCCGGCCAGGAGCGTGCCAGTGTGGCAAAACGGGATTCCACAATCCATGCACCGCGCGCCCTGCGAACGGAGTTTCTCCTCCGGCATGTGCTCGTGAAATTCGTTCCAATGGTTCACGCGCTCCAGAGGCGCGGTGTCCTTTGGCAGTTCCCGCTCGATCTCGATGAATCCGGTTGGTTTGCCCATGGTTGGCTATTGGTAATTCGTAATTGGTAATTGGTTACTGGTAAGAGCAACTGGCTCCCAATTACCAGTTACCAATTACCGATTACTTTCGCCTCAATTCCCTCCCACCCGTGCCAGGTCATGCGCGTTCTCCTCGAACGCAGCCATGATTGCTTCGTCACCCGTCTTGCCCTGGCTCTTGACCTTTTCCAATGTCTCGATGACGCGCTTGTAATCTTTCGGCAGCACCTTGACGAACTTGGGCGTCATCTCGCTCCAGAGCTTGAGGATGTTTCGCGCCCGATCGCTGCCGGTGTGCTCGGCGTGACGCTCGATCAGCTTGCGCAGTTCGGCGATTTCCTCCCGGCTTTGCAATTTCACCAACTCGACCATCTGCAGGTTGCACCGTTTGGCGAATTCACCTTTCACGTCGAGCACGTAGGCGATCCCGCCGGACATCCCGGCGGCGAAATTGCGGCCCGTCGCGCCGAGCACAACCACCCGGCCGCCGGTCATATACTCGCAGCCGTGGTCGCCGACGCCTTCGATGACGGCACTCACGCCGCTGTTGCGAACGCAGAACCGCTCGCCCGCCATCCCGCGGATGTACGCCTCGCCGCTGGTCGCGCCGTAGAACGCCACGTTGCCGATGATGATATTCT
>CAZOTB010000198.1:4344-10645 GCA_964582645.1 uncultured Verrucomicrobiota bacterium | reverse complement strand
TCGGACTGGCCGAACAGCGTCTCGAAGAACGACGGCCGCTGTTGGCTGCCGCGCGATGGAAAGAGTTCGCCCGTGCTCTTGATACCGGGCTTGACGCTCAGGCGTTCCACTTCCTTCAGCTCCATGTCATAGACAACCAATTGCGCCTCGGCGGGCGCCTGTCCGGGTAATGGCGGATCATCCTGAAGCATTCCTGAATAGATAACGCGCTGCAGCTCATCCACGACTTTCATCCCGCGCGGCTTGAGAAAGCTTAGTTTCTCGTGGTGGCCAGCGAACATCTTCGTCGCGGGATCGTACCAGCCAACGCCGCCGCCGATGCCGGTGCGTTCGCGGCGTCCTCCGAAATAGAGACGCCCGTTCTTCGAAGGGATCAGGAAGTAGGCGTAATGCGTGCCCGTCTTCTCGGCAAAGTAACCGAGCCGTGTCGGGTTCACCGGCGTGGTCGCGTCGGAGCTTTCTTCCAGGAGCCGGTTCGACGTCCACGGCTTCGACGGATCGTATTCGTACAGCACGCTGCTCGGGTAGCCGCAGAAATACACGCGGTTGCTCACCACCAGACGCGGCCCGCCGCTCGGCCCGTGCGCGCCGTACGCCTGACACGATCTGTCCTTTGGGTTGTAACGGAAGAAGCCGTGATATTGCTTTGTGTCACCCAGCAACGAGCCATCGGGCAGCGCGGTCAACGAACCAATCGCAATCGGGGAAGTGTAATTGATCTTGAACGTGGTCTGTTTCCACGATCCCGCCGATCCCGCATCCCGCCAATAGACCCGGCACACCCCATCGGAGTCCGCGTTCAATTCGGTCAGGTTCAACTCCGGCGGTTTCTCGACCGGCGCGCGGGCTTGGTGAACCTGACGCGGCTGGAATGGGAGCTTTGCGGGATCGTGGTTCGGGTCGAACGGCACGATCCGTCCGTCCACACACCAGAAAACCTCCCGTTTCTCGTCAGCGGCGCCCCGATTCGAGACCGTCTTTGCGATGATCCCTTCCTTGCGCAAATCGAAATCAATCCAGCCCGCACCCGCGCAGGTCATCAACACCTTCGACTCGCCCGTGTCCGCGTGGATCGCCGCCAGTTCCCACGGAGTTTGTCCCACGCCCACATAGACCCACGGCGGATCGGCGGCGAGATTGTAGCCATAGGAATAGCTCAAGCGATTCTTTCCAACCCGTCCGAGCACTTTGAACTGCAACGTCTCCGGATCAATGCGGACGACTGTCGGAAGGTCGTTCGCCTGCGTCGAGCCGTACAACATGCCGTCGGGACCGAACTCCAGCTTGAAGATGAACTTGTCGCCCTTCGACGGATCAATTACCCGGCCGAGTTCCTTGATACTCTCGTCGGCCGGGTCGTAGTAGGCGACAACGTTGCCGGCTTCCGAGAAAAAGATGCGTCCGTTCCGCGCGCGCGCTTGATTGCCGTGCTGATAATTGCTGTTGGTGTACTGCCCTGCCGGCCGCTCCGTGATCCGGTACTCACCCGTCTCCAAGTCGAGCACGACGTATTCGCTCGGCTTGCCGGACTTGAACTCGTGGAGTTGCGTGATGAAATTGAACCCGCCGCGTCCATTCGGTGCCAGTGCCGTGGACCACGCCCGCGAGGATTGCACCGGCACGCAGACACGCTCGGTCTGGAGCTCAGGCGTCCCCGGTGATTGAGCGGTCTCCGCGGCGAGACAATCCCTTCCGACCATCGCTGCAAGGAAGACGAGAGCGCAAATCGAGGATCGGAACATGATTCATTCCTACGTCGGTCGCGCAAAATCCTCGAGCAGTTTCTTGATTCAGCGCATTGCCGCACGTTTGACATTCCATTTGGAATCCGCACACTGACGCTCTCGCACATGAACCTCGACGATCTGCGCTTCGACCCGGTCCCGCATCGCTACCCGCAGGAGCGGCTCTACGCGTTCAGCGGGCGCGGCCCGGTCGGGATTGTGCCGGATACCGTGATGGGGATCGGGCCGTTTTTCTTTCCGCCTGTCTCGGGCAAATACTTCCGTTTCTTTCACCGGCTGCACCTGCCGGCCTTGCACGCGACGCTTGGCGACAGCGCAGAGGGAACCCATTACACGCCGCACCGGTGGATGCTGCAATCGGTCGAATGGTTGCCCTGGCGCATCCGACGGCGCGGGATTTTCCATCACCACGTCGGCAAACAACTCGTCACGCTCCAAGTGCAGCACGACACGATTGCACCCGCTGATTGCGACGGGATTCTCGTGCGACTCGAACTGTCGCTGCGCTCGCCCCGGTCGCTCCGCGTCGAGATCGGATCGGAGATGGGCGAAGCCAGGCGCGCGTTCGGCGTATGCGCGGCTTCGGCTTGGAACTACGAGATCCCCGCTGCCGAAGGGATTGTTTGGTCGGAAGGCCCGCTGCGCTGGCGCACGGACGGTTGCACGATGCACCTCCTCGCCGACGATTGGGACGTCACTCTCCGCGCCGGCAAGCCGGTCACGCTTTGGCTCGCGCTCTCGCTCGAAGGCCCCGGCTTGCGTCCCTTTGGTCGTTCTCTCGCGCAACACGCCGCCGCAGCGGAACCGTACTGGCGCGAACGATGGGAGGTGATGCGCCGCAAAACCGGCCCGGCGGTGGACGCGATGCCGGCCGCGCATCAGCGGTTGTTCGCCCGTGTGTGGCTGACGACTCAAACCTGCCGGTGGATGCGCGAGAACTTCATCGCCCGTCCGTTCTATTCCGCCGAGGGCATTGATGGCGGTTCGGTGTGTTCGTATCTGTGGGACTTGTCGTACACGTCCTCGCTGGTAGCCCGGCTCGAAGGCCGGGCGCTGGGCGCATTGATTCGTCAGTACCTGGACCCGAAGAAAATCTTCCGCGGCTACTCGCTCAGTCCGCTCGATGGGCAATGGCTTGGCGTGTTCTACGCGTTCAGTCCGTACGCGCTGACCCAGATCGTGGCCGATTACGTGGACGCAACGGGAGATGTTCGCTTCCTCCGCGAGGCGTTGCCGGCATTGGAACAGATTCTGACGGCTTTCGATCGCCGTTGGCGCACGCGGTCGGGCGTTCTCGACTTCGGCAACAACCGGCATCTGATCGAGCTGCACACCGCCGGCTACCAGGGCATCGTGCCAAACCCGAACTTCGAGCACGCGTGGTCGCTGCAAACGCTCAACCGCCTCCGCACATTCGCCGGCGTGCGTGAGAAATCGTTCCACGCTCGGCGCTCCACGGCGCTTCTCCGCCTATCCGACCGGCTCTTCTGGAACGAGCGCGCGGGCTGGTATTTTCCCGCGGCGCAACGCAGGGCGGCCGGCATCTGGTCCATCCAGGTTCTTTCCGCGCTGCGGCTCGGCGTCTTTGCGAGGGACAAAGTCGAGCGGATGGCAGCGCACATTCGCGACGGACGTTTCCTGGGTCCGCACAACCTCTACTCCATCGCGAAGGACGATGCTCTTCACTTCACGCTCCACGACACCGATTGGGGCGGCGACGGTTGTTTTTGCGGACACACCGGCATCGTGCTCGAAGGCTTCGCCCGCTACGGCATGCGCGATGTGGTCGAGCGCATCCTCGAACGCATTCAATGGTGGGCCGACGCCCTGCCTTACATCCCCCAGGAAACACGCGCCGACGCGCCCGTGGCGGAGCGTGGCCGGCCCAACCTTGTCTCCGCCGGTGCCGTCTGCCAGGCGTTGCTCGAACACCACACAATCCGATGACACTGAAATGAAAACCACCCGATGCCGCGTTGGCCTGTACCTGAACGATCCGTCTTCCAATGTGCTCAAACTCGTCCGCGCGCTGCGCAACTGGAATCTGGGGTTCACCACGATCTGGCGCGACGAACTGGCGCGGCTGCAACCCGGCGACGTGGACGTGCTGCTGTTGCACGGCGGCTGGTACGGTATTGATCGCGTGCCGGGACAGAACCAGCGGGACCGGATACAACGGCCCGAGCACAAGGCGATGGCCGCGGCAGTGCGGAGATTCGTGCGCGAAGGGGGCGGCGTGGTCGGCGTCTGCTGCGGGGCGTTCAACGTCGTCTGGCTCGGCTTGATCGAGGCCGACATCTCCCGTTCGTACGGCGTCGGGTTGCACTCACTCGAAGTCGTGGATGGCCGGCATCCGATCGTCCGCGGCGTCATCGAGCGCGACCGGGGACGTAACGACCGCCGATGGTTGCCGCTCAACGTGGTGCGCGTCAGCGGCCCGATCTTTTTTCCCAAGCACCCGCGGCAGATGGTGTTGAGCTACGATTGGGAGCATCGGCTCGGCGCGGTGCTCGCCGCCGACTACGGCAAAGGGCGCGCCGTGGCGATCAGTCCGCACCCCGAGATGACCGAACACGAGGCCGACACGGAGCTCCGCAACGAACCGCTGATGAAGGCGTCGGGCCTGTTGAAGAACGCGCTCTACTGGAGTGCGCGACGCTGATCACGCGCGGCGGGGCAGCCACGTCATCGGGCGAGTTTCTTTTTCACCTTGTCCCATAGTTCGTACGGGCGCAGGCCGTCGCGGTGGGCGAAAAAGAGAATCTCCTCGAGCGTGATGAGGCCGATGTCGAGCATGGCGTCGGGCGTGAAGAAGAAGTTTTTCGTGCCGCACGGTAGCTCGCACATGATCGGCAGTCCTCCGCAGACAAGATAGGTCGCGGCCATTTGAGTGAGGAATGGTTTGCCGAACCCCGGCAGCGCGCCCCAACTCATTCGCCCAATCTCGTGGCCGTCGCGCAACAGCCGCGCCCGCACCGCCCCGCCGATGCGGCTGATGGTGTGCTGATGACCGACGGGCAGGTAATAGTCGGGCGTGTCGATCATCGAGCCGCCATTGCAATGCCAGATCACGACTCCGTCGGGTCGTTCGCGGAGGTAGTACTCCATCCACGCCGTGGTCTCGGGCTGCCGCTGAACCGACGTGAAGTCATACTGCAGATTCACGCCGGCGTCGTTGAAGTAGCAGCCCATGAACAACATCTTCTCGGGCGGGACCGGAAAATATTTCTTGTTCTCGGGATAGGTGAAAGCCGTGCCGTCCTTTGCGACCCCGTGCGTGAGCCGGGCGTACAACTCGTCGGGCATGCCGCTGGTGTTGGGCGTCGCGAACCGCTCCACGCCGTCACGGTTGAGCCACGGAATGAACGCGATGCGGGTGTTGCGCGCCAGTTCCGCCAACCGCGGCCAGGCTTTGCCGCGCAGATCGTTGCCGGTTTCAATGATGTGGCAGAGGTTGAACCCCGCGACGGTGCCGGTCAGTTCGCTGCCGTGGATGCCGCCCTGGATGGCGAGCACCGGTTTGGTTCGGCGTTTCGCTCCATAAAACGTCTCGGGGTAAATCTCCGTCGGGTCGGGCGGCACGATCTTGGACGCGATTGCCGAGTGGAGATTATCGGTCGTCGCGCCGGTTTCCTCCTGGGCGCCGTATTCGATGGCGATGATCTCGCGTCCACCCGCGGTGCGGCCCATCGTCCGCACCGTGGCACGCGTCAATTTCTTGAGCAACGGCATCCCGAGGTCCGGCCTGGCCACCCAGAACGGTGGACACTGTGCCCATCGGCTGAGGTCGCCGAATTCCCGGGTGAGCGAAGAAAGGTCGTTCATCGTTTCTGAGGCCAAGGTGTAACATGAGCGTCGCTCGCGCGTAAAGGAACTTGCAGCCGCGCCGGTCCCGCTGCTAGGAGTGCGGCCGCCATGACGAAGCCGGCAAGCACTGGATGGGTGTACGAGAGCAACAAGGTCATTGACGAGGAGGTGGCTCTTCGAGACCAGTGGCGCGACCCTGATACGGGCATCTCGATCTACCGATTGACCTCGCTGCCGGTGATCAATACCAACATCTACCCTGAGGCACTCGTCAGCAGCCCGGACGGCAGGCGATTCATCTTTCGACGCACCGACCCCGGCACGCAGCTCAGCACTTTTTGGATGGCCGACATCGAGCGGCTTGCCATCCGCCAGCTCACCGATGAGCCCCGGGCCGACACGCCGATCTACCGCCCGGACGGACGGTGGATTTATTATTTCGTCGGCAACTCAATCCGCCGCCTGTGCGCCGATACGTTTGAACGCGAAGAGATTTTTCGGATTCCGAAAGCGTGGGGTGCAACAGACTATCACGCTCCCTCGATGGCCTGTCGCGGAACGCAGTTTCTCGTTGGCCACTACGACCCGAAGCGGCGACGGCATGGCGTCATGGTGGTTGACGCGGAGAAACGGTCGCGAACGATTGCGTACCAGCACGAGGATCTGCGGAATCCTCACGCGCAGTTCAGCCGCAACCTCGATGGCAGGATCCTCGTCCAGGTCAACCACGGGATGCAATTCGATGCGGA
>CAZOTB010000198.1:0-4334 GCA_964582645.1 uncultured Verrucomicrobiota bacterium | reverse complement strand
GGCTCGTGAGCGATAACGGGGCAAGTCTTCACGTCGTCAACGCCGACGGCACCGGCCACGTCCAGCTTTCGGTCGGCTGCTCGCCGCTGGAACGAGTGCAAGGCCATCAATGCTGGGTTGGCCAATCCGACGCCGTGATTACCACGTTGCATCGCCGGCCAAGTCCGACCGCGGCCTGGGTGCAGGATCGGATCGTGATCATTCGTCCCGGCGAACGGAAATACCGGGTTGTCGGCCAGGGGCCGGGCTTCACCCACATTCACACCGACCCGCGGGGGCGGTACTGGGTCTCCGACTGCAATCGCACCGCCCGCATCTATGTCGGCTCGATTCGCACGGGAAGATACCGGTTGTTCTGCAACACCGGGGCGTCGTTTGGCGCGGCGCAGTACGGGCATCCGCATCCGTTCTTCCTCGGCGATGGCAAGACGATCGGATGGAACAGCGACGTCACCGGAATTCCGCACGTCTATTTCGCCCGGATCCCGAACGGTTTTCTCGAGTCGCCCGGCTGAGGCGTGTGCCGGCGCCCGGCGGTGGGTGGCCGGGGGACAGAAACGCCAACCGGTTGAACCGTTGCCACTCGGACGGGGCTCGCTGGGCACTCAGATGGGAAATCAGTCCAGCGGCAGGATATCACGCGAACCGAGCTCGAACGTGAGCGTAGGCGACGGCGGGGTGGTGGTGCTCGGAGGCTTGATTCGGAACGATCGCACGAAGACCGAGAGCAAAGTGCCGGTGTTGGGCGACGTGCCTGTGCTCGGCATGGCGTTCAAACAGAGCGTCTGGCGCAAGAACCGAAGCGACTGGATCGTCTTGATTCGTCCCACGGTGATGCGCACGCCCGAAGCCGCGCAGGCGGAAGCGCAGAAGCTGCGCGAGGACTTCAAGGGCCTGGACAATCTTCCACCCGACAAGGTCCCGCCTGTGCCAGCCGAACCGGAGAGGCCGACCAACCAGCCGCGGCCCAGGCCGATTCCGCCGACGAAGGGATCGTACGCGGCAACCAAACACGCTGGCGCGCGACGGCTCTGACGCCGTGCCCGTGATTTCGGCGGCTTTGACGCTCCGGGCGATGAGGCAGCGAGCCAGAGTCTCGGCGACCTGAAGGCACGACGTCCGAGCCGTCGCTCCGGCGCATTCCAGATGGTCAGGGAGCGCCGCGGACAATACCAAGGCTCTCCCGCATTCTTCCATTCTTCCAGTCTTCCAGTCTTTTTCCCTTCACGTCCCCACGTGTTTCTCGAACGCGACGGGGATGGCGAACGACTCGCGCAACTGCTTCTCGCCGCTGGCTTTCTTGTCCACCATCTCGCTGTAGTTGAGCAGGAAAAACCTGTTGATGCGGTCGTCGAGATTCCAGCCGATGGCCCAGCCTTTGAACTGGCTGACCGCGAGCTTGGTCAACGTCCGCGCTTCCTCGAGCGCCTTGATCTCGGTTTCGAGCACGGGTTTCATTTGACCGTAGCCGGCATTGAACAGGGCGAGTTTCTTTTGCACTGCCTCGTTCAACTCAACTGTGCTGAGTCGGTAGGCTTCAACCGAGGAGGCCGCCGTCAGATCGGTTGAACTGGTGTCGAGCGCGATCTTGTATTTGTCGAGCCGGACGATCAGGTCCTGCTTGAGCGTGATTTTCTCCGAGATGATCTTGTCGAAGTAATCCTGTTGCGTGGAGAACACGGAGAGCAACTGCGACCGGGCACGGTTGATCTTGCTCTTGCTCAACTCGGTCTTGGCGTCCTTCGACAAGTCATCGAGTTCCTTGGCGGAGGCTTGCACTTCGTTGACCAACCGCACGGCTTCCCGGATGATCGTCGCTTCGGGCGTCGCGGAACTGTACGACTTGAGCCGGTCGAGCGTATCGCTCAAGCGCATCTCGAGATGTTTCTCTTTGATGACCTCGATTTCGTCCTTCTTGAGCTTGCGGTCCACGACGGACGGCGGGAGCACGTACTGCGACCATGTCGTGGGTCGTTGCTCGGCCGCGGCAATCGGCGCGTTGGTCGCGGAGGCGGCGGTGATGGCGACGACGAGGTTGCTCTGTTGTTCCTGCGCCGAACCCAAGAGGCACAACGCCCGCTCGAACCGCGCCTGCGGGTCCTCCTTGTTCAACGCCACCAACGACTGATAGGGCGGCAGCGCATCGTCGTACTTCTTCTGTTTGAGCAACGCCTGCCCGTACATGCGGTAGTACTTGGGCTCGGCACCGAAATACTCCGCGCCCTTTTTCAGATAGACCAGCGCGTTGGTGTAGCTTTTGTTCAGGTAATGAATCTCACCGAGCGAGAGGTAAATCTGCTTGAGCTTGATCTTCTCGAGCTTCTCCGGGTCGGACGTCACGCTGAGGAATTTCTCGTACGCCGCCGCGGCGTCGGCGAGTTTGTTCGCTCGGAAATACGCCTCCCCCGCCTCGAAGTAGCAGCTCTCAATGTCCCCGACGAGGTCCTTCATCAGTGACGGGTTCAACACCAGCGCCTTGTCGTAGCGGTCGGTGGCCTCGACGTACTTCTGCTGTTTCTGCAACGCCGCGCCTTCCTCGACGTAGAGATAGGCCTGCGCCTGCTGCTGCAAACCCTGGAGCATGGTGAGATTGTTCTTCACCGTCGGCGCGTTGGGATAGCCGCCCTGCAGTTGCGTCACGATGCTGATGACCTGCGACGCGTTCGTGCGGGCCAGCGCGGGCAGCGACGCGAACAACGTGCTTGCTTTGCCCTCCTCGATCCGCGCGATGGCGGCCTCGAGGTTGCCCTTGTTGCCGGCGTACGTCGCCGTGTCCGGGAACTGTCCCGCGAACGCGCGGTAGGCCGCCAGCGCCTCGTCGGCCTTGCCGGACTGGTCGAGCTTGACGACCTCAGCCCACTTGCCGGCAGCGACGTTGTTTCGTTCCGCCACCAACTGCGCCTCGATCCCGGCCGCCTGCGCTTTGATCTCCTCGACGTTGACGGCCTTGGGAAAATCTGTCGCGATTTTCTTCAGCGCTGCCGCCGCCTCAGCGCGCTTGTTCTCAGCGAGCAACGGCCTCACCTTGTCGAGTGCGGCCTGAGCCTGGGCGTTGATGATGAGTTGTTCGACGCCTTTCGCGACGCCCTCGAAGTTCTTGAACGTCTCGGTCAGCACGTACTTCTTCTGAAGCTCCTTGAGGATGAACTGGCTGCGGTCGAATTTTCCTTCCTCGGCGAGCCGCCGCGCTTCGACGAGCAACTCGCGCGCGAGCCGTTCCCGGGCTTCGAGATAGACGCTGCGGCCCATCTCCAGCTCGGGCAACACGGCGTTGTATTCCCAGGGCTGTTTGCCGCCGATGTCAGCCCCGCGCAACACGCCCGTGTGATCCATGCTGAACGTCTTGCGACCCGTCACGCCGTACCGAAGCGGCACCGCCGACGCGGTGAAATCGTCGCCCCAGTGCGCTTTCACCGTGAAGAGGTAGCCCTTGTTGTTCTCCTGGAGATTTTCGATGCGCAGGAACGGATTGGGTAATCCCTGGAGTTGCTTGAGCGTGGCGAAACCGCTGCCGCCCTGTTCGAGCGCGACCGCCTGGCTCGATTTGAGGAACTCCTCGACCACGGCGATCTCCTTGAGCAGATACGCCACGTCAGTCTCGTTTTGTTTGATGGCCGTCTCGATGTCACCGCGCGTCTTTTTCTCCCGATGGCCCTGCACCATCAACACGCCCGCCGCCAGCAGGATGGCAAACCAGGCAAACCCGAGTCCGATGCCCCAGATCGCATACCGGCGATCCCGCATGAACCCACCGCGTTGCCGGATCAGCGAGAGGCTGATGAATCCGAAGATGATCCCGAGCAGCCACCCGATGATGACCAACGGCCCGAACAACCCGAGAAAGAAACTCAGCATCGGCAGGATGCCCGCGCCGCGCGCCTGGGGAGCGGGACGGATGTACGCGTCCACCGGAGCCGGCACGCCGCCCGCGCCCTGCGGCAGCATCATTCCGCAATGCCCGCAGATGGTCGCCGAAGCGGGCAGCGACGCACCGCAATTGGGACACGACACCTCCCGGGCCAGCGGGAAGGGGCCGCTCGGCTGACGCTGGAGCGCGGAAGAGTCAACCACGGTGGGCACGGGGGAAACGGCGTCTTCGAGAAAGAGGATTTCGAGGTCGCCGACTTTGACGACGGAGCGATGTCCCAGCACGAACTGCTCGACGGCCCGTCCGTCCACGTACGTGCCCGTGTCCGAGCCAAGGTCAATCACAACGACGAGGTTATCGCGTTGTTCGAACCGGACATGATGTTCGGCGATGCCCGCGCCTTTGACGCAGACGTTGTTATCCTCCGACTGACCGACCGTCAGCGTTCCCTGCTCGAAGACAATCG
>CAZOTB010000197.1:0-10651 GCA_964582645.1 uncultured Verrucomicrobiota bacterium | reverse complement strand
GCTACGATAACCTCATCAAGCTCGTCACCGACAACGCCGTGGACCTGCCCGCCCTCGGCTTCGGTATGGGCGATGTGGTGCTGACCGAGTTGTTGCGCGAGCGAGGCAAGCTGCCGAAGATCGAATCGCAACTCGATGCCTATGCCATCATCGTGAGCGAAGACCTTCGCACCGAGGCGCTCAAAGCAATTCACGAGCTGCGCGAACACGGCATCGCTGTAGATTATTCGTTCACACCACAGGGCGTCGGGAAGCAATTCAAGGCCGCCTCTGCGCTGCAGGCCCGCTTCGCCATCGTGTTTGGCGCCGAGGAATGGAAGCTCGGCCAGTGCAAGGTAAAGAACCTTGCCACCGGAGAGGAGCGGGCGATCACGCTCCAAGCGCTCGCCGGAGCCCTGGCCTAGCGACAGACAACATCGCGCTGCCGTTCTCAAGAGCGACATCGCGACGATGTGGCTTGGCTTCCTTGCGAAATCGAGTAAGACACACAGCCCATGAAACGCATCCACGTCGCGATTGGCTCAACCATGAGCCGTCCGGGAAACGTTGCCGCCAATCTGAAAGAGATCGCCGGCTTCGCCCGAAGCGCCTCCGAGGTCGGCGCAGACGTCTTGCTCACGCCGGAACTGAGCGCGTCGGGTTACGGGTCGTTCCCAGAGGTCATCGCCACGGCGGAACCGGCAGGAAAAGGAAGAATCTATGATTCGCTCGCGAAGCTGGCCCACACAACTGGCGTGACGATTTGCGCTGGATTTGTCGAAGCGGCGGATGGGAAAAGATATCTATGCCATTACGTCGTGTACCCAAACGGCAGGTTCGTCGTGCAGCGCAAGAACCGCGTCACCCTCACCGAGCGTCCGCTTGAACCCGCCGTCGCGTTGACCGGCCATCCACCGGGGGCGTCCGATCCCGCGGACCCCGGCCAGCCCGTGGGACGGCCGAAACTGAGATTCTTCGACATTCGGGGCGTCCGTTGCGCGATCACGATCTGCGCCGACAGCGGCCTGATCAACGTGAACGGCATCCTCCAGCGGAACCGAGTGGAACTGGTGCTCGCCCCCGCCGGCGCGGGCGGCAAACGGAAGGATCGCGTGGTGACGAAGGATCTAAAGACCGAGCGTGGGCGCAAAAAGTATATCGAGTGGCTGGAAAGGGCCTTCTTCCCCGGCTGCGCGGTGACGGATTGCCTTCAGTATCGGCGCGCGTTCGCCGCGGTGAACCAATGTGGCTACGATGGAAAGCTTCATCATCATCTGGGCCACGGGATGATCATCAACCCGATGGGCGAAGTGGTCGGTTTCTTCCACGGGCTGCCAAACCTCGACCGTCAACGTCCGATGTTCGCTCACGCGGTAGTGGACGTGGAAGACCGAGTGCCACGGTAGCCACGACATTGCCCCGTGGGAAAAGCGGAATCGAATGATTCCGCGCATCAAGCTGGCCCACTTCGACCCCGGGCCGATTGGCCTTGATTGCGCAAGAGTGGCCGGCGACCAAGCCCGCTATCCTCGAACCTCCAACTTAAGGCCGTCTATGAACCGCTCGTTTTGATCCGGAGTGCCCACTGTCACGCGAATCCACTCCGGCATCTTGTAGCCTCCCATCGGACGAACGATGATGCCGCGTCGCTGCAAGTGGGTCGTGACTGTGGCGCCGTCGCCGACCTTGACGAGCACGAAGTTCGCGGCGCTCGGCACATACTCGAGTCCCATCGCGGCGAACTGCGTCTCCAGAAACCTCCGTCCCTCGGCGTTCAGCTTGCGCGTGCGTTCGATGTGCTCGCGATCCTCGAGGGACGCCAACGCTCCCGCCTGCGCGATTGAGTTGGCATTGAAAGGCTGCCGGGTCTTCTGCAGAATCTCGATGCACTCTTTCGGCGCGATTCCGTAGCCGATTCGGAGTCCGGCCAGGCCCACGATCTTCGAGAACGTCCGCATCAAGATTGTCTTCGGCTTCGTTGAGTTCACGTAACGCAGGCTGTCCGGTGGGTCCTCGAGAAACTCGTAATACGCTTCGTCGAGCACAACGATCACATGGTCGGGCACGCGCTCCATGAACCGGTACAGTTCCGCGTTCGACACGCGCGTGCCGGTCGGGTTGTTCGGGTTGGCGACGAACAGGAGCTTGGTCTGGGGTGTGATTGCCCGTAGCATCGCGTCGAGATCGTGGGCGTGGTTGCGGAACGGCACCTCGATGACGCGGTTGTTGAATTGCCTGCCAATGAGCAGATACACCACGAACGCCCGGTCGCCGCACACGAGATTGTCCCCGGGCTTGAGGAACGCGTGTGCCAGAAACTCGACGATCTCGTTCGAGCCGTTGCCGAGGATGATGTTGTCCATCTCGACGCCGAGGTGTTTTGCCAACCCCTGACGCAGGTAATAGCCGCCGCCGTCGGGGTAGAGATGGACCTGGTCAAGCGCGCGCTTCATTGCCGCGACTGCCTTGGGAGAAGGCCCGAGCGGGTTTTCATTCGAGGCGAGCTTGATGACCGAGTCGAACGGCAGCCCGAACTCGCGAGCGACTTCCTCGATGGGACGTCCCGGCTCGTACGGCTTGAGGTCGAACAAGTGTGCGTTGGCCAGGTCTCGAAACGGAATGGAACTCATCGAGCGCTGCTTGTAACAAATTCCTCGCGTTGTGCAAGAATCGCTTGCGTTGCGCGTGCCGGATTGGCTACATAGAGTGTACGCTCTGGCAGAGACATGGCATTGCACCGAACATTTCGCAATTTGAAGCAGAAGCAACAGCCCGCGATGCCCGTGCGCGCGTTGAGCGATGGGCACCGGCACAAACTCGAGCCGGTGATGCCGATTGATGTCCGCAAGGCGCGCACGATGGACGATATGGTCACAGCGATGCGCGGCGCGTCGTTCGGCGCGCGGCAGGTGGGCGAAGCGGCCGATGTGATGTTCAAGATGGTCACCGACCCGGAGTGTTTCGTGGTCGGAACGTTTTCGGGCGCCATGACGGTGGCGAAAATGGGGCTGGTGTTGTGCGAGATGATTGACCGCGGCATGGTGCAGGCCGTGGTGAGCACCGGCGCCTTGATGACGCACGGTCTGGTCGAGGCCGGTGGGCTGACCCATTTCAAGGCGAATCCCAAGATCTCAGATGAAGAGCTGTTCTCGGCCGGGTACGATCGCGTGCACGACACAATCGAGCTCGAGCGCAATCTTCTGCACGCAGAGTATTTCCTGTACGCGGTGCTGGAAAAGCACGACCCCACCAAACCCCTCAGCAGTTGGCGCATCTGCCAGATGCTCGGCCGCGAACTGTGTCGCAAATCGCCGGGCCGAGGGATCCTCAAGTCGGCCTACCGGAAGAAGGTGCCCGTGTTCATTCCTGCGTTCACCGATTGCGAACTGGGGCTCGATTTTGCCGTGTTCAACCGCAAACGCATCGAGGATGGAAAGCCGTCGCTCGTGTTCGATCCGTTCGACGACCTGGAAGCCTACGCGGCGCTGATCGAGAAGCAAACCAAGCTCGGCATTTTCACCATCGGCGGCGGGGTGCCGCGCAACTGGGCACAACAAGTCGGTCCCTATCTCGATCTCGTCCAGCAGCGGCTCAAAGTCAACGGCGGCGGCTTCAAGCCATTCCATTACGGTGTGCGCATCTGCCCGGACCCCGCGCATTGGGGCCACCTGTCGGGCTGCACCTATTCGGAGGGCGTCTCATGGGGTAAGTTCGTGCCGGAGGAGCGCGGGGGCCGCTGGGCCGAGGTCCTCGCCGACGCCACGATTGTCTGGCCGATGATCGTACGAGCCGTCATTGAACGGATCGCTCACGCCAAACGCCCCGCGCGCTCTCATGCAGGCTGAGCAGTGGCTTTGCCCTCCGCGAGCACGGCCGGGATCGAACCTTGACGGTATCCATGTTGCCGCATAACTGTGTTCTCCATGAACATTGGCTTCGTCTCCACGCGACTGGCCGGGAACGACGGCGTGACGCTGGAGACGGTCAAATGGGCCAAGGTCTGCCAGAAGCTCGGCCACAACGTGTTCTTCTGCGCAGGCGAGCTCGATGCGGAGTTGAAGCCGGGCGTGGTTGACCCCGAGGCGCATTTCACGCATCCCGACATCATCGCCCTGCAACAACAATGCTTCGGGCTGCGGACGCGTTCCGCCACCACCACCGACCGAATCCATCAGTTGAGTCAGCGGTTGAAGCGTTCCATACGGGAATTCGTCGGCGCGTACAAAGTGGATCTCATCGTCGCCCAGAACGCGCTCACGATTCCGATGAACATCCCGCTCGGTGTCGCGCTCACTGAATTCATCGCCGAGACCGGCATCCACACCATCGCGCACCATCACGATTTTTACTGGGAGCGGCAGCGGTTCATGATCACCGGCGTGCAGGACATCCTCGATGCCGCGTTCCCGCCCAACCTGGCCAGCATCAAACACGTCGTGATTAACACGCCCGCGCGACGCGAGTTGGCCCAGCGCAAGGGAGTGCCGTCGTCGCTCATTCCCAACGTGCTCGACTTCGAAAGCGAGCCGCCCTCGACCGACGAGTACGCGCGCGACCTGCGGGAACAGATCGGCCTCAAGCCGGACGACCTGCTCATTCTCCAGCCCACGCGCGTCGTCGCGCGCAAAGGCGTCGAGCACGCGATCGAGATCGTGCGTCGGCTCAAGAATCCACGCGCCAAGCTGGTGGTCTCGCACAGCGCGGGCGACGAAGGCCTCGAATACTACAAATGGCTGAGCGATCTGGCCCAAGCCGAGGGTGTGGACATGCGGTTCGTGGCCAACCGCCTCAGCGAGACGCGCAAGCACGACGAACAGGGGCGGAAGATTTACACGCTCTGGGACATTTATCCCCACGCCGATCTTATTACCTATCCGAGCGTCTATGAAGGTTTCGGCAACGCGTTCCTCGAAGCGGTCTATTTTCGCCGACCGATCCTCGTCAACCGCTACTCGGTCTATATGCTCGATATCGAGCCGCTCGGCTTCGAGACAATCACGATGGACGGCTACGTCACCGACGCGGTCGTCGAACGCACGGGACAGGTGCTCGCCGACGCTGAGTTGCGCAAGCGGATGGCGGATCGGAATTATGCGATCGCGAAGCAGCACTTCTCCCTGAAGGTGCTTCGCCGCCGATTGCACAATCTGCTGGAGACTGCGGAAGATTCAACCGCGGGGGATTTCGCGTAATGAGCAACTGAAAATGGCATAGCAAAGTTACACTTGAAGACAATTGCTCCAGATATTGGTACCGGAGAACAACAGGGTTACTGTCGAGTATGACCAAACGGGTTCTTACATTTGCGGTGATCGCGGTCGCGCTCGCATGGCACTGCATCGCCGGTGAAACCGAATTGCCCGCGACGTTGCTCTACACGGGGACAAATCCGGTCACGGCGTGTGACGGTAGCACGATAGCTCCTGTCGGTGAGCCCGGATCCGTGGCGGTATTCGCCATTTCAAATTCACTTCGTGAGCCGGTCATCTTCACAAAGCATGACTGCGAGCCACTACGTGGCTACGTGGAAGTTCTAATAGGGCAGCGGTGGCATACCCGCTTTGTTAGCTTCCTCGCTCCTTGCGAATTCCGCAGCTTCGTCCTGCAGCCGAGATCGAACTATTGTTTCAGTGTTTCCGCGCCAACCAACCTCGTGTGGAAAACCGTGTGCTACGGGCAGGTCGGGACAAACATTGTGTGCTTTCGAAGTGCGCCATGTGGTAAGCCCGGCAGACCGGTCGAGCCAACGAAGGCCCGCTTAAGTGGCTTCGGGTGGTTCATCACAGACGTCGCACCAATTCCCCAAACCGCTCCGCATACGCCTTCAGCGAATAGTTCTCCAGCACGACCTTTCGATTGTGAACGATCAGTTTCGCCGGTGGGCGGGCGAGCAGGGACGCGATGCGGCGGACGGCGGCGGCGTTGAACTCGCGATACAGGTGACGCAGGTCCATTCCCTCCGCGACGAAATCGCGCGTGACCTCGGGGATGTCGCGTCCCACGACGAGTTTTCCGCAGAGCCAACCCTCCATAAACGCGTAGCCAAACCCTTCCATCTTTGAGGTCGTGACGATGGCGTGGGCGAGATGAAACTGCGCCAACAGGTCCACTTCCTCCCCAACGCCGATGACCACAGGCAACCGTTCCCGGCGCACCTTCCGCTTCAGCGATTCGCCGTACCGGCGATCGTCGGGCGAGGGAGCTTCGAGACTCATGAGAAGCTGGTATTTGTCGCGATTGCACAGCGTGTTGAGCTGCTTCAGCAACTCGACCGTCTCGGCGTTGTTCTTGCGCACCATCAACTTGATCGGTGAAAGCAGAATCTTGCGGCGCGGATCGAAGTCGTAGTGGTGGCGCCGCGCGAACACCGCGATCTTCCGTACCGCTTCCCCCAGGTGTTGCCTCGATGGCTTGGGCTGCGTCAGAAACGCGGTGTCCACGGGATTCGGCAGAACGCGGATCACTTCCGCGGGCACGCCTCGTTCGGCGAGCTTCTCGGCGGCACGAGTCGTGAGCGTGGCCCACAGTACGTTTGGTAGATCGTAGTAACAGATCGAACGCCAGAACGAATCGTCCCGGCGTCCGGTACAATAGCGCAGCGCGCGTAGTTGCACCGGGCGTTCGTCCTCCACGAAGTCATGAATCTGGTTGAGGATCCGCAACCGTCCCTGTTCTGCGAGCAGTTTCAACGCACAGGTGAGCCGGGGATGTTTGCCAAGGGTGAGGTTGTGCCCATGCAGGATGTCCACGCCATGCAGTCGGTCCTCCAACCGTCGCATCAATGTGCGGGATTCCCGGAGAAACGCTCCCGGGCTACGAGCTGGCTGATCGTCGTAGCCGAAATCGGCCAGAATCTTGATCTCGAAATCGTTTGAGAGAGCGCGCTGCGCGTTTCGGATGACCGTGGTGATTCCGCCCGGGCGCAGATGGTAATGGAGAATGGCGAGTTGCTTCACACGAACTTCAGGACCTCCGACAGGCTCGAGATCACGAAGTCCGGCTGCAACTGGGCACAGCGCGGGTCGTCCTTGCGCCAGCGCACGCTGCGGGGGTCGCCGGCAAAGAGGGCGGCGGCAAAGCCGGCCTGCTTCGCGCACCAGACGTCGTTGAGCATGTCGTTACCCACGTGCAGAGTGTCTTTGACCTTCCATCCTTCCCCCCAGACGACGTTGCGGACGTGGTTGAAAATAGCCGGGGTTGGTTTCGAGAAGCCGAAGTCGCATGACATGAATACCAGCAGATCGTCGAAGATCGTGTGGAACGTCGGAACCTGTCCGTTGCTCTCGACGCGCAGCAGTTCGGCCAGTTCGATGCGGGTGTAGAACTGCGCATTTGACACGATTCCCTGACGAACCTTGCGACGGTGGAGTTCGAGCAACGTCTCCCATGCGCCGGGAACGAGTCGTTTCGGGTTGACCGTCCGCTCGAAATGCAGTGCAACCTCCCGCGCGAGATCCGACTGCGAGGGTTTGCCATCGGGATGCCGGTAGCCGTGCTCGGCCAGCTCCTCCAGAATACTCAGCCAGATTTCCTCGACGCGCACTTCGGGATGCTCGATGCCCTGCTCCCGTTTCCGCCGGTGCACCGCCTGGATGCGCTGCAAAAACAAGAGCCGCAACTCGTTTGCGGGCGTCTTGTCGGGCGCGTACCGGCAGACCGCCTCTTCGAGATCGAACTGGGCGATGACCTTGTCGAATGCGGCGTTGAGGTCCTTCTCGTGTTCGAGGAGCGTTTGCAGATCGCCCGCGCGTGAGGTCAGAAGCGTTCCGTACACATCCCAGAGAATGACCTTGTAAGGTTTCACCAGTGGATTAGAGTTTATTCGCATTGGTTAAATGGGGCGAGGAATTTGTGGTGCCATGAGCGACTTTCATCAAACAGGAGTGATCACGACACTTCATCGGCTCGGGAAGTACGAGCTCGATGCGATCGAAGCGACACTGTCAGACTTCACCGCGCATCGCTCCGTTGCGCTGGTGTTGCCCTGCCTCTACAGTGAGTTGGAGGGCGATGCGCTCCACGGCATCGTCGAACAGCTCAAGCACGTCCGCTACATCCGGCAGGTCGTGGTTGGACTCGATCAGGCCGATGCGACCCAGTTCGAGCGCGCCCGCCGATTTTTCTCCGTGTTGCCGCAGGACGTACAGATTCTCTGGCGTGACGGACCTCGCGTGCAGCAGTTGCTGGGGCTCATGGTCGAGAACGACCTCTCGATCGGAGGCCTTGGCAAGGGCAGCAACATGTGGCTCTGCTGCGGCCTGGTCCTTGCCGAGGACAAATGCAAAATCATCGCCCTGCATGATTGCGACATCACCACCTATGACCGGGAACTTCTCGCGCGACTGGTATTCCCGCTCGCCAGTCCGAGCATGGACTACGAGTTCTGCAAAGGTTACTACGCGCGCGTGTCCGACCGGATCCACGGCCGCGTCACGCGCCTGCTGGTGACACCGCTGGTCAACGCGCTCCAGAAGGTGCTGGGGCGCGACGTGCCGTTGTTGGCGTTTCTGGACAGCTTCCGGTACCCACTCGCGGGCGAGTTCTCGATGCTGGCCGACCTGGCGCGCGTCAACCGCATCCCCGGCGACTGGGGTTTGGAAATCGGCGTGTTATGCGAGGTGTTCCGCAACTGCACCATCAAGCGCGTGTGCCAGGTCGAGTTGTGCGAGAAGTACGAGCACAAGCACCAGTTGTTGTCGGCGGAAGACGAAACCAAGGGACTGATGAAAATGAGCACCGACATCGCGAAATCCCTCTTCCGTAATCTGGCGACCGAGGGCGTGGTCGTGTCCGAGGCGCTCTTTCGCACATTGAGCGTGCGATACCTTCGCGTCGCACAAGATGCCGTGAAACAGTATGAAGACCTCGCCGCGCTCAACCGGCTGCCGTTCCATCGTCACGAGGAGTTGCTCGCCGTGCAAGCGTTCAACAAAAGCGTGCGGATCGCTGCCGATGAATTCTTGCGCGACCCACTCGGCATTCCGCTGATCTCGAATTGGAATCGCGTCACCTCGGCCATCCCCGATGTGCTCGACCGGCTGAAGGAAGCGGTAGAACTCGACGCGCGGGGGTGAGCGCCATCCATACCGAGCGTGCGGCCGATGTTTCTGGATGATCCCTCTGCACCATTACCTTCCGGTTGCAGCCGCGGGCGTTGACCACGGCCGCCCTCGGCGCGGGCGGCCACAACTGCGAAACACCCTCGCATTTTCCTGCATCCAACGAAGGTGAACCCGATCCCATGAGCCTCCGTGCCAAGATCATGCTTTCAATCACCGTCGTGGCCCTGACGGTCGCAGGGGCGATGGTGGCGTGGCAGTCCCATGTTCGCAAGCAACAGCTCCTCGAAGAATTTCAGTTCTTCGTCCGCAGCGTGGCCGGCACCGCCGCGCTCTCGCTGAACGGCGACGAGATCATGAGCATCCACTCGAACGCCGACGCTTCCAGTCCGGCCTTCCGCCACGCGCGCGAGTTCCTCGATCGGGTCCGGATGATCAACAACCTCAGCGAACAGGAAATCTACATCCTGCGTCCGCTCCAGCCGGGCGGGTTCGAGACCGAGTTCGTCGTGATGTTACAGGAGAAAACCTTCGTCGGCGATCGCTACACGATCCGCGAGCAATGCAGGCAGCCGTTCTCGGACACGATGCGCTTCCGCCGACCGCACAGCACGGGCATCTACAGCGACGAACACGGCACCTGGATCAGCGGCTACGCGCCCGTGCTCGATGCCGCGCGCAACCCCGTCGCCATCGTCGAGGTGGATGCGGAAATCAGCCGGTATCTCAGCAAGCTGCGAAACGATCTGCTCAAGTCGGCTGCCATCGCGCTCGATGCGTTCGTGATCGCGATGATCCCCGGTTTGTTGTTCGCCCGCAACCTGACACGCGGCATCGCCAAGCTCTCGGAAGGAATCAGGCGCTTCCAGAGCGGCGAACACGACGTGCAGGTCGCCGTGCGCTCGAAGGACGAAATCCAGGACCTCGCGCTCGTGTTCAACGACATGGTGCTCTCGCTCAAGGAAAAGCTGGCGCTGCTGCCGTTCGTTTCCCGTTTCACCGCCGAGGCCGTGCGCCGCAGCAACCACGATCCCTCCTGGCTCACCGGCTCGGAGCACGATGTGGTGGTGCTCTTCGCCGACCTGCGCGGGTTCACCCGGTTCTCCGAGCAACGCGAAGCGAACAAACTTGTGGATGAACTCAACCAACTTCTTGGCTTGCAGGCCGAGGTGGTCCTTTCCGCGGGCGGCGATGTGGACAAATTCGTGGGCGACGCGATCATGGCGTTGTTCATTGATCAGCCCGACGGCGCTCAGCGCGCGTTCGAGTGCGGCCGGGAGCTTCTGCGGCGCGTTCACGAAGTAACCTCGAAGAACCACTGGCCGCTCGCGCTTGGCGTCGGTATCCATCGCGGGGACGTGATCATGGGCTCGATCGGTTCCGAGATTCGTCGCGATTTCACCGCCATCGGCCACGCCGTCAACCTTGCCTCCCGGCTCTGCGACAAAGCCGAGGGCTGGCAGATTCTGGTGAGCGAGGATTTCATGCAGTCGCTGCCCAAGGAAGAGCAGGGCCACTTCGAGAAAACCGAACCGATTCAGTTCAAGAACATCCAACAGTTCGTGCCCACGTACATCTTCTCATGCGCGAAATGCCGGGTGACAGGACGGGTG
>CAZOTB010000196.1:0-10702 GCA_964582645.1 uncultured Verrucomicrobiota bacterium | reverse complement strand
GGACATCCTCGTGAACAACGCCGGCATCCAGCACTATGGCAGCGTTACCGAGACCAGCGAGGCCGAATGGGACCGCGTGCTCGGCATCAACCTCAAGAGCGCGTTTCTCTGCGCCAAGCACGCCATCCCGCTGATGCTGGCGCGCGGCAAAGGCGTCGTGATCAACGTATCGAGCGTGCAGGCGTTCCTCAGCCAGAACAAGGTCGCCCCCTACACCACGAGCAAGACCGCGTTGCTCGGGTTGACCCGCAGCATCGCAGTGGATTACGCGCCGCAGATTCGGTGCGTGGCGGTGTGCCCGGGCACGGTGGACACGCCGATGTTGCGCTGGGCGATCGCGCAGTCGCCGAATCCGGAGGAGGTGCTGGAGGAATGCAAACAGATGCATCCGGTGAAGCGAATCGGCAGTCCCGAGGAGGTCGCGGAGTTGATCGCGTTTCTGGTGAGCGACAAGGCGGGCTTCATTACCGGCCAGTACGTGCGCATTGACGGTGGCTTGGGATTGAGCATCGGTGGCAGCAAGCGCAAGTGAGCTGGCGGTCGCAACGATGGCGTTGGATCAATTCCGGACAAGCTGAAGCTGGAACTCCGAACGATAGATGCGCACCGCTTGCGTTTGGAGTTCAAGCTTCAGCTTGTGAGACGTTGCCAGGCGCGGCTTTGCGTTCAGTACTTTCCCTGAATCTTCTTCGGCGCGATCTCGGGATGTTTCGCGCGGAAGTCTTCGAGCTCCTGCTCGACAGGACACAGCTTGCCATGAAGTCGAACTCCACCGTGTGAAATATTGATGCTCATCGCGACGCTGTCCGACGCCTCGACCCAATGCGGCGTCAGGATCGTGTTCCAGAGCACGTCGCCCGGCTTCATCTCGTAACACAACGCGTCCGCTTCGGTGATCTCGGGTGGTTTCTCATATACCCCTGCGCGGTAGAGCACCCGCATCTCGCGCGGTGCCCAGCGGTCAGGATTGCGGAGGCCACAGAATCGTTTGATGCCATACACCTGCCACGCGAGGACGTGCGAAAAGTCCATGTGGTAATTCGTCGCGTAGCCGGGCCCGCCGAGAAAAATGATCGGGTAACAGCGTTCGAAAGTGAATCCGTGGTCCGCCAACGCCGCCCGCCACGGATCGAGCACGCGCTTCCCGAATCCATGCAGAAACTTCCCGGGCGCATCGAACTCGCCGAGCCGAAAATTCCCCATCGCGAACGGTTGCTTCATCATCTGATCGAGAGGAATCGTGCGCAACTCGTCCTGCTTGTCGTCGAGCAGCAGCTTGTTTGCTTTTGCGCCCGAACGAACGTCGGTCGCCTTGCTCTGACGCATCTCCTCCACGATGCGATCCACGGGTGGAAACGTGAACTCGAACGGCACGCATTCGCCCGTCATCAGAAAGTTGTGCATCCCGGACCAGGCTTCTTGAAACTCGGTCCACCTTGCGATTGTCCTGTGTTGTGCTGTCATGATCCAACGGGTGATTCTGCCGACTCCCATCCGTTCTGTCAACCTCACGCCTCCGTCGCCCGCACAAACTGCCGGTAGAGATTCGCATACACGCCCGCGCGGGCGAGCAATTCGTTGTGGGTGCCGCGTTCGATGATTCGGCCTTTCTCGAGCACCAACACCAGGTCCGCGTGTCGAATCGTGCTCAGACGGTGAGCGACGACGAAGCTCGTGCGTCCCTTCAACAACTTGGCCAGTGCAGCCTGCAAACGCGCCTCGGTCATGGCGTCCACGGAACTCGTCGCTTCATCGAGGATAAGAATGCGCGGGTTGGCCAGCATCGCGCGCGTGAAGCAGACGAGTTGACGTTGCCCGAGGGAGAGGCCGCTGCCCCGTTCACCTACGGATGTGCGGATGCCCTCCGGCATCGCGCCGAACAAGTCGAGACAATCCAGCTTGCGCGCGGCCTCGATCACCTGTCCGTCGGTTGCCTCCGGCTTGCCGACGCGGATGTTGTCGAGCACAGTGCCGCTGAACAGAAAGTTCTGCTGCTGCACGATTGCTGTCTGGCGGTGCAATGACTCGCTCTGCACCGTGCGCAGGTCGCGGCCATCAATCAAGACCGTGCCTTCGTTCGGCAGGTAGAACTTTGAAATCAGGTTGACGATGGAACTCTTGCCGCTGCCCGTGTGACCCACGAGCGCGATGGTCTGGCCGGGTTCGGCGACGAAACTGATGTCGTACAGCGCGGGACGATCCGTTCCGTACCCGAACGTCACGTTCCGAAACTCGACCTTTCCCGTGATGTCCGACAGCGGCAACGCATCGGGCGGGTCTTCCCAATCGGGCTTGGTGTCGAGCAGCTTGAACACGCGTTCCGCGCCCGCCATCGCGGTCAACGCGTAGTTGTACATGTTGCCGAGCGATTGAATCGGCGCGAAGAAGATGTTCGCGAGAAAGAAAAACTGGATGAGATTCCCCAGCGGCATGTGGATATCGGGATCAAGCGCGCGGTATCCTCCCAGGAGCAACAGGGCCGCAATGAAAAACTGGCTGTTGAGCTCAAGCAACGGCAGGAACACGCCCGCTGTTCGCGCGATGTCCACATTGTACCGCGAGTGATCCGCCACGAGTCGGCGGAAGAGCCCCGCGTTAACCTCCTGCCGCACGAACCCCTGCGTCACTCGAATGCCGCTCACCGATTCAGCGATGGTGGCCGTCACACGGGTCATGCTCCACTGGCCTTCGCGCACGGCGGTGCTGAACCGCCTATGGAAATGCCGATGCAAACCCAGCAATACGGGCGCGATCCCTGCGACCACCAGGAACAAAACCCAATCATAGTACAGCATCAAGGCTGCAGCCACGACCATTTGCCCGCCCTGTACCAGGCTGACAAAAAGAACTTCCTGGATTCCGCTGCGGACCGCCTCGGCATCCGAGGTCACGCGACCGAGAATGCGACCGAGCTTCGTCTTGTGGAAGAACCCGATGGGCATCCGCTGGAGGTGCTGGAAGATTGCATTACGCAAATCGTGGATGACGGATTCGCCGAACTCGAGGCCGAGGCGCTGTCGGAAGTGAAACGTGAAATTGGTGATGGCTGCGAGCGCGAGAAACGCGGCGGCCCCCAGCAGGGTGCCGCGAATATCATGGCGGGAGATGGGGCCGTTGATGACGGCGCCGATGGCCCATGCAAGCAACGGCAATTGGATCGCGCGCAAGAGCACGCACATCAGCAGCCAGTTGCGCTTACGCGCATAGGGACGCGCGAACTGAAACATACGACGGATCAGCCCGAAATCGAGTGGCCTCGTGTCCGCTTCGTAATCCGAGTCATGCGGGACGTGCGTAATGGCGGCGGCGGTTGTGTTGGGTTTACTCATGTGGTTCGCGCGGGGGTTTGTAGTAGAGCGCTTCAGCGCGGACTTGAAATCCTCTGGCACGTTCCGCGACCGCGCTGAAGCGCTCTACTACAAACCCTATCGTGTTCTTCACGCCGTCCCTCCCAACAGCCGGCGACTCTCCTCGTCCACCACCTGCAACGTGGCGGCGCGTTGATAGTGTCCCTTCATCTTTATCAACTCCGCGTGCGTGCCCATCTGCACAATGCGGCCGTTCTCCAACACGATCACCATGTCGGCACGACGCAGCGTGCTCAACCGATGCGCCACCACGAACGTCGTGCGTCCCTCCATCGCGTTGTCCATCGCTTCCAGGATTTCGTGTTCGGTCTGCGGGTCAATCGCCGCCGTCGGATCATCGAGCAGCAGGATCGAGGGCTCGAGCAAAACCGCGCGCGCGATGGCAAGACGCTGCCGTTGTCCGCCGGAGAGGTCCGCGCCTCCCTCGCCGAGCACGGTGTCGTAGCCCTGCGGCAGCCGGAGAATGAACTCGTGCGCGGCGGCAATCTTCGCGGCGCGCTCGACTTGCTCGCGCGTGGCGTTGGGATGCCCGAAGGCGATGTTTGCCGCCACGCTGTTGCTGAAAAGGAAACTCTCCTGGAACACGATGCCGATGTTGCGACGGAGATCATCGAGGTTGATCCGTCGCGCATCCACGCCATCTATGAGGACGCGTCCCTTTGTCGGATCGTAAAAGCGCGGCACCAGGCTCAACAGGGTACTCTTGCCCGAACCGGTTGCGCCCAGGATTGCAACGCACTGCCCGGGTTGCACCTGGAAATGCACGTCCTGCAATACCGGGTCGCCGGGGACGTACTCGAAGGACACGTGCTCAAACTCGACGCCACCCCGTGCCTTGAGGATACGCACGGCGTCAGGTGCCGCCTGGATCTCAAGCGGGGCGTCGAGCACCTCGAACACACGCCGCGCGCCGGTGAGGCTTTCCTGGATGCTGTTGGCGATGGTGGCGATGTTTTGAATCTGCCCTGAGAATTGTTGGAGCAATCCCGCGAACACCACAAGGCCGGCGCCGAGCGGGAGTTCGTCTTCGATCACCAGGAATCCACCGTACGCGAGCAGAATGACGATGTTGGTCTGCGTGAGGAGCCCGATGGTGGGACTGAACACGCTCACGCGACGGAAGATCGAAAACTGATGGTCTCTCACCGCGCGTGTCGCCGCCTGGAAACGGGCAATCTCCTCCCGTTCCCGTGCGAATCCGCGGACGACCTGGATTCCCTGGATGCTCTCCGACAACGTGAGCACCATGCGGTCGGACAGTTCCCGGCTCTTGTCATAGAGCGGTCGCACGATGCGCGAAAAGAGGGTCGAAGCCAGCCAGAGCAACGGCGTCGTCGCGAGACATGTCACCGTGAGGGTAGGGTGGATGGTCAACATGTACGCGAGATACACGCCGAGCGATAGCGCCATGATCACGCTTTGAATCAGCACGCCGTCCACAAACAATCGCACCGATTGCACGTCGCCCGTAACGCGATTGATGATCGTGCCGCTGGCGTTGGCGTCGAAGAACCGAAAGCTCAACCGCTGCAACTTGTCGTACACGTCCGCGCGCAGTTGGACGACAATCTCCATCTGGATGAACTTCGATAACGCGACGGTGTAGAGGAAGTTCAATCCCGATCGCACCAGCGCAAACGTGAAAATCGCCGCCGCGATCGCGCCGAGCACCAGCATGGGACTCCAGTCATCGGGCGGTGATATGCCAAACGGCCAACGGGGCGGCCGGGAGGTGTGTTGGACTTGTTGACGCACGTAATCAATGCCGACTCCCGTGAGAGCCAGCCCGCTCATGCCGATGATGAGCAACACGACCTGGTACCCGACCACCTTCAAACTGCCGACGCGGTACCGCCAGCCAAGCGCCAGCAAACGGCGAATCATCGCCCAGTTGGTTTGGGGAACAGACGCGGACATCGGGTGGAGAAAAGCACGTTGAGGAGCGCGGCTCAAGAAGTCTGTTTGCAGTTCAGCGCTTCAGCCCGGGTGTCGAGCAGCCCGGCAATCCCTCCAAGTCCGCGCTGAAACGCTCGACTACGAACCGGAGCCGCCTCGAATGGCAACCAGTCCCTTGATGATTCGCCTCGACTTTTGGGAGCAGTTCCCGGTAATGATGCGCGCATTGCGGGCACGAATTGACCTTCTCTCTGGACAACCGGACAAGGACTGAAATTTCATGAGAACCGGATTTCCCTCACGACACGCGCATTATTGGCTCCCCCTCGTCCCACGCGTTTCCGTCACGCTGCTCACTGTGCTCCTGATCGGCGCACAGAGCCGATTGGCTCACGCTGACCAGACGGAAATCATCACCGACTCAGATGGCGATGTGGTGACGCTGCAGTTGAAAGGGGCGGGCACAATGGTCGTCGCCCTCCTAGACCCGGACATGAACGACCAGGGGCCGATTGACACAATCACGCTTATGGGGACGGATGCGGCCAGCGCGCTGACCATTAAAGTGAGCAAAGTCGGCGACGCCCACATCCGGATCGGCAGCATCATCTCCGACGGGCCGCTCCAGAGCATCAGCGGAAAAACCGCCGACCTCGCCGATGGCGAGGGCATTGACATAGATGGGTTTCTCGGGGCTCTCAGCCTGGCGACGGCCTCGGATTCGATGATCACGCTCTCGGGCGCAGGGGCGCCGGCGGGCACGCTGGTTCTGGGGAGCCTGAGTATTGCGGGCGCGGTCAGCAACTCCGCGCTGCTCGTGGACGGCAGCATGGGCAAACTCAAACTCGGCGCCCTGCACGATTCGACCATCTATGCCGGTTTCACCCCCGATGCCGTGGACGATCCGTTTGCGGGCGGCACGTTTTCCAACGGCGTGACGATCGGTTCGATCACCATCAAGGGCGTGAAAGGTGGGACCGGCAGTGCGTTTGCAAACAGCGTCATCGGAGCGACGGCGATCGGCAAGGTCAGCTTGGGGAGCGTCGAAACCAACAACGCCGGGACCGGGTTCGGCGTGATCGGCAACACCGTCGGGGCGGTTTCGACCAAGATCCCGAAGTTCAAGTGGAACTCGGCCGGCCCCGACGAGCAACGCATCGGCGATTTCCAGGTGGTCCGGCTACAGTCCGGTGGCCCGACGAACAATCCGCCTTCGGCCCCGACGGGTGTGACGGCGACCGGCGGCGTGCAACAGGTGACGGTGAGTTGGAACAACGTCCCCGGCGCAACCTCCTACAACCTCTACCGCGCGTCACAAAGCGGCGTGGACAAGAGCAACTACAACGGCCTGCCCAACGGCGCGAAGATTACCGGCGCGACCACTCCGTATGTGGATGCGATGCAGACCGCCGGCACGACCAACTTCTACGTCGTCACTGCGGTCAACCCCAACGGGGAGAGCGCGGAATCGGAGCAGGTGTTCGCGATCGTCCAGGCGCCCGCGAACCAGGCGCCGAACGCCGTGGATGATTCCTCGGCGACGGTGGTGGACAACGCCGTCAACATCTTCGTCCTTGCCAACGACACCGATCCCGATGCCGACACGCTCGGCGTGACGAGCTTCAGCCAGCCCGCCAACGGCGTCGTGGCGTTCACCAACAACGTCGCTCACTACGCACCTACCCCTTCGTTCACGGGCACCAACACATTCACCTACACCATCAGCGATGGTCAGGGCCACACGGACACGGCGACAGTGACGGTGATCGTCCACTTGTTGCCGCCCGATCCGGGAAGCATCGCGCCGCCGCCCTCGAACGGCGTGGTGACCGTGCTGGCCGATGCGACCAGGTTTCTCTATACGGGCGCCAACGCCGTCCAGTACGGAATGGATCCAGACACCATCGAATTCAAGCGGGCGGCGGTGATCCGCGGCAAGGTCAAGGGCGCCGACAACGCGCCGCTGCCCGGCGTACACATCAGCACCCCGGATCATCCCGAGTTCGGCTACACGTACAGCCGGGCGGACGGCCTGTTCGACATGGCCGTCAACGGCGGCGGCTTGCTCGTGGTGACGTACCAAAAGCAGGGCTATATCCCCGCCCACCGGCAACTCCAGGCTCGCTGGCAGGATTACACCGTGGCGCCCGACGTGGTGTTGCTGCCGCTGGACAGCGCGGTGACGGCGGTCACGCTGGGCACCAATTCCGCCGCGCAGGTCGCGCGCGGCTCGGCTCAGACCGACGCCGACGGCACGCGCCGGGCGACGTTGATTGTGCAGCCCGGCACGACCGGCCAGTTCGTGTTCCCGAATGGCACGACCAACGACGCCGCAACGTTGCACCTGCGATTGACCGAGTTCACGGTGGGCACCAACGGTCCCGCGGCGATGCCGGCACTCCTGCCGATCACCAGCGCGTACACGTATTGCGTGGACATTTCCGCCGACGAGGAGATCGCAGCGGGCGCGTCAACGGTGCTGCTCAGCCAGCCGGCGGCGCTCTACATCGAGAACTTCCTGGGAATTGAAGTGGGCCTGATCGTGCCGCTCGGGGCCTACGATCCGGCCAAGAACGCCTGGGTGGGGTCGCCCAACGGACGAGTGGTCAAGATCGTGAGCATCACCGGCGGCCTGGCCAACGTGGACACCGACGGCGACACGGTGGCCGACAACACCGGCCTGACGGCGGCGGAGCGCGAACAGTTGGCGGCGCTGTATTCCGCCGGGCAGGAGCTCTGGCGCATGCCCATCCCGCACTTCTCCGCGACGCCGTGGGATGGCAACTACGGTCATCGTCCGCCGGACGATGCGGTGCCGCCCAACCTACCAAGTCCACGCTCCGGCAACGGTGGCCCAGGCGGCGGGGGCGGGCCGTTGGACAATCCCAACCAGCAATGCGGCTCGATCATTGAAGTCGAGAATCAGATTCTGGGCGAGGACGTGCCGATCGTCGGCACGCCTTTCCGCCTGCACTACCAGAGCGACCACGTCACCGACTTCGCCCACACGCTGGAGATTCCCCTGAGCGGGACGAACCTGCCGGCCAGCCTGACGCACCTTGTCCTTGAATTCACGATTGCCGGCCGGCCATTTCACTTCGAGTTTCCGCCCGTGCCCAACCTGTCCACCAACTTCCTCTGGGACGGCCTGGACGTGTACGGGCGTCCGGTAAACGGCAGCCAGCGCGTGGTGGGCAGGACTTGCTATGCCTACCCCGGCGTCTATCAGCAGCCGGTCACCAACGATGTCGCTTGGGCCACACTCCGCGGCACCTCGATGATTCTCGAGAACGCCTCCCGCCAGGAGTTCCTCATTTGTGACGAATGGGAGACCCTGATCGCATCCTGGGCCGCCAAGAGCGCCGGGTTCGGCGGTTGGACCCTGGACGTGCAACACGTCTATGACCCGCAAACGCAGGTCATGTACTACGGCGATGGACGGCGCCGGACCGCCGCCGCGCTCGGCACGACAGTGATTGATACCTTTGCCGGCATCAATTGCAGCGGCTGCCCGTACGAGGGTGTTCCCGCCAAACAGGCCCAGGTTTTTGCCTACGACATCGCGGTGGCCCCGGATGGGACAGTCTATTGGGCCTTCCCCGGCGGAATCGGCGGAATCCTGACCGTGGACAAGAACGGCATCGTCCAGCGTGTGGCCGGTGGCGGCACCGGTGCTCCCGACGGCATCGCGGCCACCAATGCGAACTTCAACAACGTAACCAGCCTCACGCTTGCTCCCGACGGCAGCATCTATACCCTCATCGGCGCGTACACCATCGTCAAGGTGGACACGGACGGCATCGTCCGCCGCGTGGCGGGCGTCGGCACCAATTGCAGCCAGGGAGTCTATATGCCTATGGGGGACGGCGGCCCGGCGACCAATGCCTGCATCCTCGTCAGCCAGTCCAACATCGCCCTTGGACCCGACGGCAGCCTCTACCTTGCGGATGGATATGGCGTCCTGGGGACGAGCACCGTGCGCCGCGTGGATCCCAACGGGATCATCACCACCGTGGCTGGCGGCGGGGCCGATACTGCGGACGGCATCCCGGCGACACAAGCCCACCTGGACGCAAAGTGGGTGGCCGTTGGACCGGACGGCTCGCTGTACATTCTAGATGGGCTCGTCACGAGCGGAAACCGCGTGCGTCGCGTGGGCGCCGATGGGAAAATCTTCACGGTCGCAGGCGGAGGATCGGACCCGAATCTCGACGGGGTGCTCGCGACTGAAACAAAGTTGTACGGCCAAGCCATTACCGTCAGTCCTCAGGGCATTCTGGTCTCGGAAGGGTCCGGCTCGTTGAATCGCGTCCGGCTGGTGGCAGGCGGCGTCATTCGCACCGTGGTGGGCTCCACGCCGTTCAACTTCAACGAAACGACCCTGGCCGACGGAGTGCCGGCCAACCAGGCAAGGCTCGGCCTGCCCCACAACGCCGCGTTCGCTCCGGACGGCAGTTTCTACGTCAACGAGCAGAGCCGAATCCGCCGGGTGGCACCAGTCCGCCCGGGACTTGATGCCACCGGCTATCTCGTCGCCGAAGAGGACGGCAGCGAGGTCTTCGTGTTCGACGGCAGCGGTCAGCACCAGCAGACTCTGGATGCGTGGACCGGCGCGGTGCGCTACCAGTTCGACTACGACGCCGAGGGCCACTTGGACACCGTGACGGACGGCGACAACAACGTCACCACCATCCAGTACGACGGCAACGGCAACCCGACCGGCATCGTCGGACCCTACGGGCAGACCACGACATTCACGCTGGACGGCAACGGCTACCTCGCCAGCATCAAAAATCCAGCCGACGAGCAAATGCTCTTCACCTATTCGGCGGCGGGCCGACTCACGAATATGACCGATGCGCGCGGCGGCGCGTACACATTCAGCTACGACGGAGAAGGCCGGTTCATCATGGAGAGCGATCCCGCGGGCGGATCGAAGACGCTGACGCGAACCGACGGAACAAACACCTTCACCGTTGCGATCAGCACCGCCCAAGGAAGAACAAACACTCATCAGGTCGCCCATCTCCCGACCGGCACACGCCAGCGCATCACCACCGACCCCGCCGGGCTTCAGGATACTCTCGTGGAGAAGCCCGATGGCTCGATCTCGAACGTCACGGTCAATGGCATGACCATCGTTGCCCGTTCCGGCCCCGACCCGCGTTGGGGAATGCTGGCGCCCGTCACCACCACCAACCGGACCACCACGCCCGGAGGGCTGGCCAACGTTGCGTCCGTCACCCGCGCCGCGGCCCTGACCGATACCGGCGATCCGTTCTCCCTGAGCAACCTCACAGAAACAGTCACGCACAATGGACGGACGTATGTGACCAGCTACGACGCGGCGACGCGAACGGCACAGGTGGTAACGCCTGCGGGACGACAAGCCACCACCGTGCATGATTCGCTCCGGCGTCCAACCCGGGAACAAGAGC
>CAZOTB010000195.1:0-10702 GCA_964582645.1 uncultured Verrucomicrobiota bacterium | reverse complement strand
AGCCGGACGCCGGCACGCACACGACCGTGGGGCTGCCGCAGTTGTCGGCGCTCGACGGCGTGAAGCTCACCACCGCCGACTCGGCCGGCACGAGCACGTTGGTTACGATGTTGGCCGGGCAGGTGATCGTCGGCGCGTCGTCATCCGACACGGTCACGCGGAAGGAACAAATGGCGGTGTTGCCGTTTCCGTCGTTCGCGGTGCAGGTGATGGTCGTCTCGCCGATCGGAAACGCCGAGCCGGACGCGGGCGCGCAACTGACCGTGGTGCTACTGCAATTGTCTGAGGCGCCTGGCGTGGCAAACGAAACCACGGCGGAACAAGAGTTTGAGTCGGTGCCGATCGCGATGTCGTCGGGACAGGCAATCACCGGCGCTTCGGTGTCGTTGACGGTGACTGAAAACGTGCAGCCAGCCGTGTTGCTGCCACCGTCGGTGGCCGTGCAGACGACACTCGTCTGGCCGACGGGGAAGCTCGAGCCGGAGGCGGGCGCGCACTCCACGGTCGCCCCGCCGCAGTGGTCGGTGGCCGTGGGCGTGTCGTAGTTGACGGTCGCCGCGCATTGGCCGGCAGCGGCGACGACGGAAATGTTGGATGGACAGGTCACGCTCGGCGGTGTGTTGTCAATCACGGTCACGCTTGCCGCGCAGGTGTTGGTCGTGTTCTCATCGTCCACCACCGTCAACGTGACCGGCGTGGTGCCGAGCTCGAACGGCCCCGACGGGTTGAGGCTCAACGTCACCGGCCCGCCATCGGGATCGAACGAACCATTGTCCACCGCAGCCGCGCTCACTGTGGCCTGGCAGCCGGCATCGGCCGCGTTGGTCACGCTGCGGCACAACGCCACCGGCGGCGCTGTGTCGGTCAACACACTTACGCTGAACGTGCAGCCGCCGGTGTTGCCGGCGCCGTCGGTCGCGGTACACGTGACCGTCGTCATCCCCAGCGGGAAGGCCGCGCCCGATGCCGGCACGCAATTCACCGTGGCGCCGGGGCAGTTATCCGAAGGAGCCGGGGTGGCGTAGCTCACGACCGCATTGGTCACGCCCGCAGCGATGTTGGTGCTGATGTTGCCCGGACATGTCACGGTCGGAGCGGTGAGATCAACCACGACGACCACCGCCGCGCAGGAGTTGCTGGCGCCGGCATCGTCCACCACCGTCAACGTCACCGGCGTCGTCCCGACCGAGAACGGCCCCGCGGGTGTGAGAATGCGGCTGACGATGCTGCCGTCGGGGTCGCTCGATCCGTTGTCCACGTCGGTCGCGCTCACGTTGGCCTCGCAACTTGCACTGGCCGCGTTGGTCACATCGCGGCAGATCGCGATCGGCGGCACGTTCTCGCCCTGGCCGATGGTGACTTGATCAGCGACGCCTTCGCTCTCGGGGAGATTGCCGCCGATGCTCTGGGTGAGCAGGTTCAAGCTGATGGTGTCGCCGTTGCTGCCGGGGACAACCCACGCCGAGCCGCCGAAATCGTCGCCCGAATCCGAGCGGAACGTGCCGAACTTGCGCGCCGCACCGGGCGCGGTCGGGTTCGTGTTTTCCTGCAAGCCCGCGTACCACACCAGAATCAATGGGTCGCCGGCGTTGACGCCGTTGTCGCCGAGGTTGAAGAAAATGTTGCGGATGGTGTTGCCGGTGCCGTCGAGCGCCCAGCGATCGAGGATCACGTCATCGGCGTCATTGATGAAGGCCGTGTCCGAGGCCTGGTTGGCGCTGGTGAGATTGCCGAAGCCGTCGTTGTCGCGGTCGGCAATGACCATGACTGTGGTGCCCATCGCGAGCGGGCTGGTGCCGTCGGCTTCGTACAACGTATCGGCGGTGACGGTGATCGTGACTGCCTGCGCGGGGAGAGCGAGCAGGCTCAGGCTGGCGAGCGCCAGTGTGAAGAATCGGTGGTTCATGGTGTGTTACGTCCTTTGCTTGGGTTATGCGCCTTGTTTCAAGTCGTCTCACCGGTAGCTGAGAAGGGCGAAAGTTGACGTACAGTTTTCGGACATCGAGCCACATAATTCGGACACGCGCCCGAGCCGGGCAGAATCAACGTGGCTCGAGCCATTTCGCGGGCCGGCACCGTTCCACGTGGATCGTCCGCGCCAATGTCACCGAAAGGTAACCGAAGCCGCCGATCAATACGGCGATGCCGCGCGCCAGTCATTCGTCGCGCTCGCGCCGGCAGATTTGCGGATGAGGAATCCCGAGCCAGGAACGATCACGGGCACGTGGCCGACTTCCGTGGTCGAAGCCGGCGCGGGACCGACCAGTCGCCAGCCGACGTTGGTGCCGCCCTGGCTGATGTAGTAATATGTGGCCGCCGCCGATTGGTTCTGTCCGGGAACGTTGTTGTCGAACACCAACACCTGGTCCTTGCGAATCGAGCCGCTTGGGCTGGATTGGAACGCCGCGGTGCCGCCGAGGTTCAACTCCCGCAGCGTGATCGTCACGGCTCTCCCGGACACGGCGTAGAGATCGTTCTGCACGGCGTGCGTCGGAAGCGACCGCGCGAGCGCGCCGAACTCGATGCGGCCCGTCGTTTGATATCGCAACGCCACCGGATTGTTCTTGTTCCGCAACACCAGATAGGTGTCGGGCGGGATCACCGTCGGTCCGGCATCGGTGGTGGACGCGGGCGACGGACCGACCAATCGCCAGCCGACGTTGGTGCCGCCCTGGTTGATGTAGTAGTAGCTGGCGACGGCAGACTTGTTGATGCCGACTGTCGCGGCATCAAAGAACAACACCTCCGTCTTGCGGATCGAGGCGCTGGGCGATTTCACAAACGCCACCCCCTCCAGCGCGGCAGGAAAGACGCTGTCCAGAGTCTGGTGCGGCTGCACGCGGAACATGTCGCCGACCGTCACGCGCGCGGCGACGGAAGCGTCGGCCAACGTCAACGTGTTATCGGTGTGCGACGCGATCGTGCTCCAGAATCCGTCGGCATCGCCACTGGCAAATCGCGCGTAATGCCGCCCCGCGTACTCGCCCCCGGCAAACGGCGCGCCGGTCACAAGAATGGTGTTGCTGAACACGCCGGCGACCTCGCCCGTGTACACCGGCTCGCGATGAAACGGGACCGAAATCGGCGCGTCGGAGCCGGCTAACACGTCGAATCGCGCCACGCCCGAGAACAGTTTCGCCACGAAGGCGTCGCGAACGCCAAAGAAATTCGTGCCGGCCGCCTGCGGCGTGAAAGGGAAGTCGGCCGACTCCGTCTCACCCACGAGCGCCAGGTTGCCCGACGAATCGAGCGCCAGACCCATGCCCTGTTCGTCGCTGCTCCCGCCGAGATAGGTTGCGTGCAGAAGATTCGAGCCGCCGGCATCGAGCGTCGCCACGAACGCATCTGCATTGCCGCCGAGCGTATCCTGAAACGCGTCGCTGGTGACGGGGAAATTGATCGAGGTGGTCTTGCCGGTGACGTGCGCGTTGCCTTCCTCGTCCACGACGACCGCGTACGCCTTCTCATCCGCGGTGCCGCCGAGCAATGTCGAATAGGCCGGCAAGCCGTTCGCGCCGAGTTTCGTGACGAACCCGTCAATCACCCCGCGCGGCGAAGTCTGGTGCGCGCCGACGGTTGTCGGGAAATTGGTGCAATACGTCTCGCCCGCCAGGTAGGCATTGCCGTCGTTGTCCACCGCGATCGCCGAGGCGTAATCGGCGCCGGCGATCCCGCCCGTGAACAGCGAATGACTGCCGCCCAGGTGGGTCGCATACACAAGCGCGTTGCCGGCCGAGTTCAACTGTGCCACGAACGCGTCCGTTGCGCCGGACAGCGTTGAGTCGAACGCGCCCGGCGTGGCTGGAAAATCCACTGCGTCGGTGAACCCGGCCACGAATGCGTTCGACCCGTGCACCGCAATCGCGCAGCCGCACTCGCGTGCCGAGCCTGCAGCGTTGGTGAGCGCGCCGCCGAGATAGGTTGAATAGACGAGCGCGCTGCCGTTGGTGGAGAGCTTGGTCACAAAGGCGTCGCTGCTGCCGCCCAGCGTGGCATCCAGCGCGCCGGTGGTCTTCGGAAAATTCGACGAGTCGGTCTCGCCTGTCACGTACGCGTGCCGTTGGGCATCGAGCGCGATGCCCAGGCCGATCTCGAATTCACTCCCGCCAAGAAACGTCGAGTACAACAGCGCCGAGCCGTTCGCGTTGAGTTTCGCCACGAAGGCGTCCATCAAACCGCCGAACGTCCGGTCGAACGCACCCGAGGTGGTCGGGAAATCGTTCGAGTCGGTGAAGCCGGTCACGTACGCCTGGCCCGCGCTGTCCACGGCGATGCTGAAGCCTTGTTCCTCGCCCGAGCCGCCGAGATAGGTCGAATAGACCACCGCGCCACCGGAGGGGGTGAGTTTGGTGACGAACGCGTCCAGCACACCGCTGATGCCCCCATCGAGCGCGCCGACCGTGGTCGGATAGTCGAGCGACTCCGTGAACCCGGTCACATAGACGCTCCCGGCGGCGTCCATCGCGATGGCGGAGCCTTGTTCGTCGCCGCCTCCGCCAAGCGCCGTCGAGAAACCGAGCACGGGATCAATCACAAGCGTCCGCGAGCGATCGTAGCCGGCAATCTCGAAACTCACCTCGCATCCGTTGTGCAGGGCGTAGCGACCGGCCACCTCGCGGCGCGCTCCTTCGATCTCCTGGTAGAGAAGCGGACGCTGTTGTCGGATCGCGCCGAGTGGGGTGAACACCAGCAGATCACCGGCGGCATTCACTTCGAGACGCTCAATGCCCTCGAACCGCCAACGGATCACCTCCGGGTCGGCCTGGGGCGCGACGATGAAATCGTACTCCAACTGTCGTCCCCGGCCGTAGTATTCGAGCGCCACGCCGGGATACACCTCCTCGATTCGCACGCGGCCGAACGCGGCCACATCGGTGAGCCACTCGGCAGGGTCGGCGCCGCGCAGATAATGGACGCGGCCCGGCATCGGTTCGCGTCCCGTCATCGCCGCGCGCGGGTTGGCGCCGAGCAGGCGCATTCGCACCGCCGCCATCTTGCCCGGCTTGGCCGGAGTTCGCGCCGACGGGAACGCTCGATCGTCCGCCGCGCGCGCAGGCTCGCGTTGATGCAGGACGAGCGATGCCTCGGAGGGAGCAAGGAACAACGCGTAGCCGGCCCCGCGCGCGAGGAACGGCGCCGCGGGATCGGCCTGTCCGCGGTTGACCTCGAATTGCAGTGGCAGCCCCGTCAGTTTCATCGCGCCGGAAAGCGGCTGGCTTGACAGGGACCACAGGAGAAGAGCCGCGACGGTGCCGGCGAGGCGTGGGAGTGTGAATGAGTCCATTGTGTTGTGCTGTCCTTTCTCGCTGCCTGTGTTTGTAGCGGATGCGCCCGTCGCTGCGCGTGCAGGTTTCGGACATCGGGCGTCACAGATCGGACACCCGCCCGCCGCGCGGGAATGAAGCGCGGCAACGCAGTGGAAGCGTCTCAGGGCGGCCTCGCCCCGCCTGCTGGCACAGAAATGTAACGGGCGGAAAAAATCAGGGCCGCAGTCCTTTCGAACTGCGGCCCTGGCGCTTATCAGTCGGGCTGGGTTGGTTGTGGGGTAGGATCGCTAACAACCGAGTGCGACGATCACGGCCTCTGCGCAGTCGCGCAACGCTTCCGCCGTGGCGGCGTCGAGCCGATGCTGCCGCTCGAAGCGGTCCACCTTCTTGATGAACTGCTCGAGTTGCTTGACCGCCTTGGTGCAGTTGCCGCCGTCGAGCTCGTCCTGCGCGTTGTCGAGATGCGCCAGGAGCGAGTTCTTCTGCGACTGGGGCAGATCGGTGTCGAGCACCTTCTGCCGCAACTCGGCAATCGAGTTGCAGTCGTCGCCGACGTTGACCGTCACCGTGAACGAGCACGCGCTGCTGTTGCCCGCGTCGTCTGTGGCCGTGCACGTCACCGTGGTGGTGGTGCCGGCGGCGAACGACGAACCGCTCGGGATCGAGCAGTTGACCGTGGGCGATGCATCGCAGTTGTCGCTGACAGTCGGGACGGCGTAGTTCACAATCACCGACACGGTGCCGCTCGGCACATTGGTCACGACGTTGGCCGGGCAGGTGATGCTCGGCGCGTCATCGTCGTTGACCGTCACGTCGAAGCTGCACGACACGCTGTTGCCGGAGGCATCGGTCGCGGTGCAGTTCACGGTCGTGGTGCCGGTCGGGAACGCGCTGCCCGAGGCCGGGCTGCAGTTCACGCTGACGCCGGGGCAGTTGTCGCTGGCGTTGGCCGCGAACGTGACGACCGCCGAACACTGACCCGCGTCGGTGCCGGTCGTGATGTCGGCCGGGCAGGCGAGGGAGGGATTCTCCGTGTCCGCCACCGTGACGTTGAAACTGCACGCAGCGGTGTTGCCCGAGGCATCCGTCGCGGTGCAGGTGACCGGCGTTGTCCCGACGGAGAAGCTGCCCGCAGCCGGGACGCAGACCACGCTGGCGCCGGGGCAGTTGTCGTTGACCGTCGCGCTGAAACTGACCGTGGCCGAACAGGTGCCGGCATCGGCGCTGGTGCTGATGTCCGCAGGGCAACCGACGACGGGCGCTTCGGTGTCGTTGACCGTGACCGTGAAGCTGCACGTGCCGGTGTTGCCCGCGCTGTCCGTGGCGGAGCAGTTGACCGTGGTCGTGCCGACGCCGAACGTGCCGGGGGCGGGCGAGCAGTTGACCGTGACGCTGGCGTCGCAGTTGTCGTCGCCCGTGGCCGTGAAGCTGACCGAGGCCGAGCACTGGCCGGCGTCGGCCGAGGTCGTAATGTTGGCCGGGCAGGCGATCACGGGTGCGTCATCGTCGCTGACCGTCACGTTGAATGTGCAATTCGCCGTGCGGCCCGAGGCATCCGTCGCGGTGCAGTTCACCGGCGTCGTGCCGACGTTGAAGGTGCTGCCGGAGGCCGGGGAGCAAACCACGCCGACGCCGGGGCAGTTGTCGCTGGCGTTGGCCGCAAACGTCACCACCGCCGAACACTGACCGGCATCCGTTCCCGTCGTGATGTCTGCCGGGCATGTGATGGACGGGTCCTGATTGTCCACCACCGTGACGTTGAACGAGCAGATGGCGGTGTTGCCGCCCGCATCCGAGGCCGTGCAGGTGACGGCGGTCGTGCCGACGGGGAATGCGCCGGCGGGAGGCACGCAGACCACCGTGGCGCTGCCGCAACTGTCGCTGGCGGTCGGGTTGAAGCTGACCGTGGCGGTGCATTGACCGGAGTCCGCGTCCGTCGTGATGTCGGACGGACAGGTGATCGTCGGAGGCTCGTTGTCCACGACCGTGACGCTGAAGCTGCACGCGTCGGTGTTGCCGGCGGCGTCGGTGGCGGTGCAGTTGACGTTGGTGGTACCCGTGAAGATCGAGCCCGAAGGCGGGGTGCAACTGACGCTGACGCCCGGGCAGTTGTCCGTAGCGGTCGCGCTGAAGCTGACGGTCGCCGAGCAACTGCCGCTGTCGGCAGGCGTGGTGATGTCCGCCGGGCAGGTGATCTGGGGCGCGGTGCCATCCGCCACGATGATCAGGGCGCCGCACGAACCCGTGGCGCCGTCGTCGTCGGTAACGGTGAGCGTGACGGAATTGGTGCCGACCGGGTAGGGACCGGCGGGCGAGAGGCTCTTCAAGACAATCGAGCCATCTGAATCGCTCGAGCCGCCGTCCACGTCATCCGCCGTCACGTCGGCGGAGCAGGAGGCGTCCGCGGCGCGAACCACGTTCTGGCAGACGGCCGTGGGCGGGATGTTGGGCGGTGGGCCGAAGGTGATCTGGTCGGCGCGTCCTTCCGCTTCGGGCTGGTTGCCGCCGATGGCTTCGGTGAGCAGGTTCAAACTGATGGTATCGCCGTTGCTGCCGGGGACAACCCACGGCGAACCTCCGAAGTCGTCGCCTGAATCCGAGCGGAACGTGCCGAAGTACCGACTCTGCCCCGGCGCGGTCGGGTTCGTGTTTTCCTGCAAGCCCGCGTACCACACCAGAATCAATGGGTCGCCGGCGTTGACGCCGTTGTCGCCGAGGTTGAAGAAAATGTTGCGGATGGTGTTGCCGGTGCCGTCGAGCGCCCAGCGATCGAGGATCACGTCATCGGCGTCATTGATGAAGGCCGTGTCCGAGGCCTGGTTGGCGCTGGTGAGATTGCCGAAGCCGTCGCTGTCGCGGTCGGCGATCACCATCACGGTGCTGCCCATCGCGAGCGGAGTGACGCCGTCGGCCTCGTATAGCGTGTCGGCGGTGACGGTGATGGTGACTGCCCGGGCGGACTGCGTCGTCAGACACAGCCCGGCGAGGGCCAACGAGAGAAGCGTGTTTTTCATACGTGTGATATTCCTCCTGTGATGAACATGGTTGATTTGATTGTCTTGGATTTGCATCTGTTATTCCTCCGCGACTGCTTGTCATTCTTGTTTGTGTGGATGCTCTTGCATCCAACGCTGGCACTCTAAGGCGGCGATGGCGCGGTCTCATTCAGCTTTCGGACATGAGGATTCAGCTTTCAGACAACACGGTCGCGGCGATAAAAGTCGCGCCGCGCGGCAGTTGCGCCAGCTTGTGACGCTCCCGGCGCCTCACCGGGGAGGGATGTCACACAAAGGTAACCCGACGGCGTTGGAGATGAACCGGGCGCGGGCGGTCGTTGCCATCCGTGGGCTGGAAGGAAACATTGCCGAAAAAAACGGGCAGGCTATCATTCCGGTCGAACCAACGCCGCATGAAGCCGATCACGCCCAGGGAGAAAGCCGCGCTCTTCAAATTGTTCTCTGACTACGAACCGGGCGCGATTGAATTGCTGCTGGAGTCGTTTCAAACCCGCGGAGCCGAAGGCATTCCGACGCTCAACCAGATTATCGCCGAGGGTCCGGCGCTCGCACGCAGCAATGCCGAACGGATCCTCGAGGCGGTACAGACAAGACTCGCCGCGGACGCGTTCGAACAGTTCTGTCACAAACCGAACGATCTCGAGAAAGGCGTGTTCCTGCTCGCGGCAACGCGTTACCCGAGGTATGCTCGCGAACCGTACACGAGGCAGCTCGATGGAATCGCCGACGCGCTCCGAGACAAGATCCGCCCCGGCGATCCGATCTACACGCTGCAAGTCATCAGCACGCGATTGTTCGACGACCTGGGCTTCCGAGGAAACAAGGAGCATTATTACGACCCCGACAACAGTTTCATGAACAAGGTGCTCGACCGCCGTCTCGGCATTCCGATCACGCTCTCGGCGTTGTACCTGTTCGTCGGAAAGCGGCTCAAGTTGCCGCTGGTGGGCGTGGGATTGCCCGGTCATTTCATTGTGAAATGGCAGCCCCGCGGCAAACCAGGCGTGTTGCTGGACCCGTTCAACGGCGGGCAGATCATCACCGAAGAAGATTGCGCTTCGTTCCTCCGTCACGCCGGACAGACGTTTGCGCCCGAGATGCTGCAGGCCGTCACCCCCGGCCAAATCCTCGCCCGCATGTGCAACAATCTGGTGGGCATCTACCGCCAACTCGATGAACCCCAACTCACCAGCCGCTACGAGCGCTTCGCGGAACTGCTGAGTTCGTAGTGCGCCCGTAAGGGCGTGAGAACGGGAACGCCTTACGGGGTCACTACAAACAGTTGCGGCTCGACAAAGCGCGCGCTCCTTCCGATGATTCCGCCCCATGAAACCCAATCTTCGACGGCTGATCCTCGAAAGCAGCGTGGTCATCGCCAGTGTTACGCGCGACGAGTCCACCATTGCGAAGATTGGTCAGGTCATCATCCGCTCGCTCGAGCGTGGCGGCAAGTTGCTCACCTGCGGCAACGGCGGAAGCGCCGCCGACGCGCTGCACATGGCCGAGGAACTCGTCGGCCGCTACAACAAGGACCGTCGTTCGTTACCGGCCATCGCGCTCACGGCCGACTCGACTCTGTTGACGTGCATCCCAAACGACTGGAATTTCGAGTACGTCTTCGCGCGTCAAATCGAGGGACTCGGCCGCAAAGGAGATGTGCTGGTTTGTTTTACCACGAGCGGCAAGTCGCCAAATGTCATCCGCGCCATCAAGACCGCCAGGAAACGCGGCATCGTGACCGTCGCGTTACTCGGCAAAGGTGGCGGCCCGACCAAAGGACTGGCCGACTACGAGGTCATCGTGGAGAGCAACAGCACCGCGCGCGTGCAGGAAGCGCACACGTTGATCCTGCATCTGCTGCTGGAGATGATCGACGCCAGATTCTCGAAGTAGCCGGATGTGGGTGCTTGGCACAATGTGAATGCGGGAGCGTCCAGCCGGTCGCGACCATGACCGTAAGTCACGATCCCTCGGAAGCCGGACTCGGTCCGCGCCGGAGCTTGTTGGTGGGCGTCTCCGGCTCGGGCCGAATGGGCGGGAGCTTGTCGGTGGGGAGATGCTCCAGGTCCTTGAAGTCCTCGCGCAGTTTCTGCGCTTCCGCCTGCGCGGCTTCGGGCGTGCGCATCACCGTGGGACGAATCAAAACAATCAACTCGCTGCGGTTCTTGCGCCAGACGCTCTGTTTGAAGGCCATGCCGAGCACAGGCACGTCGCCCAGCACCGGCACTTTGCTCTCGGTCTTCGTGCGATCGTTCCGAATCAACCCGCCCAAGACCACCACCCCGCCGTCGCGCACGCTCACGTTGGAACTCAGCTCCCGTCGCGCGATGATCGGCTGCTCGTTGTCGTCTATCATCACCCCACCGGTCACGTCCTCGACCGATTGCGACACGTCCAGCATCACCAACCCGCCCGGGG
>CAZOTB010000194.1:0-10708 GCA_964582645.1 uncultured Verrucomicrobiota bacterium | reverse complement strand
TGGCGCAACCGGCTCATTGCAAACGACTTGCTCCGAATTTCCCAACACCCTCTGACATTCCCACCGTAATTTGATGACATACGACCGCCCTAACGAAAGAAGGCTCAATGAAACTTTCAGTTTGCCGCACCTGTGGGATGCCGCGAATCATCCTCGCAACCCTCCTTGCTGCTTTCTTGCCGATGGTGGTTCACGCCCAATACGTCAACACGAACTACATGGTGTTGGATATCAACTTTGACGGTGATACCATTGGTGCTACGCCCACGACGTACAACGGTGGAGCAATGGGTCCGCCGTGGCCGGCGGTTTACCCGCAGGCCTATGGTGCCTTCGTGGATGTCTTGACGGGTGGGCCATTGATTTTCACCGAAACGAACGGAGTCAGTTTCAGAGTAGATAGTGTCGCAGGTATGACCAAGGCACTGGTAATGAGCAATGCTTGGGCGGGGGCGTCGGCCACGGATACGACGGTGAGCTTTGTGGATCATAATTTCTCTTCGCCGACAGTTTCGCGATCGGTGTTGGAATTTGATTTCTCCCAGATTGAAACGCCGGCGGGGACCAACGGTGGCTTCCGGAGCGACTGGCTTATCGTGGCGTTCAAACAGAACGCCACTCCGAGCCAGGTAGCCTTTGCAATCGGCACCCGCCACGGATTCCCGGGGCAGATTTTCCTGCAACAAACCGCCCCCAACAATCTCCCGATCGGAACCTACACCAACGGCATTCCCACCCATGTGGAATTGATTACTTACAACGAAGGTACTGGCAGGTTCGACGTGTATTTGAACGGGCAATTGGCCGCCCAGAATGTTCCATTCAACAACCCCATGTTGAACGAGGCGGATCAGGTCAAGGAGTTCTTCATACAACAGGTCGCGGGCCAAGGCAGCGTTAACGTGGTTGCCTTCGACAACTTCCAGTACTCGTTGATGATCCCCGAGCCTTCGTCGCTCGCGCTGTTGAGTCTTGGGCTCAGTGCGCTTGTAGCCCGCCGGTTCCGGCGCAGTTGACCATTGCTGATTCGGCTCACGCCCTCGGAATCCTCCGAGGGCGTTTTCTTTTCCCTGTTGACGCTCCCGCTGGCTTCTCCTAGATTGCAGCCCACGGTTGGCGTAGTCCGCCGATTCTGTAGATTTATTCAACTCACTCGTTCATTTTTCTGAGGAAAACCAATGACAGTCACAGCAAAAGGCTTGGAAGGAATCGTCGCAGCGGCGACGCGGTTGAGCGATGTGCAGGGTGACAAGGGCGTCCTCATCTACTGCGGCTACAACATTGACGAACTGGCCGGCAAGATTTCGTACGAAGAGTGCGTGTATCTGCTGCATCACGGCCAACTCCCGACGCGCTCGCAACTGGACGAACTCAAGCAGCGGCTGGTCGCACAGCGCGAGTTGCCGCAGGGCGTCATTGATTTCATCAAGGCCGCGCCGAAGGACGCAAACCCGATGGACGTCATCCGCACCGGCGTTTCGATGCTGGGCCTGTACGAGTCCAACGACAATCCGACCGAGGACGATCTGGATTACAACCGTCGCCGCGCCAAGTCCATCATCGCCAAGATTCCAATCATCACCGCGTACTTTCACCGGGCGCGCCAGGGAAAACCACTCCTGCCACCTTCGAAGACGCTCGGCGAGGCCGCCAATTTCCTCTACCTGATCAACGGCACCGAGCCGAACCAGGAGATGGTGGATACGATGGACCTGTGTTACGTGCTCCATGCCGACCACGGCATGAACGCCTCGACCTTCGCCGCGCGCGTTACCATCGCCACGCTGACCGACATGTATTCCGCGGTCACGTCTGCCATCGGCACTCTCAAGGGTCCACTGCACGGCGGCGCCAACGAGGGGGTCATCAAGATGCTGAAGGAAATCGGCTCGCTCGACAAGGTGGACGCGTGGGTGGACAACGCGCTCGCACAGAAGAAAAAGATCATGGGGATCGGCCACCGCGTCTATAAGGTGCTCGACCCGCGCGCGCCACACCTCAAGGCCATGGCGATCAGGTTGAGCAAGAAGATTGGCGAGACCAAGTGGATTGACATGAGCGAGCGCATCGCCAAGATCATGAAAGAGAAGAAAGGTCTCAACGCCAACGTGGATTTCTACTCGGCCACGGTCTATTACTCGCTTGGGATTCCGACCGACCTCTTCACGCCGATCTTCGCCATTGCGCGCACGTCGGGCTGGACCGCGCACATCCTGGAACAATTGGCCGACAATCGGTTGATCCGACCGATGAGCGAGTACACGGGCCCCATGGATTTGAAGGTCGTGCCGATTGACCAACGGTAGGTCGGGCGTGTCCAACCGCGCTTCTGCACCCCTGTCTCTGAGTTTCATTCCGGACTGCGACGATTCTGAACGAAGTCCGTCACCCTGCTGCCTCGCCCACGGTAAAGGGGAGCCCGTGGTTGCGGCTCTGCCGCACTGCGAAGCGCGATTCCACCAGAGGAGCTTGAAACGATGAGCATCGGCGTCGAACTCCTCGATCAACTCACGGGCGCGCGTGGCTTCAATCTGAAATCCCTTCGCGGCGAGCCGTTCGCCGGCGTCTCGACCGACACCCGCACGGTGCAATCGGGCGAGTTGTTCGTGGCGCTGCGCGGCGAGAAGTTCGATGGACATGATTTCCTGAACGAGGCGTTCGACCACGGCGCAGCGGCGGCGATCGTGGACCTCCGCTGGCTCGACCAGAACGAACGACTCTACGCGCAGCGCGCACTGGTGGGCGTGCCGGACACACTCAAGGCGTTACAGGAGTTGGCCCGGGAACACCGACGGGCATTCGACATCCCCATCATCGGCGTCGCGGGCAGCAACGGCAAAACCACGACGAAGGAACTGATTGCCTCCGTGCTCGGCCAGACTCACCGCGTGCTCAAGACCGAGGGCACGCTCAACAATCACATCGGCGTGCCGTTGACGTTGCTTCGGTTGGGCTCAGAGCACAGGGTGGCGGTGATCGAACTTGGGACCAACCACCCCGGCGAAGTCGCCGCGTTGTGCGAGGTCGCCGAACCCACGCACGGGTTGATCACGAACATCATGCGCGAGCACATGGAGTTCTTTGGCACGATTGAAAACGTGGCGCGCGCCGAGTGTGAGTTGTTCGACTGGCTGGTTCAGTCCCACGGCACCGCGTTCGTCAACTGCGACGAGTCGCTCATCACTGCGCGGACCGGCAAGCTCAGGAAGCAATGGCGTTTCGGTTTCGCCACCGCCGACGTGGACGTATTGGGCAAGGACGGCGGGCTTGGCGCGGACGGAAGAGGAGAATTGACCGTGTTCTGCCTCACCAAAGGCGGCGACTTTGCCGTGCGGGTCGGCTTGGTGGGGCGGCACCAGATACGGAACGCGCTCGCGGCTGCGGCGGTGGGACTGCACTTCGGTGTGCCACACGCCGCAATCCAGACCGCGCTCGCGTCGCAGAAGCCGGCGAAGCATCGGATGGAGGTGTTCACCGCACGAGGCGTGACGATTCTCGATGACACCTACAACGCGAATCCCGATTCGGTGTTGGCGGGCTTACAAACGCTCGCCGACTTCCCGTGTGCAGGGCGCAAGTTCGCGGTGCTCGGCGACATGCTTGAACTGGGAGGCCAGAGCGAGACGTTTCACAAGGAGATTGGCGAGGCGGTGCGAAACCTGGGCATCACGGGGCTGTTCACGTTCGGTGAGCGAGCGAAGGGGGTTTACGAAGCCGCCGCACTGAAACTCGGGGAGCACCTCACGGTTCGGGGCGAACTGACAAAGCGACTCCGTGCGTCGTTGCAGCCCGGTGATGTCGTGTTGCTCAAGGGTTCACGCGGCATGAAGCTCGACCTGGTCGTGGAAGAGCTACGATAGGGAGCCGTGCGCCCTTACATCAGACTGAACTTCTGCATGCGTCGGCGGAGCGCGTCGCGTTCCAGGCCGAGCAGTTGCGCGGCCCGGCTCTGGTTGCCGCTGGTGCGGTCCAGTGCTTGCACAACCAACTCCCGCTCGACCTGTTCCAGCGGCACTCCGCTCTGCGGCAACTCGAAATGAAACTTCCCGTTGCCACCCACGCGGGCGCAAATCTCGACCGGGAGGTGTTTCGTCAGGATCACCTCGTCGCGTTCGAGGATCACCAGCCGCTCGATGACGTTGCGCAGCTCGCGCACATTGCCCGGCCACGGATAGTTCTGTAGCGCGTCCAGCGCCTCGGGCGAAAGCTGCTTGCGCGGCTTCTTGAATTCGTCGCTGAACGATTGCAGAAAATGCTCGGCGAGCAGGCCGATGTCCTCGACGCGATCACGCAACGGCGGCATTCGCACCGAAATCACCTTCAGCCGGTAGAGCAGGTCCTGACGAAACTCGCCGCTGGCCACGGCTTCATCGAGTCTCCTGTTCGTGAGCGCGATCACACGCACGTCCACCGCGATGTCCTGCACGCCGCCGACGCGACGGAAATGGCGCGTCTCGAGCACGCGCAGCAACTTCGCCTGCTGTGCGAGTTTCATGTCGCCGATTTCGTCGAGGAGAATCGTGCCGCCGTCGGCCAGTTCGAAGAGACCCTTCTTCGTCGCCTTGGCGTCGGTGAACGCGCCGCGCTCGTGGCCGAAGAGTTCGCTTTCGATCAATGTTTCGGTGAGCGCCGAGCAATTGATGTCCATGAACGGCTGATTGGCCCGTGCGCTGCCGAAATGAATCGCGCGCGCGGCGAGTTCCTTGCCGGTGCCGTTCTCACCGTCAATGAGCACCGTGGTGGCATCGCTCTCGGCAATCCGGGCGATCAACTCGCGTGAGGACTGCATGTGTGCGCTGCTCCCGATCAGGTTCTGGACGGCAAACTTCCGCCGTTGCTGCGAACGCAACCGGGTCACCTCGCGGCGCAGTTTCAAATCTTCGCGCGCCTTCTCGAGCGCCATCCGAACCTCGTCGAACTCAAACGGCTTGCACAGATAGTTGTGGGCACCGAGCCGCATGCATTCGACGGCGCGGGGGATGCCGGTGTCCGCCGTGAGAATGATAACCGCGATCTCCCGATCGAGTTTCTTGATCTCTTGGAGCACCTGCATGCCGTCCATGCCGGGCAGGCGCAGGTCGAGCAACACCAGGTCGAACCCGTCGTCGCGGATCAGACCGAGTCCCTCCTCGCCGCTCGGGGCGCTCTCGACGTCGTAGCCTTCCTTGCCGAGCTTTTGCTGGAGCGACCAACGCACCAGCTTCTCGTCGTCAATTACCAGTATCTTGTTCTTCGACATGACCTAACACCTCGTTTCCGCACAGGCTGCGAACTCCAGAGTGAAGACAGTCCCACGCCCCGGCTCGCTTTCGACGGCGATGGTGCCGTGATGTTTCTCGATGATGTTGCGCGTGATCGAAAGGCCGAGACCCGTTCCGCGATGTTTGGTGGTGTAGAACGGAGAGAAGATTTTCTCCCGGCTCTCCGCTGGGATGCCCACACCGGTATCACGGATGGTGATGCGGACCGAGGCAGGACCGGCATCCTGCCCGTCCCCGTTCCCGGAACGGACAGGTATCCTGCCCGTCTTACGTTCCGTCTTCACCGTCAACGTCCCGCCATTTGGCATGGCTTGGACGGCATTCAACAGCACGTTGAGAATCGCCTGCTGCAACTGCTGGGCGTCGGCAGAGATCGCCGGCAGGCCCGGGTCGAACTCCTCGACGATCTGGATGTGGTGTTTCTGCGCATCAGGTCGCACGAGTGCGAGCATCGGCTTGATGACTTCGTGCGCATCGCATGGTTCGACCTCGGGTTCGCGCGGGCGTGCGAAGTCAAGCAGGTCGCGGAGGGTGTGATTCAGGCGGTTGATCTGCTGATGGATTTCGACCGCGACTTCCTGGTATTGACCGTTGCCATTGCCGTTCCCATTTCCGTTGTGTTTTTCGGCCAGCACCTCGATGGCGGCGCCGATGCCGGCCAGCGGGTTGCGAATCTCGTGCGCGATACCGGAGGCCAGTTCGCCGATGGATGCCAGCTTGCCGGCTTGCTGGATTTGTTTCTCGTGTGACTCGTGCAGCTCGCGCCGCGTCGTCTCGAGGCTTTCCACCATCTCATTGAATCCGCGGGCGAGTTGGCCGATTTCGTCCCGGCTGTCCATGGGCGCGCGCGCGGCGAGGTCGCCCTCCTGGACTCGTTGCATTTGCTGCAGCAACGCGCGCACGGGCTGCGTCACGAACCGCATGATCAGGAGCCACAGCACGCATCCAACGAGCACGAAGATCACCACGCCGTAAGCGAGCAGGAGGTTACGGTTGGCCGCGATGCTGGCCCGCGCCTGCTCCATGGATTTCTCGATCACGACCGCGCCGAGGATCGGCTGCTTCGATTCGTGGCATTGGAAACACGATTCGTGGTTCATCAAGGGCGTCATCGCCACCGCGAGGAGCTGGCCGTTCTCCGTGCGCGTGCCCTGCAGAATGCGCTTGTTCTCGAACAACTCGGGCGGGGCGTTGAAGTACGTTCCCGCGATCTCCTGTGTCTCGCTGGAGAAGATGATCTTGCCATCGGGTCGAATCACGCGCGCGCGGAAAATCTCCTGCGAGGTCTTGAGTTCCTGCAGGAACGCCTGCACTTCGGCGCCGCGGCCGCCGATCATCACGCGGTCGAGATGCTCGTGGATCATGCCGGCGGTGAATACGTTCTGCGCCTCGGTGCGTTCGTGCCACCACGTCGTCTGGATGCGGATCACGAAATACGAATAGATGGCGATGACGACCGCAACGGTCACGCCCACGGCGAGTAGAATCTGGATGGTGAGACTACGGCGCGGCATCGGGCTGTTCCTCCGGATGCGCCGCGGAGTGCGGCAACGGCTTCTTGCCGATCAACCACGCCGGGTTCATCGGATATTCGTTTGGATCGAAGACGACTGCGTAGAGATGCCAGACGAGGATCGCCAGCGTGGCCAGCAACGCTTCGTAGTAATGAATCACCTGCGCAACATCGAGCCAGACCTGCGGCAGAAAATGCAGCACCGCCTCGGTGAAGATCAACATGATGCCGGTGACGATCATGACGATCGAACCCCACATCAACGCCCAGTACTCGGACTTCTCGACGTAGTTGAACCGCTCGCGCGTGGGTGGCGTCGAACGCAAACCGAGGTTGAACCCCAAGGTCGCGATCACATCCTGCAGGTCCTTCGTGCGAACCCAAAGCGCCTTGAGTTCGACACGGCCCGCGGTCGTGCCCAACAGCGCGATGCAGTGGCCGATCAGCAGGCCCGTGAATGCCCAACCCGCGATGCGATGGATCATTCCGCGCATGTAGTTGGCGCTCGGAAGCACCTGAAACGGCCAGCTCCACGATGCCTCGGGATACTTGTGAACGAACCCCGTGTACGCCAGCAGCACGAACAACACGATCATGGCGAAATGCTGCGCGCGTGCCCAGGCCGAGAATCGCTGCTCGCCCGCGGCGGCGGCGACCTTGCGGATGTGTGCGCGCGCCTTGACGAAGTAATCCAGCGCGTTGTGGGCGAACATCCCCCCGATGACAAGGATGATGACCCAGATGTAGAACCACGCGATGAAGTTCACGATCCAGTGTTTGCCTTCCGCCGCACCCGGCGGTTCATGGACGCGGATCGCGCCTTTGGCGATGCGGGTGCCGATGTCAGGATGACACTCGCCGCACGTCTTCGGCAGATTGCTGAGGTGGATTGGAGACGCCGGATCGCTCGAGGGCAACACATCATGCCAGCCGTGGCAGCTCGCACAATTGGCAGCGCTGGCCGATCCGAGCCGGATTGCCAGCCCGTGATAACTGTCGAAGAATGTCTTGACCCGGTCGCCCGGGATTCGGAATTTGGTGTTCAGCCGCTCCGATGCGTGGCACCGACTGCAAACCTGTGCGGAAATCTTCATCGGCGTGGCCCCGGCCAATTTCTCGATCTTGTGTTCGGAATGGCAATCGGTGCAGGTGGGCGATTCTTCGATGCCCTTCGCCAGCGCTTTGCCGTGAACGCTGTTCGCGACGTCCTCGGTCGCCTTCGGGTGACACTTGCCGCAGGTCTGCGCTAACCGGGAGTGATGCAGCGGCGACGCCTGCGAGGTGTGTTTGACGGCGTCGTGAACACCATGGCAGTCGGTGCAGGTAGCCGCTTTTCCGTTGGCGTGTTGCCGGGCCAAACCGTGAACGCTCGCGCCGTACTCCTCCGATTGCCGCTGGTGACATTTCGCACACTCTACCGGCTTCGCCTGGAACCCGTCGGGGTGCGGCGCCTCGGTCGTGTCGGTGTGGCAGGCGACGCAGGTTTGTTTGCCGTGAACAGACGCGGCGTACTTTGCTTCGTCCACGAACAGCGAGACCGTCTTCCCGTCCGGGGTTTTCTTGCTCAGTTCCTTGTCTGTGTGGCAGGCGAGACAGTCGGAGTTGTCTGGCGCGGCCGGCACCGCAACGGGTAAAATCCAGGGGACAGCCATCACTCCGGTGAGTGCAAAGTTCCGTCTGATGGTGTTCCTCGTAACCACCTTGATCGGAGTGGGTTGAATGTGAGTCTGCATCCCGAGTTTCCAGCCCTTCGCCAAGCACCGGGGATGCCGCCAGTGCGATTTCGGCGCAATTCGCTGGATTACAGGAGGTTGTCGAACTCGATCGCAGCAGCCGCGAGGATCGAGGCGTGACAACCTGACAGATTCGCCAGCGCCCGACGACAGATTGTCGAAGAGGCGCTTCTTGCAGGGAAAACCGGTGCGTAGCTCCGACGCCAGACTTCAATGGAGCCGAACTGCCTCATCATGTGGGTCTCTTTGTTGACGCGGATGATGTCGTTGTGTTGCTTGTCGAAGTCGAGCACGATGGCGCAACGGTTCCGGTCGCTGCGGTCGGGCTCCGACTTGTGGAGGACGTTGCCGTGAACCACAATCGCGCCGCCCGAGCGAACGGGGCACTGCAACGGCTTCAATCCCGGCAAGAACCTCGGCACCATCTCCTCGGTGACCTCCCAGCCGGTGACGCCTTTCGTGTGGGGAACGATGCCTTGCGTGTGACTGCCGGGCAGCACCCCCATGCAGCCGGCGGCAACTCGGGCCAAGAGATGTTGTCCTGATGCCACGTCTTGGCGATGCCCTCGCGTGCACAGTTGAAGTTCGCATGGATGCGATTCTGGCAAAACCTCGCCCGGCTGCAATCATGGCGATCTGGTTCCGCCAGCAGACAGGCGAGCGCGCTGAACCGTGCGACTAGGAACTCAACTCTGCTCGCAACACCTGCAACTGCTCCATCTTGGCTCGCACCTTGGGCGCGTCCACCATGCGAATCTTCGGCTCGTCATGGAAACCAATGCGCTCGTCGCGTTCGAGGATCGGCAGCAGCTTCTCGCAGGTGGCGAGTTCTTCCTCAATCAACGCGGTCAATTCCGATGACGGCGCGTTGCGTTCCACCGCGTCGGCGAACTCGTAGCAATGGCCGCAACTCTGAAAGAACAACCCGCACGCCTCGGCGGTATCGAGTTCCTCCCGGGCGCGGACGTTCTCCGTCGTATGCGGGCCGAGCGCGAGCCGATAAGCCGGGATGCCGCGCAGCCATCGCTCGCTTACCATGCGGAACAGATCACCGATTTCGCGCAGCATAAACGGTTCGATGCCCATTTCCAGATGGTCGCCCCACGGGTCGTTGGTCCAACTCCGCGCCATCTTCGTTTTCTCCCGCTTCCACTTCCACGGGTAAGCGGGTGCGTAGTTGACCGCGCTGAAATAGACGAACCCCACCGTTGTCGGATACTGCTTCATCGCTTCCTCGAACCTCGTCCACGCCTCGACCAGCAAATGCATTGTTTCCTCCGATAAACTCGGGTCGAAATAGGCGCGGGCAAGCTGGCAAAGAAACTCATCTCGTGGCGGGAGTTTGCCCCAGTGGGAAAGCAATCTCCCCGCAGCGAAACTGTTGAGCGTGGGACGCACCGCCATGGTCCACGTGGCCATGACGCCGGTAACTCCGGCCTCCCTCGCGCCGGAGATTTTGTCGTAGAGGATGCCCGGCACAGGAATGTTTGGGACGGTGGCGAGTTCGTGGGTGGCGTTGACCTGAAGCTTCGCCCAGACCTCCCGGCCCTGGGCGCGCGCGGCGTCGGCATACGTCCGGAACTGTTGTGAGGGGCCAGCAATGGCGAGGCTGTACTCATCAATTACGATCTGCTTTCCGAGACGCCTGGCCGGCTCGCCGCGCTCGAAATCAGACAGCAACGCCACTCTCGGCGGCAAGTCGTCGAGGATTGGCTGGTGTGGCGGCGGCGATCCGAAGGTATTCCACGACCACGTCCAAAACGCGAGCCGCGCGTGCGAGCCCGATTCGTCCAGCCCGGCCTGCATCGCGCGCGCAACCTCGACCGGCATTTCGAGCGGCGAACGATCTTGGCAGCGCGGGCATTCAATCTTCTTGGAAGCGATGCGCCATGCATGCGACCAGCAATGCGTGTGGTGTTCGCTGGCGGTGATGACAAACGCGCCCGCCAACTCGGGCACGGCAGCAAACAACTCGCGCATTGCCTCGCGCAGGAAGCAGCGCACCGGCTCGGTCGAGAGACACATCGCGTAGGTGTGCAGCCATTCATCGCCGCGGACCCATGCGATGGCGGTGTCTTTGCCCGGCTGGCCTGCGAGTTCGGGGTGTTCTTTCCAGAACGGATGCGACTGCGGATAGCCCCGAGGCTCGTTCAGATAGAGCCAAATACCGAGACCGTGTTTGCGCGCGCGTTGGGCGGCAA
>CAZOTB010000193.1:0-11176 GCA_964582645.1 uncultured Verrucomicrobiota bacterium | reverse complement strand
ATCCGTCGAGCATGCGCGCGCCTTCGATGCTGCTCTACATCACCGAAGTGCGTCGTCACTTGCAAGCCGCGGGCTATCAGCTTCATGTCCACACCCATCCGTTGCTTCACCGACACTCGCCCGCACGAATCCTGGCCCGATCCTCCACGACACGGACGCGCTGTGTTGGATCCTGATCTCTTGCAACCGCGAAATCCAGCAGTGGTTCACCAAACGACGCGTCCCCGCGATTGTGGCAGGCCATTGTTTCGCCGATGTCCACCTGCCGTCGCTCGATTTCGACGGCGAAGCCAGCATGCGCCACGCGGTGGGGATGTTCCTGAGCCTGGGACACCGCCGCATCGCGTTCGTGATGCCGAAATCGGTGTTGGCGGGTCATTTCTCATCCGAGGAAGCGTTTCGGCAGGCATGCACGAACAGTTCCCATCCCGGCATCGAGCCGCTGCTGGTCCATCACGACTCGACCTCTATGGGCGTCCGAAACTGCGTGGACTCGATATTGCGCGGACCGAATGCCGCAACCGGCCTGCTGGTCGCGTACGCGAGACATTCGCTGACCGTGCTCATGCATCTTCTGTCGCAAGGAATCCATCCGCCCAAACAGGTCTCGCTCATCGCCACCGACGACGACGTGTTCTTCCCCGACATGGTGCCGCAGATCACTCATTACAAACTGAACCACGATCTCCATGCCCGGCGATTGGCCAAGCTCGCGCCCAAGCTGGCGAGCACCGGCTCGCTCGCCCCGCGCGTCGTTCGGATCATGCCGCGGTTTCGGCGGGGCGAAACGCTCGGGCCACCGCCGTCGAACTCAAATTGAATATGACCAAAGAGAAACGGGATGTCGTTGTCTTTGTAGGGCGCGAATGCCTCCGCCCCTGTTGTTTGGGGCGGAGGTTTCGCGCCGTGGCGCTTTGTTCGCCCACCTCGGCGCGATACCTAAACGACAGGCATCGCGCCCTACAACCATTGGATCGGATTTCCGCATGAATGCTACACCAACCGTCGGTTTTCAATGTCGTCACAAGTTCCATGAACAGAAGGCAGCACAGCCCGTCGAGCCGTATCAGATCGAGGTGAACTCCACTCCGATCAACCAGTGGGTCGAGTTGACGGGGCCGGGCTTCGGCATCCGGTTGCTCCGCGAAGGCTCACATGACTTTCACAGCTTTGCCGAACTGGCCAAGACGCTTGTTCGACCCGGGATGACCGATCTCGAGAAGGCACTCGCCGTCTATCGGTTCAGCGCCCGCAACTTCTACCACGGCAGTGCCGGGTTCGGCGGGACGGAGATGACGCGCTTCATCAACTGCTATGGCTACTCCTATTGCTGGGGTCAGGGGGACTTTCAGCACCTGCTCTACGAAGCGGTCGGACTGCGCGCCCGCGCTCCGCAGCTCAAAGGGCATTCTTCAACGGAGGTGCTGATTGACGGGAAGTGGCGGATGATGGACGCGTACATGCGGTTGCTCGCACCCTCGCCCGAACTCGACGGATTGGCGACGGGTGAGGAGCTGAATCGGCAACCCGAGATCTGGGATCACATTCGCGAAGGCGCGGTCGTCGGACTTGCCAAGGATTACTGGTCGAACCATGGGGACGGCAACACCTACGAGCCGTGGCAGGATTCCAACGCGATGCTGCTCACGCTCCGCCGACGCGAGTCGCTGCGGATTTTCGACCGTGGTCTCGGCGCGTGGTGTCTGTCGCCCGTGGAGCCGGCGGACTACGTCAACGGTCAGTGGACGTGGCAACCGGTTCTCGATGCGGAACATCTGGCAAAGGAGGTCGAGTCCGCGGCGAACGTCGTGCCGGCTGGTGGCGGATTCCGAGCGAAGGAGGCGGCCAGTATCGAGTACCGTGTCGAGACGCCGTACCCGCTTTGCACCGGCACGGTGGCGCTTTGGTTCCGAGGCGAAGGCAAGGTGCGTGTCTCCGTGTCCACCGATCAGCGGCGTAGCTGGTTGGTGCTGCACGAGGGTACCGCGTCTAATTTGGAGTGGAAGCTCGACGACCGTCTCTCTGTCCGCCAGTTGCCTCCCTCGTACGACCACGATCCTATGCTGCGCAATCAGAAGCGCGAGGTCTTGCTGCGCGTGGAGTGGACAGGCGAAGCGATTCTGACGCGAGTGGAGTTTTCGTTCCTGGTTCAAATCCACGCGCCGAGCGTGCCTCGGTTGAAAGCGGGGATGAACCACTGGAGGTTGATCGGGATGGATCAAGGCGGCAGCGTGCGGCATGAGTGGGAGGAGCTTGCTGAGGGAGAAAAAGCCGCTCCCACCATTCACCCGAAGCCCGTGCCGAAGTTCTGCGACGGTCTGATCTGGACAGGCAAAGCGGATGGTGACCGGCTCATGCTCCGCGCTGCGCTTGTGCATCTCGTGGACGACCCAGACGGACGGTTGCTCTACCTGCCGGACACTTTGCTCTCCGGAACGCTGACACCCTACCGCGGCCATCCCGACGAAGGCGGCGTGCGGTTGGCCGAGCCAAAGAAGCTGGAGAACATTCTGGCTTCCGAGTTTGCCGTGGCCGAATGGAAGCTGCCGACGAACGGGTTGCCCGACAGCTTCACTGTTTGGGTCGAAGCCCACTTCGGTGAGCCAGTGCCGAAGGAGAAGCAACGCCTTCTCGCCAAACGCGATGTTCGGCTGTGACGAGACGAACTATCAGTACAAACAGACGGGAGTGGGCGGCGGCCAGTCGAGTCGGCCCAGCACCATCCACGATTGATGTGAATCAAGCACCGGCACCGCCTTCGACGCCGGGTCCTGCGGACGCCGGTAGGTCGCCTGCGCGTCGGCGTACTCGATGAAGAATGCCCGGCGCGGACGGTCGGTGTGGTTGAGCTTCGAGCGATGTAATGTCAGCCCGCTGAAGGCCACCGCCTCGCCCGCGCGTAATCGTGCCGGCACGCCATCGCCTTCAACGGGCACGGTGAGGTGCCAGCTCTCGGCGCTCTTCTGCCGATGATCGAGCAAGCCACGCTTATGACTCCGCGGTGCGATCCAGACGCAGCCGTTGTGTTCGTCCACGTCATCGAGCGCAAACCAGATTGTGACATTCGTCGCGGGCTCGATGGCAACGTAGCCGTTGTCTTGATGCCACGGGAACTCGCTCTTGCCGCTGGCGGCATCGGGCCACTTGGTGACGTATTGGTTGAACCAGAACGCGACGTTCGGCCCGATCAACTGCTGAAGCAGCGGCACGTGTGCTGCCGAGGTGCAGAACCGTCGCAGCGGCTCGGAGTAGTTGCTGAGCTGACTTCGGAACACGGTGAGTTCCTTCGGATCGCGCTCGCCCCGGAAGCGCGCTTCTTCGGCACGCAACTCTTCCAGCGTCGCGTCGTCCATCACCCGGCCAAGAATGACGTAGCCTTCTTCGCGGTACTGCGCCAACTGATCTTCCGTGAGTGTGATTTGATTCTTCATGCTCGTTGCCAGGGAACGCCGCCCTCCGAGGCGGCTGTTTGATTTCCAGCAGAGCCGCCTCGGAGGGCGGCGTTCCTTCCATTCACGATGTGAATTCCACGCTCAGAGCGTGTATAAAATGTCCGTTCGGTGTACCGACTTCAGTCGGCCGCCTCTGCAAACCCCTCCAGATTCCGACTGAAGTCGGTACACCGAACGGGTTGGGATGGCTTTTTTCAGACATGCTCTCAAAGGAGTTTCTTCAAACCGTTCTGCAGCACGTCCTCGACGCCGAGCGCGAGGCCGGACGGCAAGCCGTACTCCCACGCCGACTCCACTTCGTAGCCGCCTTCGTGCTCGATCATGTGCGAGGTCGGCAGATAAACCGCCGTGCCGTTGCTGTAGCCGAGCGGGAACGTGACGCCGTCGCCGAAGAACTTCTCAATCATGGGCCCGAACGGTGCGAGCACTTCCGCCTCGATCGCGATGAGTCGAAGCCCTTTACCGAGTTGAACGCCCTGAAACAGGATCGGCTGCGTCGTGCGCAGTGTTTCGCCCCGATCGAGCCGCGCGATCTGGCGTTGCGCCCAGCGCTGCCGGTCGGGTGACTCTTTGGCATCCGACGCGATGGCTTCGTACCCGGCGCGCGACGGCGGCGGATCGAGCGGAAACTCCACGTCCACGAGTCGCGTGCGAATCTCCGGCTCGATTTCGACGAGCGAACCACCCAAGGCCGCGATTACAGCGTCGGCTACCATCTGTCCGCCCGCTTCAACGGCAGCCCAGTCGCCGGCAAAGCGTCCGTTCTTCACGCTCACTGACGGCTTGGTCTCGCCCGCCACGCCCTGGAGGAACAGGCTGCACGTCCCGCCGAGATGTTTGTCGAGGAGGTTCATCGCCACGCCGGGGTAGTCGGCGGAGATTTCATTGCAGTTGAGCGTCGAGGGATGACACGAAACCGAGAACAACAAGCCGGCCGCCCTGCCCGCGCGATCGCGGAACAGGCAAAACGGCAACGCATCGTAGATCATGCCGTCGGGATTCGGCGCCCATTGCGTCCGGCCATGTTCATCGGGCTTGCGGCGGTTCATCGGGAGCGAGGTACGCGTCTTGCCGGCCCACAGCGTGACCTCCCGGGCCGACTCGACCGCCTGGCGCGCGGCGGCGAGCGTGGCGCGTTCGAGGAGGTCGAGGTAGAGCCGGTCGGGTTCGAGGAAATCGGCGTGTACCCATTGTCCCAGTCCGAGCATCGGTCCGAGGTGCGTGTGGGTGGTGTTCAGGAGAATCTGTCGCGGCGCGAGATCGAACGCTCGACCGAGCGCGCCTTTGTACCGGTCGGCATGGCCGCGATTGAAGAACAACAAATCATAGCTCACAAACAAGACCCGCTGCCGGCCGTGCTCGGTGTAGAGCGCGCGGACGAACAGATCGTCATGGATGGCAGTCGCGCCCTTGAGATCGCGCGGCGCAAACCCATACATCAACGAACCCACCGGCGGCGTGATGCACACTTTTCCAAATCCAGCTTTCATCGGGTTCTCCCTTAGCTCATCTTGGCGCTGCGCGGAAATGGAAAACTCCTATTTACCCCGTCAGCATGTGCTCTTTGAGAACTGCGACTACTTCAGGACCAACTTGAGAATCTCGTCGTTGGATTGCTTTCACCACGACCGGCTTCCCGTTGACCCTCACTTGCGTCAATGACTGCTCCAGGGGCGGGATGTGAAGCACGACTCGTCTCGGTTGTTCTCGGAATGACGCTCGGAAGGTCACGTTCAGGACTCGCCCGTCGCGACTCAGCCGGAACGCGAGCGTGACGGGGCCAAAGATGGTCGGCATGTGCTCAAACCTCGCTTCCGCGTCGGAACGCACCCATGCCAGCGGAACCAGGTGCAGGAGGTGCAGTTCGTCGTCGTGAAGCTGGTCGTCAATCACGGCCAGGCGCGCCAGATAGATCGCCAGCGGAGCGGAAAAGACGTTGCCGGTGATGCCGCCGCGCGTCTCGCAGGAGATGAACGTCTTGCGTGAGAGCGAACCCGCAAACAGGCTGTACATGCCTTCGAGAAACCGCTGGCGGTCTCCGAGTTGCCAACTGTGAAAGACGTTCCAAGAGTAACACGGCTCGCAGCTAGATAACTCGTGGTCGAGCACGGGCACCTGCCAGCAGTTCGAATCGCGACGATACGGTTTCGTCTGTGGTCCCGCACGGAACCAGAGCAGTGCGTCCCGCATCAGCGGATCCTTGGCATCGAGCAGCCCCGCGAACACGAGGAACAACGGGCCCGCGTCGAGGTAGAATCCGTGACGGCTCTCGCTGCGTGAGTCGCCAGCCAACGCGGTGGGGAGGAAGCGGTGTCTCTTTCCGTCTGTATCCGTCCAGGTAGGCATTCGACTGGCCTTGTGGCGGTAGGCTTTGAGAAAGGCCGCTTTATAGTCCCTCGCTTCTCGCGCAAACTCGTCGGTGCGCGGGTGACCGATCGGTTTGAGAACCTGCACCGCTTTGGTCAACCCGAGGTGATTCCAGCCGATGCTCCAGACCGCCTGGATCTTCGTTTTGCTGTCGGTGGCGACCGCAGGCGGCAGCACGCCTTCATACCCGCCGTGGCCGGTTTTGCGCCGCGTTTGTTGAATCCAATCGCACGACTTGACGATGCAATCGGTGAATCGCTCCGTGAACGCACGATTGCCCGAAAGTAATGCGTGCATGCAAATGGTGTAGAGGACGGCGCCGTTGTCCGAGAGCCAGTCAATGGACTTGTACGCCGCCGGGGTGCTCAAGTAGCCGGGGTGGAGTTCGTAGGCGTCGCCGGGCGGAATCACCGTGCCCTGCTCTTCGCGAAAAATCTCGAGATACCGTTCGACCATCGAGTGATGGCCGAGCGTGTCCATCATCATCACAAAGTCCATCGCGCCCGGCGTCGTCCAGAGATCGGCATAGGCCCACGAGCCGTTGATTTTGCAGTATTTGCCGGTGGCAGGATTCTTCTCCGTGAGCACGTTGCTGAATCGGACGCTGTGTTTGACCACATCGTTGATGAACGATTCAGGGACATGCAAGCGAGTGCGGCAGGCGGTAACTCGCTTCCAGTATCGGTTGGCCTCGCGCAGGGCCGCGTCGTAGCCCAGCGACAACTCCTCGTCGAAATGCTGCTGCTTCGTCGGCACCAGGGGGAGCAACAGATCCACGTGGACTCCCTTTTTCGCCTTCATGCCGACGTACAGGCGATTGGTGACATCCATCCCTTTGCGCAGCTTCTCCCGGGGTGGCGTCTCGAACAAAGCCTGGTGACACTGCTGGTGAGGAGCGATCCCGATTCGGACCCGCCCGTTTGTTTCGAGAACACGAAATCCATGCGTCTTCGAGTACACCTTGCGGTCCGCCTTGAGGGTGCGCGGGTAGAGTTGCTGATCGGGGCGAAAGACAATGTTGTTGCGCATGTTCATGTTGGTCGAAATATGATCGCCATCAATGAACACGTTGAAGCCATGCATCTCCTCCACCGGCAGCGCGGCGCAAACGTCGCGAATAGACAAGCGGACCCAGGCGAAGAGTGGTTCGTCCCCCGTCGTCACGTCTCCGCCACCCGGGACGTGGGCGAAGACCTCCTGCCGCAATAGGACGCCGTCTTGGGACCATTCCGTCCAGAGCACCGGCGCGTCGGAGTCGTTCCAGCCCTGAACAGTCGAGGCATCATCCTGACGAAGGAACACTCTTCCTAGCGTGCTGCTCGCCGGATTCGGGTTTGGAATGAAACTGACCTGCGCGCCCTGCCCTTTCCAGTTCTCGCTGCGGCGATTCAGACACGGCTCGGCCAGGATCATCCCATCCCAGAAGACGCTGAATCGCATCAGATGATCCTTCCACCCGACCGGCGTCCAGATGTTCGGTAGATCGCTCCACCATCCAACAGCGGTTTGAAGGTTCGGTTCGTTCATGAAATCTCAAGTCAGGTTGTAACTGACGTGGACTGTCCCGGAAACAGAAAAGGATTGTTCACGCCGGGGAACAAGTCTGGGAGATCAAGGTGTTTCCGCTTCATCGCGAACAACGCACAACGATCCACTGCCCGCGCGCCGACCGGGAGAGGTTCTTACTCCAGCGCGCTCGATCGTTCTCGCTGCAGTATCGCGACTGGAATGTGTCCCTCCCGGACGCCCGGACGCGGCACGCTCGAAAACTGGTGGTGGACGAGAGGATGATCGGGGTGCAGCGTGTGGGCCATGCCGCGCACGAGCACGACGAGATCGGTGGGCTCGCATTGAAACTCCCGTGCGCCGGTCGCCGGCGTCCAGAGCGTCACGATCGGGTTGCCGCTCGTGAACCACCAGTTTATGCCGGCAATCCCTACTACGGCTCGCGCGCGCTCAAGAACCGGGCGTTCGCCGTGGCAGCGATTGATATGGTGATGCTCGACGCGGTCCACGAACAGGTGCCGCGCACCGCGTCGAATCGGTGCGATGCGCTGGGCGGTTCGTTGCTCATTCTCAGCTACACATACGGCGTTGTGGGGGATCAACTGCCTGATTCTGTGCGGAGTGCGTATGAAATGGGATTGAGGAAATTCGTGGTGCGCTTGGAGGAATGGGGGCCCCGCCAACTCGATGACGGACATGGATTTGTTCGCGCCGGCGGGACTGGCGTACCCGGCTCGTTTGTTGAACGACCCGAATGTCACGCGTGTGGCTGAGGCGTATTCGAAGCAACTGTTCACCGACCCAAAATATTTCGGTCCGGCAGGTTACTGGGTGGATGTCGGCTGCTTCGACGCATCGTACAACGGCATCAGCCTGAACTTCGCGTACGAGTACTGACGCAAAGGTTTCTACGAACAGCGCGCGAAGCTTGAAGCCGAGAACTCGCCGTTGCTGCGACCCGCGTTCTTGCGGCCGGGAACTTTCGTGCACGCGTTCGAGAAAGATTTCGTGACAGCGAAGTTCGACAAGTTCGGCGCGATCATCCACACCGGCGTGGTCGTCGGCGACGACAAACGCTGGAATCGCCTCTACGGTTTTGACGGAGGTGCGTTATCCGCGTTCTGGACCCCCGATGCGGGGCCGGTGTTGCTCGGTCGTCGGCGCGGAATCCAGGGCAACACGTTCGACATCTACGACGAGTGGCGTGTCTGGCCGACGCATGCCATTACCGGCATCGCTGCAAATGGACGGGTGGTTTCGTCAGCACGAACTCAGCGTCCCGAGTTGATGTACGAAATGGGCATGTCCACTGCCAGGATTGATGTGAAGGGTGAAATGTCAAAGAACCACGCGCAAGGCGAAGTGCTCACCGGTACCGTGGCCTACACGCGCCGGTTCACTGTCAACGAGGACGGCTTGCAGATCGAGTCCGCCGTGAAGTGTGACGGCAAGGACAAGCTCGCCGAGTTGTACGAAGTAATCCCGTTCTTTCTGGGCAATGGATACGCCCATCGCCCGACCAACATACCGCCCACGCGCATCACGTTCCGTGTCGGGAAACAGTGGAACGATGGCACACCCGAACTCACATCGAAATCTCGAAGGTATTCAGAACTTCGTGGATAAGAAGACGCCCGTCTATGCGCCGATCAGCGAGAAGAAGGCGATCACGGTTTCGCCCGCAGACGTGGAGCTGGCGTGTTACTGCGACGATTGCCGCAAACTCAGGGACGACAAGGGCGGTCAATACGGCGGCGCGTCGAAGGTGATGGCGACGTTCGTGGACAAACTTGCGCGCGAAGTCCAGAAGCGTTGGCCGAACGAGGGTTTCACCATCATCTTTCTCCCGTACCTGAACTACACCACCGCGCCAAGCGGCTTCAAGTTTCCCGGCAACGTCGAGGTGCAAATCTGCGGCATGCCGGGTCTGGCGTCGTACAAGGCGAAAACCATCCGCGACGAGGAACAGGCGAACATAGACAAATGGATCGCCACCTCGGGGAGGAAAATCCAGAACTGGCATTACTGCGTCTGGCCTGCGCACAAGACGAAGGCGGCCTACCAGTATCCGCACGTGATCAAGGATTTCTACGTCCGCAATCGCGACAAAACGATCGGCACCTTCATCAACGGCGACTTCAACCACTGGCCGCGTCAGCACATCAGCCTCTATTGCTGGCTCAAGGTGCTGTGGAATCCGGACTACGACGTGGACGCGGCGGTGAACGAATTCTGCAAGCGGATGTTCGGCCCGGCAGCGGGAACGATGCGCACGCTGGTGGGGTTGCAGATGGATTGGTGGGAAAAGAGCGAGTGGCCGGGCGGACGGTTCTCGCCGAGGGGAATCTACGAGGCGAGTTTCCCGCCGAAGCGCGTGGCGGAGATCAAGGAACTGTTCGCCAAGGCGCGTCAGGAGGCCAAAGGCGATGCATTGGTCACCGCGCGTCTGGACTACTACGAGCCCGACCTGCTCGAAACCTCGAATGGCGGCCACGACAACGGCAACATGTGGATTCGAAGAAGAAGCCAGTCCCCGGTAGTTCGCGCGTGTACCAGCGCATGAACACCACCGGCTCCGACACCAGCGACAACCTCGCAGACGTTGCCGGGATCAAATTCATTGAGTAAGGGTCCCAGGTCCTTCCCATAAGCACGGCTTTGACACTCTCGAACGTTCGGCGTAGGATTTGACCATGCTGAAGACGCAGCCAGTGGCCGTGACCGCCGCGGAGTACAGCCAGATGCCGGAGGGCCCGCCGTACTACCAACTCATCGAGGGAGGACTCGAGATGTCGCCTGCACCCGTGCCGTACCACCAACGGATACTCATCAACCTGACTCATATGTTCGAGAGCTACCTCGAGCGCCATCCCATCGGTGTGCTCTATATCGCACCGTTCGATGTCTTCCTGAGCGATGTCAACGTCTTCCAACCCGATCTGGCATTCATCTCGAAAGCCAACGCCTCCATCCTGACGGACAAGGGCGCCGAAGGCGCGCCTGATTTGGTGGTAGAGATTCTTTCCGCAAAGACCGCGCATCTCGATCGCGGACCAAAGCGAAAGATTTACGCGCGCACCGGGGTCAAGGAATTCTGGCTGGTTGATCCCGAGCGCAAGCAAGTCCACGTCTATCACCTGCGCAAGGATGCCGAGACGCCGGCGGCTTCTTACGGGGAAAAGGATGCATTCAAGAGCCCGTTGCTTCCCGGCCTGCGTGTTCGTTGCGCGCGAGCCTTCGCCCGGCCCAAGCTCTAATTGACTTGGGATCGAACAGAAGGCCGCAAAGCCAGCAAAGTCGTGCTGAATCGTGCGCTCAGGGACGCAGCGGTATCCGCTGCCAGTCTTCGTCAGTCAGGGCCCTGCCTCAAATGATAAGTTCGGCGACGGGAGCAAATGCCATCCAGCGTTTCGTTTGGGGCGCTTTGCCAAAGCCGGTAGGCAGCTTGGCGCTCGGATTCATCCCATCCACATCAAGCAATGTCGCCACGGGGCCGCTTTTGGATGGAGCGACCGGATAGACGCTACCGGTGGCGCGCGCTTGGACGGTGTTTTTGCCGAAGAAAGGAATCTCCACAGTCTCTCGCCGATCTGGCCCGCCTGCCGCCCAGGCGGTCACGAGCCATTCATCGCGTTTCCGATTCTTGCGCGCCACCACTCGTGCGTCGGGATCGCCCGTAGGAAACTCATACGCGGGCAGATCACTGGACCATCGATGCTTGTCCGGGCCGGGAAGAATCCACACGAGCGAAAGGATGACGTAGCGAACCTTCATGTTGACCCTCTACAAGCAAATCCCTGAATTTTGCGTCCTGCGGCTGAAATCGGGTTGAAATAGCCATCGGGGCCCCC
>CAZOTB010000192.1:0-11223 GCA_964582645.1 uncultured Verrucomicrobiota bacterium | reverse complement strand
CCGAGTCGCTCCATGACAAATTGGACAGCGACGACGTGTCTGCCGACTTCGAGCGGTTCGGCCGGGGCGCGTTGTTCATCCCGCCCAACGCGTTGGCGGGTGGCTCGCATGCGTGGGTGATCACGGTGTCGGACCTGGCAGGCAACACAGTCGAAGCGGGCGCGACGTTCACCACCGCGACGCGCGTTCTCGTGGACGCCCTCCTACACCCAAGCCGGTAACTACAACGTCACGTTCACTGTCTCGGATGGCGCGCTGTCGGCTTCACAGACCATCACGATCACCGTCCACAACGTCAACCGCGCGCCGACGCTGGCCAGTATCGGCAACAAATCGGTCAACGAGAACCAGAATCTGTCGTTCAGTATCAGCGGCTCTGACCCGGACGGCGACCCGCTGACATATGCCGCCACCGGTCTGCCCAGTGGCGCGACGTTCAACTCCGCGACGCGCGCGTTCTCGTGGATGCCCACCACTGGCCAGGTTGGCAATCACAGCGTCGTGTTCGCCGTCAGCGACGGCCACCTCTCCGCTTCCGAAACCGTCGTCATCAGCGTGGTTGCCCCGACCACCACGTCCAACACCGCGCCGGTCCTCGATCCCGTGGACATCTTGGCCGGTGTGGCTGGCGCCCCGTTGTCGTACCAGTTCACCGCCAGCGACGCCGAGAACGATCCGCTCCAATTCAGCGGCAGCAGCCTGCCGAGCGGCGTGACACTGGCCGCCTCGGGCGCGTTTGCGTGGACGCCCGTCACGCCGGGCGGTTACATTTTCACGGCCACCGTTTCCGACGGCAAACTCACTCACTCCCGGCTCATTCCGGCCTTGGTGGTGCATCCGAGCTACGACTGGTTGTTTGGCGCGAAGCTGCAAGCGCAGAAAGTGATCAACGAAACCATTTTCGTGTTCGCCTATCGGCGGCAGGGCAATTCCGCGGTGGTGTTCGTGTGGACGAAGCCGGGCGTCACGGCCAGTGCCGCGCCCGTGCCCGATATGTCCCGCACGAGCCTGACCAATCAGCCGGTGACCAGCAATGCGCTCAGTCCGGCGCCCCTCCTCTATCACGCCGGCAAACGCGTCTCCCCGCGCCAAGCCCTCGACGCCGTGCTGGCGGCGATCAGCTACTGAGCGGGCGCAGCCGACGTAAAGTAGGACAGGCATCTTGCCATTTGTGTTCGGCATGAAAAATGAATGCCGTCGGCTGCGGTCAGGAGTTCATAAGTTGCGGCGACCGTGGCGGAGCACGGCGGAGAGTTTTCACCGCGCGGTGCTTGGTTTCTGGACCCCTCGCTGGCAGTGTGGCGTCATCGCCGCGTGATCGTTCACCCAACGCAGCGTTGCCAGTGACGGAGAACGACCTCCAGCGCTGGGATTTGTTGGTCGCTTTTCGCCGCGCTGGACCGGTCGTGGTCGGACCCGCGCCGGCGCGGCCGGTACGCCGACTAGCTGAGGTTGTTTCCGTGTGGGCAGCTTTTCCGATGGCATCAATTGGGTTGGGCCACGACGGCGGAATTGATCCCGGGTTTGGAGCGCGAGCAGCAGCGGGAACAGCGACGCAAAGCCCCACAACCCAGAAAGCGCCGACAGACTATCCAGCGGCTGGGAAGACTGAGGGCCGCGCATTGGCTGAAACCGGCGCCGTCGCCACGGCATCTCGGCGCTCAGCAGGGGCAGCGCGTCGATTCCTTGCGTCCCCAGCCGATCCCTGCCACGCAGCGGTCGCCATGCCGAACACGGGTGGGTGGGGAGCTTGCGGTCGCGTCCAGTCAACCACTGACGATGGCGCGCCGAAGCGATTTCGCAAAAACCAAGACTAGGACTGACGAACTTGGGTCAAAGGCGGTACATCAAACTGGTTCATGGTGGTGACAGCATGCCGGGGATGTCCAGCATTCCGGCCACCGGAATCTTGACTTCGTGGTTACCAAGGTGCATGACTGAGAGGTCTTGGGTCGCCCGCAATAGCGTGGGCGTTGTTGCGTTGGAACGGCGAACCAGTCGCAGGCAAACGATGGGAGGCGGATATGTGGCAAAAGGGCTGGGCGTGGCAGATCACGGTGGCAGTCGTACTGGGCGTGGCGGGACTAGGGGTGCCTCCCACACGCGGTCTGGCGGCATCGCTGAAGTTCTCGGAAAGCTGGAAACAAAAAGTGGTTTGCGCCGGCACCGATTGCGCGCTGACCGATGCTGGCAAAGCCTCGGCCAAGGTTGTGGTCGACGTGGCCGGGGTGGACGTCACCGCCTTCGACAGCAACACCCCGGTGTTCATCGCGTTGGGTGAAGCGGTGTTGATCGACGGTGTGTTGGGTGACGCGCCGGACTTTGTGTCGGGCGGCACCAAAGCCACGTTGCCGGTGGTAGCGGGCGGGACCACGGTTGGCTCGGTCAAACTCGGGTTCAAGCCCACGCAGGTTTCGGCCACGCTCAAGCTGGCCACGCGCACCGGCGAGGCAACTCCCGGCCAACCCATCCTGGCGTCGCAGTTCGATGATCAGAACCAGTCAGCGTTGGTCACCAATCTTTGCGCGCGGATGTTGGTCGGCGGTGTCATCGGCGACTTCCGGGTGGACCTGACCGGGAAGGCCTCCACCAAAGACCAGACGAAGGGCACCGAGACGTTTCCGGTGACGACAGTGAGCCTGAAAGGCAACGGGGTGACTGCCGATTGTTTCGCGGTGCTGACGGCGCTGGCCGGACAGGATCAGCCGGTGGTGTTGGGCGAGACCGTCGTGCTCAATGCCGGCGCGCAAAACGCCCGCGGAACGGTCGCGTTTCTCTGGCAACTGCTCGACAAACCCGCCGGCAGCGCCGTCACGGTGACCAACCCGGCGGCGGTGGCGCAGGCGTTCGCGCCGGACGTGGTGGGGGATTACGTGTTCCAACTGGTGGCGACGGACGACACGCAAACGAGCGAGCCGGATCGGGTGACGCTGACGGCGGGCGATCAGCCGCGGGTCACGCCCGTCGAGATCGCGGTGGCCAACGTGGGCTTTACCGCCGCGGTGGGCGACCTGGTCGATCCCAGCAGCGCGCTCCTGGTGGATTTCAGCGGGCCGGTGGCCGGCGCGTCATTGACGGTCACGAATGTGACGCTGACCCAGGGCACGAACGCGGTGGCGGTCGGCCTGGCATTCGACGCGGCCCAGAACCGGTTAACCGTGACACCGGCGGCGCTGGCGTTTGGAAAGACCTACCGGCTGGAGATTCGCGACGTGGCGGCAACCGTGCTGCCGTTCCATTCCCAGCCGTTCGGAGCGACGTTCTTCACGACCGCCCAACCGTTTGCGCGCGTGACGGGTGTGGTGTTGTCCCCGCAGCGCGAGCCGCTGCCGCTCGTGACCGTGCGGCTCGGGCCGGTGGAGACCGTGACCGATGAGAACGGGGAGTTCCTGCTCGAAGGCGTACCGACCGGCGCGCAGGTGCTCGATATCGATCCGTCAACGATCGAGGACGACGCGGTGGTGTACACGCCCATGCATTTCAGCATGGACATTCAAACCGGTGTGAAACCCAACCGGATGCCCGGCGCGATCCTGCTGACGCGCATCGACACCGCCAGCCAGATCAATTTTCCCGGGAAACGTGTGCTGACCAACCCGCAACTGCCTGGCTGGAAAATCGATTTCACGGGGTGCACCCTGACGGACCCGGTCACGAGTCAGCCGTACGTCGGGCCGGTAACATTGAGCGAGGTGGTGCCGTCGGACGTGCCGATGCCGTTTCCCGGCGCGAGCCTCCAATTCACGACGATCCAACCCGGCGGGCTTGTGGTGAACCCACCGGCGCAGGTCACGATGCCCTTGCCGATCCCGCTCATGCCGGGGCAGCAAGTGCAGTTGTGGGCGTTCAACCACAGCAGCCTGCAGTGGGAGAACTACGGCCCCGGCCAGGTCAATGACGACGGCGTCACCGCCACCAGTTTGCCCGGCCAAGGGCTGCCGTTTACGGGTTGGCACGCCGTGGTCACGTTGACCGAGGTCACGCGCGACATCGGCGTGGCCGCGCCCGCGCCGGCGTTGGCGGGCGCCGGGCCGGCGGTGCTGGCGGCGCCGGGTTTGGCGGGGACGGTGGTGGATGCCCACACCAACGCCCTGCACGGCGTCGAAGTCCGCGGCACCGGTGGCGACGTGGCGGTGACGGATTACGACAGCGTGCTCGAGGGGTTGAGCACGGGCCAGACCGACGGGACGATTGACGGCGATTTCTTGTTGAAACGCGTGGTGGTCGGGTTCAATCAGTCCAACGTGGTCACGGAGACGTTTCTCGGATTTGTGCCCACCAACGTCGTGGTCCGGGTGCTGGCCCGGTCGCTGACCGGCCAGACATTTGCCAAGGATGTCCCGATCGATGTCACAGCGCAACCCGGCTACAACCCAGCGGTGCCCGACGGCAACCTGCCGGCGACGCTGACCACGCCCGGCAACGCGCCGATCATGCTGGATGACTACAAGGTCGTGGATGACCGGCGCCGCATCCAATTGCACCGCGACGTGTTGGTGGACGACCACTCGCACGTGATCCGCCCGCGGCCGGCGACCGACCTGATCGCGGCCACGCCGCGGTACAAGCAGGAGTTGCAGGCGGTCTCCCGCAAACTCGCGAGTCTGGGGTTCCGCGAAGACAACGCAGGCGCATTCCTGATGGAGGTTGACACCTATCGCAATGCTTCCGACCCGGTGGGGCAAGCGGCGCGGCTGTTCAATTTCCTGGCGTTCGAGGGCGGGATTGGGACGCTGGCGAATTTCAATGCCGCCAGCGCGCAGATCAACACCAACGCCCTGCAACAACTCAACGCCACCAACGGCGTGATGTGGGTCTCGTTGGCGGATGTGGAAACCGAGACCGGTTTTGACTACGTAGGTGTGGCCTGCAACGCGTTTGGGCATGCGGGCTTGATCGACAAACTTGCGGCCATCACCAACCAGAGCGAGTTGACCACCGTCAGCCGCGCCCGCGGCGGCCAGCGACTGATGGGCTGCACCGGGATGGCCTACGGCCAGACCCACTTGGCGGGCGGCCAGATGGACATGCGGGCGCTGGGGCCGACGGGGGCGACGTTTGCCGGGTATTTTTACCGGCCGCTCAGCAGCGGGGGGATGACCACGACGGTGACCATTCTGGCCAATGACACGCCAGCGCCGAACGAGGAGTTCACCGCCGCGATGCAGGCGGCGGGCATCACCGAGGCGCAGGCCATCGCCAGCAACAAAACCTGGCGGACGATTCCCGCCTACAGCCGGACGGTGACCCAGCAGCTCATCAATGAGCTGAATGATCTCACCCCGACCCAGACGATCTACAATGACCCGGCGCTCACGGGCGTGATCCACACCGAACCGCACCGTGACCATATCCATGTCAGCTACCGGTATGACGTGGCGGACATCGAGGACGAAGGCACCGGCGGGGCGCCCATGTTCATGGCGACTGCCGCGCCGGGGCCGGTGCTGGCGGGCACAGGGTTCCAGCTTGCCGACGTTGAACCCCCGGAAGGTACCGAGTGGGCCGATCCGGCCCAGCCGCTCGTGCTGCATTTCACCGCCGCGGTGGATCCGGCTACGCTCAGCAGTGGGGCGATTGAACTGGTCAACCACGACACCGGCGCGGCCATGCCGGTGACGTTGATTCTGAGCACCGGAGGCACCGAATTGCTGCTGGTGCCGGCGCAGGAGTTGCCGGCCAACGCGGCGTGGGCGCTGCAAATCGGCCCCGGTTTGTTCAGTGAGGTGGGCGACCCCCTCGAGCTTCCGGCGGGGGTGGTCACCACGTTCCGCACGGGGCTGAGTTCCCGGTTCACGCGGGCGGAGTTGTCCCCGGCGACGTTCACCTTTAGTCGCAGCAACCTGGCAGGCGCGCCGGTGGCGGTCAACGGGTTGACCGAGAACGGGCAGACGCAGGACGTGACGCGGGCCATCGTGGACATCACCCACCGGAGCGAGGGCGGGTTGAGTTTTGACCAGGACGGCTCGCGCGATCGGCTGACGACGGTCTGGAATGGCCGCTCGCAGGTGTCGGTCGTCCTGAACAGCGGTGTCATCGCCGGCGGCATCGTGGACGCACCGCTGCTGACGGCGCCGGCATTGTTGACGCCGTTTGTACCGGCGGGCGAGCCAGTCCAGGCGCAGTTTTTCGAGTCGTTGGCGGTTAATGCCGCACAGTTGGCGGAGGTGCGGCTGCGGGATGCGCTGGGCTTCGAATACGACGCGAGCGTGACCCTGACCAACAACGGCATGGTCGTCGTCGTGCAGCCGTTGGAATCGCTGCCGGTTTTCGAGCCGCTGACGCTGCTTGTCACGGTGCGGTTGCGCGACGGCGGCAACCGGGAACTCGAAGTGGTGGTGCCCGTTGGGTTCACCTTTGTCGGTGGCGACGTGATGCTTTTGGACACGGACAACGATGGCATACCGGACGTGATCGAGGCGATGTTCCCGGGTTGTTTGGACCCGCTGGACGCGGACACGGACAACGATGGCTTGCCCGACGGTGGCGAGGACTGCGACGGCGACAGTTTGACGAATCTCATGGAAGTGGACCTCGGCACCAGCGTGGGGTTGGCAGACACGGATGGTGACTCGCGCCCCGACGGCCTGGAGATCAACGTGGGGTGCAATCCGCTTGTGGCCGAATTGGGGGCGCTGACCGGACGGGTCGTGGATGAGCAGACCAACGCGTTGGCAGGCGCGACTGTGCAGGTGTTGGGGCGGATCGCGATCACGGATGCGCAGGGCGGGTTTCTCGTGACCAATGTACCGGCCTGTCCGCCGCCGCTCGTCCGGGTGCTGGCAGCGACGGCGGACGACCGGCTGGGATACTCCGGCTTCATTACCCCGCCAGCCGGCGGAGTTTTTGGCGTAGGCGACATCATCGTGCAGCCGATCTTTCCCGCGCGTTATCCCAACCCGTTGCTGACGGTCAGCAACTCTGCCTCTCGCGTGATGCTGGCCGACATCAACGCGGATGGTTGGCCGGATGTGCTCGGGGCCAAACCGTCCAGCGGGCTATTTGGCGTCCAGCTCGGCAACGGCGACCGCACGTTCCAGCCCTTCATCAACGTCAATCTCGGCGTGATCAATCCGTCACTGGTGGAACTGGCGGATCTGAACGCCGACAACAACCTGGATCTCGTTGTGGCATCGGGGTTCAACCTAGACCAGTTGTCCATCCTGCTGGGCACCGGCACCGGCACGTTCAGCCCGCCCAGCCTTTCGTCGCTCTCGAATGTGTTCCGCGCCGCGGCGTTCGGTGACGTGAATGGGGACGGCAAACTGGACATGGTCGCCACGGGCGTGGGGAAAATCCCGGCCAACCTGTTCACGGAACTGGGCAACGGCGCGGGCGGGTTGACGAACGCCCATTTCGTGTACGCACCCGACACGATCAGCGATCTGGCCCTGGCTGATCTGGATGCTGACGGCCAGTTGGACGTGGTGGTCAGCGGCTCCCAGTTCTTTGAGGGTCACGTGCGCGTCCTGAAGGGCAACGGGGATGGTTCGTTCGCGGTCGTGGAGCAGTTTGGCGGCACCACCACGTCATCGGATGCCGTGGCGCTGGCGGACTTGAACCAGGACAGCCTGCTGGACGCCGTGACCGCGAATGCGATCGGCACCGTCTCCGTATTGCTGGGCAACAGCAACACGATCTTCGGCGCCGAGTCCGTGTTGGCCATGGCCCCGGTAGCTGGCAGCGCGGCTGGCCTCGCCGTTGGTGATCTCAACGATGACGGCGCCGCGGACCTGGTCGCCAGCCAGTTGGGCGGCAGCGTGGATTCACCGGGCGTCATCGCCGTCCGGCTGGGCAACGGGGACGGCAGTTTCCAGGCCGCCGCGGTGCATCAGCCCGGATTCGTGACGGGGCCGCCATTGTTGAGCGACCTCGAGTCGGACGGCGTGCCGGAGTTGCTGGTGTCCACCAGCAGCGGACTGGTGGCCCTGCTCCAAAATGGGGAGGGACTCTTTGAGTCCGCCACGCCGTTTGGTCCTTCGTTCGGCGACCGGCCGCAGGCGGCCGCGGTGGGCGATCTCAACGGCGACACCCATCTCGACGTGGTCACGGCCAATCGCGGCACCCGCACCGTTTCGATTCTGCTCGGCCGCGGCGATGGCACATTCGAACCCGAGACCCGGCTCAACCTGCCGGGTTCACTGCAGGCGGTGGACGTGCTCCTGTTGCCTTTGGATGACAACGCGACGCTCGACATCGTGGTCGCCATGGGCGACACGTTCACCTTTGACACGCCCGGCGCGCTGGCGGTGTTTCTCGGCAACGGCGACGGCACGGTGCAAACCCAGGCGCTCGTGAATCTCTCCTTCCAACCGGTGCGGATCGCGGCGGGTGACATGGATGGCGATGGTCGGACCGACATTGTCAGTTCGGCGCTCAGCAGCACCGTGGTGTTGGCCGTGCTGCGCAGCACGGGAACGGGAGACTTCGCGACACCGCAGTTGCTCACCACCAACGCGTTGGCGGCCAGTTCGTTTGTGCTGGGCGACGTCGATGCCGATGGCAACCTCGACGCCGTGATCGAGGCGGGCAACCACCGGGTCTGTTTCGGCAACGGTGACGGCACGTTTCAGATCGGCCCGCCGCTCGCCGGCGGCGCCGGCGCCGTGCAGGCGTTGGCGGATCTCAACCTCGACGGGACCCTGGACCTGCTGGGCCGGCGATCCAGCCAGGATGGGGGATTTCTCCGCCTGGGCAACGGCGACGGCACGTTCCAGGCCCAACAGTTCTTTGCGAGCGGAACCGGCGTGCTGCTGCAGGTGCCGGCGTTCTCCGGGATCCAGGTCGCCGACCTGGATGCGGACGGCGTGCCGGACCTGGTCGTCGGCGCCGGTCAGGTAAATTCCAATCGCGGCGCCGTGGTCGTATTGCGCAGCCGGGGGAACGGCACGTTTGACCCGCCCGAGATATTCAACCCGGTCTTCAGTCCCACCCAGGTGCTGGTTGGTGACTTCAACGAGGATGGTTTGGCGGATGTGATCACCGCCGGCTCACGGCTGGTGCTGTTGCTGCATCAATAGCGGAGGAGTGGATGAGTATGGATAGACGGATAGGGCGACGCCGGTTCATCCGGCAGTTGGGCGCGGGCACGGCGTTGTTGGCGGGCGCGGCGGCCGGAATCGCCCCCACACTGCCGCAAACCGTCGCGGCGGTGCAACTCGGTCCGCAATCATTCGGGACGCGACGCAACGCCAGTTATCGCCTGCGGAAGTCCGCGGCTCAGTTGGCCCGGAAACGGCCGGCCGTCGAACCCTAGCAGGGCGCCGCGCTGACGGTCGGCAACGAGTTGAACAAACTCGCCGCCAACCGCCTCAGCCACGGCGAGTTCCTCGAACTGATCCTGCAGGACGAACTCAACGTCCGCCAACAGCGGCTCCTGGCCCGACGCACGCAGGCCGCCGACTTTCACGCGCTCAAACCGCTGGAGGACTTCGACTGGAGCTTCAACCCCTCCATTCCCCGCAAAGAGATGAAGGACCTGGCCATCTGCAACTTCGTTCGCGAAGCCAAAGATGTGCTCTTCCTCGGTCCGCCCGGTGTCGGCAAAACCGCGCTGGCCCAGGCCTTGGGCTACGAAGCCATCAAAGCCGGCTTCCAGGTTCTCTACCGCTCGATCTTCGACCTGGTCCGCGATTTTATGAAGGACGAAGCCTTCAACCAGCAGGACCGCACCCTGCGCAAATACTTGAAGCCCGATCTGCTCATCATTGACGACATGGGCCTGAAGGCTCTACCCCAAAACTCCGGCGAATACCTGTTGGAAGTGGTCATGCGTCGTTACGAAAACCGCTCCACTATCATGACCAGCAATCGCCCGCTGGAAGAATGGGGCAAACTGCTCAACGACGTGCCTACCGCCGGGGCCATTCTCGATCGCTTTCTCCACCACGCGCAGGTCATCGCGATCACCGGACGCAGCTACCGCATCAAAGACGTCGCGGCAGTCCCCAAACAAACCAAGAAAACCAAAGGTAAAGAGAATGAACCAAACCCGTAAAAGCGCAGGGGACGCTGTCCCCCGCACCCCCTGGGATTTATCGCTTGGGAGCCAATCCCGCAGCCAGCCGGCCCGGGCGGGCGCTCTGCGCACCCACCCGAGCTGCGGTATTTGGGCCAACGACGGCGCTCGGGTCGCTTCCCAGCGTTGCCCTATCCTCCGCGTTGGCAACCACGGCCAGCTGGATCGCAGCACGGTACGTAAAGCGCAAAACGAAAACTTGTCTAAGAAACTGAAACTGCTATGAGTGAACCATCCTCAAGGATGGGTGATTTTGAACCCGCGAAAAGGTGGGTGATTTTAACCCGCAAAATGACACGTAATGACTTCGAAGCGGAAAACAGTTGGCGTTTGGGAGGAGCGCGGTTACGAGGCGTTCGCCGACGGGACGTTTGGCAACGGCGGACAGAGTCTTTACGTCTCCCGCGCGGGCGTGCTGCAGCGGATATTTCGATTCGATTTCAACTGCGATGGCTACGCCGATCTGTTGTTCTGTAACAGCCAGGACTTCAACGAACGCCCGCCCGTGTCCGTCTGCCGCGATCCGCTCGGCGCGATGACGATCACGGAGCTTCCGACGCAGGGCGCGTACGCAGCCGCGGTCGGCGATCTCAACGGCGATGGGTTTGACGAGGTGGTGGTGGGTCATCAGTGCAACGGGACGCACACCGATCTGACCGCCTACATTTACTATGGTGGCGCGGAAGGTCTCAGCGAGCGATACCGGATCGAACTCCCGGTGCCCAATTGTCGCGCGGTCGCCATCGGTGATTTCAACGGCGACGGACGTCCCGATCTCGCCTTCGCTTCGAATGGCAAGCTGCGGATTTTCTATCAGACGGAAACCGGGTTTCTGGCGAATCAGTTCGTGGGCTTGAACCTGGAAGTCACCCACCTCGCTGCTGCTGATCTCGATGGCGATGGCTGTGCGGATTTATATGTGCGCGTGCGGAAGCAACAACCGCGCGTGCTCTGGGGTGGCGCGGATGGGATCAATTTGCAGCGATGCACACTGGTCGGCGACGCCGATGTCGCGGACGAGGAAGTGCCCGGCTCAACTCCGAATTGGATTGTCTTTGCCGAGGGTTGGACGCCGCGCGTGGTTCAGATCAACAAGATGGTGCACCTTTTTCGTCCGCAGGGAAAACAGGCTTGTTTCTTTCCCGTCCAGAAGGGACGCAAGTTCAGCGCGCCTCTCAAGCTCGATTGCGAACACGCCGTCTCGG
>CAZOTB010000191.1:0-11308 GCA_964582645.1 uncultured Verrucomicrobiota bacterium | reverse complement strand
GCGGATGAAGACGCTCTCGCGCGGCTGTTATCCGGTCTGGATCAACGACAAGGATGCCAACCTGCTCGGCATCGAAGACAATGATTGGGTCGAGGTGCACAACGACCACGGCGTGGTCTGCACCCGGGCCATCGTCAGCGCCCGCATCCCGACCGGCATGATCATGATGTACCACTCACCCGAACGCACCCTCGGCGTGCCCAAGTCGCTCGAACGCGGCAAGCGACGCGCGGGCGGCCACAACAGTCTGACCCGCGCCCGGCTCAAGCCGCTCTTCATGATCGGCGGCTACGCGCAGTTCACGTACGCATTCAACTACTGGGGGCCGACGGGTGTCAATCGCGACACGTTCGTGATCGTTCAGAAACTCAAGCAGGTGATCTGGTGAATCTGAACCTGTTGTTCGACTCCTCGTTGTGTTCGGTGGGGCGCCTGCTCTGCGCGGCGCCTCTCATTCACACCCCACTTCAGTGGGGTGCTGTCGGATGGGGACAGACTCCAAACCGTTTCAACGGTTTGATGGAACCGATCTTCGACTCGAAGGAACGTTCTTTGTGCTGTCCCGTTCTCCAAACCGTTGAAACGGTTTGGCCGGTGGCACATCGCGAAGTCACCCCACTAAAGTGGGGTGTCAATGAGAGGGCATGCCATCTCCTTGCGCTAACAAGAGCGTGGAACCTGCCATTTTTCACCGCCTCTCCGTTGTCCTGCGCAAGCCGCCGTATGCAACCTGCCCAATCGCCCTCGTCCTCGTACCCGACCCGGGGAGATTTCGAGGACGAGGACGACGACGAGGACGAGAATGAAGTGAATATGGAAAGGCTCTAACATGGATGTCCGCTCCCAAGTTTCAATGGTGTTCCACCTCGACAAGTGCATCGGGTGCCACACGTGCAGCGTCGCCTGCAAGAACATCTGGAGCGACCGTCCCGGCGCCGAGTACATGTGGTGGAACAACGTCGAGACCAAGCCGGGCACGGGTTACCCCACGCGCTGGGAGGATCAGAACCACTTCAACGGCGGCTGGAAAACGAACGGCGACGGCCGCCTGCATCTGCGCAGCCAGGGCAAGCTCGATGCGTTGCTCAAGCTCTTCTACAACCCGAACCAGCCGACCATGGACGACTATTACGAGCCGTGGACGTACAAGTACGAAGACCTCTTCAATGCTCCGCTCGGCGACGACCAACCGACTGCGATCCCGATTTCGTCCGTAACGGGCGAGCCCATTGAAATCAAGTCGGGGCCGAACTGGGACGACGATCTTTCGGGCACGCCGCTCTACGCCGAGAACGATGTGAACCTCGACGCGCTCAACGAGGACGAACGGGCGCAGATGATGGAGATCGAGCGGATCACGATGTTCTACCTGCCGCGCATCTGCAACCACTGCGCCAACCCGAGTTGCGTGGCCTCCTGTCCCTCCGGCGCGCTGTACAAACGCGGCGAGGACGGCATCGTGCTCGTCAGCCAGGAAAAATGCAAAGGCTGGCGCGCGTGCGTCGCCGCCTGCCCGTACAAGAAAATCTACTACAACTGGAAGACCGGCAAATCGGAGAAATGCATCCTCTGCTATCCGCGACTCGAGACCGGCCAGCCGCCGTCGTGTTTCCATTCGTGCGTGGGACGCATCCGCTATCTCGGCGTGCTGTTGTACGATGCCGAGCGCATCGAGGACGCGATGAAGGTGACCCACTCGGCGCTCGTCGAGTCGCAGCGCAGCGCATTGCTCGATCCGTGCGACCCGCGCGTCATCGTCCGCGCAAAGGAGAACGGCATCAGCGACGCTCTCCTCGACGCGGCGCAGAACTCGCCCGTGTACCGCTACGTGGTGGAGTGGAAGCTCGCGCTGCCGCTCCACGTCGAGTACCGCACGATGCCGATGTTGTTCTACGTGCCGCCGCTGTTGCCCGTGATGGGCAGGGCCACCGGCGGCAAATACCAACACGCGGGCGACTCGTTCTTCTCCAGCCTGCAAGAGGCACGGCTGCCGATCAAGTACCTCGCCAGCCTGTTCAGCGCCGGTAACACCGGGGTCATCGAAGCGGCGATGAAGAAGCTGATGGCCGTCCGGTATTACAAACGCTCGCGCGAGGTCAACGATCTCGACCCGGCTCTCGTGAGCCGCATTCTGCGCGAAGCCAACACGACCGCCGAGGAAGCCGAGGAGATTTACGCGCTGACTTCGCTCCCGACGATCTACGACCGTTATGTGTTGCCGCCGTTGCAGCGGGAGGAAGCGATCCAATCCACGATGAGCCCCGAAGTCTGCAAAGGCTGTAGCGGCTTCGGATTCAACAAGCCTGCGGAAAGGGGCGCGTAGGCGATGAGCACGACAACATTGGGCCGCCTGCTTGAATACCCGAGCGCCCATCTGCCATCGCTGCTGACGGAGGCGGCCGGCCCCCTGCGCGCGCGGCGCCCCGAAGCGGCGGAACTGCTCGACACCGCCCGGGAGCAGTTCGCGCGACTCACGTCGGACGAGACCGAGGAACTGTACACGCAGACGTTCGACATCACGCCATCGTGCGTCGCGTACGTGAGCATCCATCTGTTCGGCGAGGAGAACTTCAAGCGCGGCGAGTTCATGGCGAAACTCCGGCAGCGCTACGCCGAGGTCGGCTTCGACGCCGCGGGCGAGCTGCCCGATCATCTGAGCCTGCTGCTGCGGTTCGCTGCCATCGTGGACGAGGAGGAACGCCGGGATCTGTACCGTTTCTGTCTGCTCTCGCCGCTGGCGAAGATGATCCGGTCGCTCGACGCCTCGCATCCGTACGCCTCGGTATTGCGCGCAATCGAGATGGCATTGAAAGCGGAGTTCCCGGACGTCGAAGCCGCCCCGCTGCCCGCGGACCAGATGGGCCAGAGCGGAATGCTCAACTGCGGAAGCTTCACGCCCTTCGGCTGCCATTGCAGCGGACAAACGGCGACTGCGGGCGAACTGGCAAAGGTGACAAACGAAGTATGAATCGCCACCCCGCTCTCATTAACACCCCACTTCAGTGGGGTGTCTCTGCGCAAGAAATAAGCCTAAACCGCTTCAGCGGTTTCCAGACCCACTCCAAAACCGCTGAAGCGGTTCGATCATCTCCATTCGCCTCAGACACCCCACTGAAGTGGGGTGTTACTGAGAGAGGGTGCGGCGCGGAGGACATCCATCCATGATTGACGCCTTCCTGCTTATCGGACTGCCCTACCTCGCGATCGTCGTCTGCGTGATCGGGACGATCTGGCGATGGCGCTCGAGCCGTTTCAGCGTCTCGTCGCTTTCGTCACAGTTCCTCGAAAACCGGCAACTGCTCTGGGGGTCGGTGCCGTGGCACATCGGCATCCTTATTGTGCTGCTCGGCCACATTGTCGCGTTCATCATGCCCGGCGTCTGGCACAGCCTGATGTCGCACCCGACGATCCTGATCACGACCGAGGTGGTGGGCGTGGCCGCCGCCGTGTTGAGCCTGGTCGGTCTCGTGTTGCTGCTCGTGCGCCGACTCACCTCCGGCCGTGTGCAGGCGGTGACGACCACGATGGACCTGCTCGTGTTGTTCCTGCTGATCCTGCAAGTGCTGTGCGGGCTGCTTACGGCGACGATGTATCCGTACGGCGCGGCGTGGGCCACCGGCTCGCTGGCACCTTACATCTTTGGCATCTTCACACTGTCGCCCGATATGACCTACGTGGCCGACCTGCCGGTCATCATCAAAGCGCACATCATCGGCGCGTGGCTGTTTTTCCTGGCGCTGCCGTTCTCCCGGCTCGTCCATCTGCTCGCGTTGCCGTTGCAGTACCTGTTCCGCGCGCCGCAGCTCGTGCTCTGGAACAACGCCCGCCGTCGCGCGCAGGCCGTGGCGACGCTGGCCCGCGTGGAGAGCCGGCGGGAGTTCATCAAGGGCGCGGTGGGCATGGGGGTCGTGGGTGCGCTGATGTCGGTGGGCGTGCTGGAGAAATTGTTCCGCTTCTTCCGCGGGCCGCAGTTGGAGGGAGAACAGGAAGCCGCGTTGCTGGAGAAGAAGCTCACGCGGTTGAAACAGACCGCCGAGCAACGCGCGCTCGAACTCGAACGCCAGAAGAACCAATACATCCTCGTCGCTCGCTACACCGAACTCGATGCGCGGAAGGGCAAGTACTTTATTGATTACGCGATGTCCCCGGCACTGGCATTTCTCGGAGCGGACGGTCTGCCGTTATTGATTTCCGCCAAGTGCACGCACCTCGGCTGCACGGTCAGTAATGAAGCCGACAACCAGGGCCGGGTGTTGTGCCCCTGTCACATTTCCTACTTCAACATCTCCACTGGCGAGCCAAACGCGGGCGCCCCCGCCAAGGACCCGCTGCATCCCATCGCCTGGGCGGTGCTCGACCCCGGGGGAAACGTGCTCGTGGGCAAGGGGCCGGGAGGCCCGGTGCAGGGATCGGCCACACGGGAGCAGTTGAAGGAGAGCAGTGTGTACATCGTGAAACCCAGCGAGACGACCGCGTAATGAAACTCACCGAATCCATTGGCCAGGTTGGCGCCTACGTGGCGGAGCGGTTCCCCATCGAGAAGATGAACTTCCGCTCGATGGTCAAACACAAGGAAGTGCCCGTCCATCGCCTCGGTTGGGCGTACTACCTCGGCGGACTGGCGTTGTTCTTCTTCCTCGTGCAGGTGGTGACCGGGCTGATGCTGCTGTTTTACTACCAACCGACGGTCAGCGACGCGCACGCGTCCGTCGAATACATCACCGAACACGTCACCGGCGGCGCGTTGATCCGCAACATGCACGCCTGGGCATCGTCGGCCATGATCGCCTGCGTGCTGGTGCACCTGCTGACGACGTTTGCGATGAAGGCGTTCGAGAAACCGCGCGAGCTGACGTGGGTGACGGGCGTGTTGCTGCTCGGGATCACGTTCACGTTCGGCTTTACCGGCTATCTGTTGCCGTGGCACCAGATCGCCGTCAACGCCACCAAGGTGGGTTTCCAGTCCATCGAACAGGTCGGCCAATACCTGCCGGGCGCAATGGCGGAATGGCCGCGCATCCTGAAAGAAACCATCCAAGGGGAAGCTGCGGTGGGCCAGGCGACATTGAGCCGGTTCTATGCGATCCACGTGATCGTGCTGCCGCTGAGCATCGTCGCGGTGCTCGGGTTGCATCTGCTGGGTGTGCAGTTGCACGGCATGAGCCGGGGCGTGGACGCAGAGATCAAGAACACGGAAAAGTTCTTCCCCATTTTCATCATCAAAGACCTCAGCGTGTGGGGCGTGGCGTTCATGGTGGTGTTCGTGGTGGCGTTGTGCCTGCCGTTCGAGTCGTTCTTCGCCTATCCGCTCTTCGAGCCGTACGACCCGAAAGGCTCGACGCCCGAAGGGATCAAACCCGAGTGGTACTTCTTCTGGATGTACTATCCGCTGGAACTCCTCCCGTACTGGGTCGTGATTCTTGGCTGCTCGCTGCTCGGCGTGGTGCTCTTGCTCGCGCCGTGGATCTTCAAGGGCACGAGCCGGCGGACGTTGCGGGTGCTGACCATCTGCGCCGCGATCTACCTCGTGGTGATGACTCTCTTCGGCGGAACCATCTACGAGATTTTCAAGGGAGGACCCTGATGAGAAAATCCGAAACCCGAAATCCGAAATCCGAAACAAATCCGAACTCGGCAAATTCAAATCTCCAAACCACCTGTGCGGTGGGTTTCCGACTGTTTCGAGATTCCGATTTTGTGCTTGTTTCGAGATTCGGATTTCGGATTTCGGATTTCCAGCTTTCGCGAGCCAGGATTGCTGCACTCTTGTTTGTGGTCTGGCTCGTTCCCATCGCCGAAAGCTGGTCTTACACCGAGTACCAGGTTCATATCGCCAAGACCTCGAAGCGCAACGTCAACTGCGCTTACTGTCACGCCCACTCCGACGGGCCCGAGGGGACGGCGTACGGCCAGATTGGCAGCCTCACGCCGGAGCAGATCCGGAAACTCCAGGAAGCGCGGTCAGCGTTCGAACCGGGACGCAAAGTCGAGAACCCGCTGTTGAATCCATTCGGCAACTACCTCATCGAGAGTCTCGGCAAGAAGAAGTTCCTGGAATTGCGCCTGACGCCCGGCCGCCTCCCCGAGGTGCTCGATCCCAAGAGCGACCTCGACAGGGACGGCATCGTCAACGTGCAGGAAATCCGGGACGGCACCCATCCGTTGATCGCAAGTGACGGAAAGCCGTGGTTGTTGTTCCGACACAACTTCGAGGCGAACTTCGGTCAGATCGTGCTCACCATCATCGGCACCCTCGCCGGCTTGTACGGTCTGCGACACCTCCTCAAGGGATTCGCCGTCGCGGCCAACGCAACCTCCGGCGACGAAAGCGATAACGGCGTCCCGACAGAACGCGGCCAGTGATTCCCATCGCAAGGAACCTATGAGCGATTCCGCCACAGTCGAACCACCCAAGCGCAAACCCGACATTCCCGACTGGCGTCCCGAAGACCCGGTGTTCTGGGAACAAACCGGCAAGCGCATCGCGTGGCGCACGTTGACCATCACCACCGCGTCGCTGATCCTTTCGTTCGCGACCTGGTTCGTGATGAGCGCGATCGTTGTGCGGCTGGGCGGGATCGGATTCAAGTTCACCGACATGCAACTGTTCTGGCTGGCGGCGATGCCGGGTCTCGCGGGCGGGTCGTTGCGGTTGTGCCACATGTTCCTGATCCCGATCTTCGGCACGCGCAAGGTCGTCACGGTCGCGACGCTGGCAAAATTGCTCCCGTGCCTCGGACTCGGCTTCGCCATCATGAACCCCGAGACGCCGTTCTGGATGTTCATGCTTCTGGCATTCCTTGCCGGATTCGGTGGCGGCGATTTCTCCAGCTACATGCCGAGCACGAGCATCTTTTTCCCGAAACGCCTCCAGGGCACCGCGCTCGGCATCCAGGCGGGCCTCGGCAACTTCGGGGTCAGCCTCACGCAGTTCGTCACGCCGTGGATCATCTCGTTCGCGGTGGCCGGCAGCCTGTTCGGCGGCTCGCAGACGCTCACCAAGGGCGGCAAGACCTCGCAGATCTGGCTGCAAAACGCGGTGTTTTGGTACGTGCCGTTCCTGGTCGTGCTCGGAGCGCTGGCGTGGATTTTCCTCCGCAGCGTACCGGTCAAGGCGACGTTCCGCGAGCAGCTCGACATTTTCAAGAACAAGCACACGTACTTCTGCACCATCACCTACATCATGACGTTCGGTTCGTTCAGCGGACTCTCCGCCGCGTTTCCGATGCTCATCAAGACCGTCTATGGACAATTCCCTGCTGCGCCCGACCCGCTCCAGTACGCCTGGATCGGACCGCTCGTCGGGTCGGCCATGCGCGTGATCGCGGGGCCGCTCACGGACAAATGGGGCGGAGCCATCTTCACCCAGTTCTGCGGCTTCGGCCTGATCATCGGCGCCGCCATCCTCGGCTTCGGCGGATTGCTCACGCCGACTTCGCTCGACCAGTTCCCGATGTTCGTGTGGGTGATGCTCGGAATGTTCTTCTGCACCGGCGTCGGCAACGCCGCCACGTTCCGGCAATACCCGGTCATTTTCTCCCACTCGCCCCGGCAAGGCGCGGGCGTCATCGGATTCACCGCCGCCGTCGCCGCCTACGGGCCGTTCCTGTTCTCGACCTTGATTGGCTGGACGAAAACGAGCCTCGGTTCCGCCAAGGTGTTCTTCGTCGGCCTGATGGTGTTTTGCCTGATCGCCACCGCGATCAATTGGTGGTTCTACACCCGCAACGGCGCCGAGAAACCAAGCTGAACCGGATTCACGACAAGAGGTACCCATGAGTGCTCATCATCATCATCATCATAGCCCAGATCCTCATCACACCACGTCCGACGAGCATAAAGGGGATCGCACAGCCGTGTTGTGGCTGTCCACCATCGGCTTCACTCTCATGTTCGCCGTGTGGCTCATGTTCGGCGTGCTCGGCATCCCGATCCGCAAGGAGTTCGGGCTGACCGATGTGCAGTTCGGCTGGCTAACAGCGGTCGCAATCCTCAACGGCTCGATCTGGCGCCTGTTCGCCGGCATCCTCACCGACCGGTACGGCGGACGCATCGTGTTCACCGTCCTCGTGGCGTTGACGGCGATCCCCTCCTATCTCGTGAGCCGGGCGCAACATTTTCATGATCTGATGATCTACGCGTTCCTCGTCGGCATGGCCGGGAACGCCTTCTCCATCGGCATCGCGTGGAACTCGGCGTGGTTTCCGCGGAAACGTCAGGGTTTTGCGCTCGGCGTGTTCGGCGCAGGCAACGTGGGTGCCTCCGTGACGAAGTTCATCGGGCCGGGACTGATCGCACTCGTGCCCGCGGCGGGATTGTACGGAGGCGTCGTGCCCGGCGGGTGGCGGTTTGTGCCGTTCCTCTACGCGATCTTGCTGGTGCTCATGGCGGTCGCCATGTGGGTGTTCACGCCGAGCCAAGACATCAAACCCGGCAAGGGACGCCCATTCCTGGAAATGTTGCATCCGTTACGGTACATGCGGGTCTGGCGATTCAGCCTCTACTACGTCGTGGTGTTCGGCGCGTATGTCGCCCTCTCGGTCTGGCTGCCGAAATACTACGTGGACGTGTTTGGCCTGTCACTGCAGAAGGCCGCGCTGCTGACAGCGCTCTTCATTTTTCCCGCCAGCCTGTTGCGACCGCTGGGTGGATGGTTGTCCGACACCTTCGGCGCGCGGCGCATCATGTACTGGATTTTTGGCAGCATGGTCATCGCGCTGCTGTTTCTCTCCGCGCCCAACGGACACATCGTCCTCTACGTCCCGACCAAGGCGGACCCGGAGGCAACCCGGGAGGTCATGCATTTCGTGATGGGGCCGACATTGTTCACGATCCTGGTGTTCATCGTCGGCTGCGGCATGGGCATCGGCAAGGCCGCCGTGTACAAATACATCCCCGAGTATTTCCCGAAAGATGTCGGCGCGGTGGGCGGCCTGGTCGGTCTGCTCGGCGCGCTGGGCGGATTCTTTCTGCCGCCGATGTTCGCCTATTTCCAGAAACTGACGGGTCTGCCGCAGATGACGTTCATCGTGCTGCTGGCAATCACGGCGGTCAGCTTTGTATGGTTGCACGTGGTGGTGATGCGCATCCTGAAACAAGCCACGCCGCACCTCGAACACGTGATAGACAGTGGCGGGCTGGTGCCGCAGCCCGCAGTCGTGCCCGTGCAGAATGAGTCCGCCGGGCGGTAACATCGGCTGTTCATCCCAGTTCAGTCGGTCTCGGCAACCGCTCTGGATTCCCTCCACGACTCTTCGACGTTGACGGCGAAGGGATACTCCCGTTCACTGGCGGCCCATGAATCCCGAGTCCGATGTCTTGAGTCGCATGCAGCTTGTCATGGGCGAACTGCCGGACAAGTCGCGTCGCATTCCACTCGAGGTGCAGATCGTCGAGGAAGTGCGCGAGGGCGGTCTCGTTCGTCAGCGGCTCACCTTTGCGACTGAGCCCGGCGACCGCTGCTGGGCGTGGCTGCTCACGCCGGTATCCCGTCGCGCTCCCGGGGCGGCAATGCTTTGCCTGCATCAGACGACGAAGATCGGCAAGGACGAACCTGCCGGACTCGGCGGCAAACCGAACCTGCATTACGCGCTTGAACTCGCCCGCCGCGGCTACGTCACGCTCTCGCCCGACTATCCCGGCTACGGCCAGTATCACGTGGACTCGTACGCGATGGGGTACGCGAGCGCCACCATGAAGGGCATCTGGAATCACATCCGCGCGCTGGACCTGCTCGCGTCGCTGCCAACGGTGGACGCGCAACGCATCGGTTGCATCGGCCATTCGCTTGGCGGACACAACACACTGTTCGTGGCCGCATTCGACGAACGCATCCGCGTCGCCGTGTCGAGCTGCGGCTTCACGCGGTTCACCTGGAACGATGACGAAGGCCGCGGTACACCCGGCGATCTCAGCGATTGGTGTCACGCCGGCTACATGCCACGCATCAAGGATCGCTACCACTGCCGGGCGGAGGAGATGCCGTTCGACTTCGACGATGTGCTGAGGGTCATCGCACCGCGCGCGTTGTTCATCAACGGGCCACGCCGCGATTTCATGCGCTGGGAAGGTGTCAAAGAATGCGTCGAACTCATCGCGCAGGAATATGGTCGCCACGGCGTGCCCGACCGGCTTCGTTATCAACATCCCGACTGCGAACACGATTTCCCTCCCGAAGTACGGGAGGAAGCCTATCGGTTCGTGGATCGGATTCTCAAGCATCAGCCGTAGGAGGCGTTCCCCGAACGCCGACCTCGATTCCAACCCGTTAGAAAGCATCTATGACCCCCGAACATCTCGGACAACCCTGCCGCAACTTCCAAATCATGGCCTCCATGACCATCGTGGAACCGAAGGATGGCATGGAGAAGGTCGTCCTCGCCAACTTCGTTTCCGGCGGGACGGGCAATCTCGTTTTCATCAATCTCGCCACGGGCGCAGGCGAATCCCTCCTCACGCCCGGCGACGAGGGCGGCGAAGGCATGCTCAATCTCGACAACAAGACCCTGCTGGTCGGCATGTCCGAAAAGTTCGGCTACCTGCACTCTCTCGACCTCGCTACCCGTGCCTGGGCAAAGCCGTTGAAGGATCCGGACAATTGAGCTTCTTGCAAAACAGATGAATCGCTGGGAATTGTTCTTTCGCCTCCGTGAAGTTCCGTGAAACTTTTTTCCCGCCGTGACGTCTGAGCAGTATGCAAAACCTTCTCCTCCAAATCTGGGGCGGAATCCAACCCCATCTCTTCCCCGCCCTGCACGAAGAAGCGGGGCCACTCACCGAACAGGATCAACGCTTCATCCCGGTGCTCGCTTTGTTGCGCCTGGATCCGCTGCTCGCTCCCTACGCGCCCAGCGGGATCGGTCGTCCTCCCGACTCCCGTCGCTCGCTCGCCCTGGCTTACACCGCCAAGGCCGTGTACAACTTTCCCACCACCCGCGCTCTGATCGAGGCCCTGCAGACCCGCCCCAGCCTGCGGCGGATGTGCGGCTACGAACGCGCCAGCGACATCCCCGGCGAATCGACGTTCTCGCGCGCGTTCGAGGAGTTCGCCGTGGGACAGTTGCCTCAAGCGCTGCACCGGGCCCTGATCGAAGATCACGCGACCCCACGGCTGGTGGGCCATGTCAGCCGCGACGCCACGGCGATCGAAGCCCGCGAGAAACCGCTCGAACCCCAATCGGCGGCTCCGCCCAAACGCCTGGAGTTGCAACCGACGCGCTCGCTCTCCGAGAACCTGGCCGACTTGCCCCGCCACTGCACCTGGGGTTGCAAACGCAACAGCCGGGGCAACTTCGAGTTCTGGTGCGGC
>CAZOTB010000190.1:0-11388 GCA_964582645.1 uncultured Verrucomicrobiota bacterium | reverse complement strand
GCGAATCCGATTTTCGGCATCGCCCAGAAGGTGGCCGGGTGCGGCGACGGACCGCTCGTCAGCACGTTCGCAACGGATGAAATGACCAAGATGGCTGTTGCGGCGGTAAACACAAACGCAAGCCAGCCGGCCAATGTCCTGTTTCGCGAGACGAGCAGTGTCAACACCGCGCCGCCGATGCAGAGCAGAATCGAAGCGAGGACGGCTTGTTCGGGAGTCATCATGCGTTCTCCTCGGCGGCGAGTTGCTCCCGTAGAAGCACGTCGAGGGCGTCGAGGGTTGTCTGCAAGGTCGGCGTGAGCCGGTCGGCGGGTGTGGCCCCGGTCAGACCGCAGGTATGTGCCGGTTCGGATCGCAGCGTGTCATTAACACCCCACTTCAGTGGGGTGATTTGCGTCTGGACCAGCGACCGAACCGCTTCAGCGGTTTTCGTCGCCGTGTCAAAACCGCTGAAGCGGTTCGTGATGTCTTGCGTCTGCTGATCACCCCACTGAAGTGGGGTGTTACTGAGAGTCGGATGCGAAGATGCGGACGAAATGCGAGATATACGGCCCAGCGATTCCGGCTGCACGCCCAGCAGCCAGGCTTTGGTCGAGCCGTTGCTCTCGGCCCACCGGGCCAGCAGGCCGAGCGAGATTTTGTGCGTCGAGAGTTGCGGAAACCGGGCGACCATCTCGTCCGCGCCCAGCCAGACCACCGAGCCGGGCGCGCCGCCGAAGTCCACCGCGTCGAGGAAGATGAGGTGATCGAAGTTCCCTTCCGCCACGCGTCCGACGAAACGCTCGGGCGTGTTCCCGGCGATGACCACGTTCGGCACGCCCGCCTCGACCAGCTTCTCAGCCAAACGCACGCCGAAGCCGTCGTCGCCGAAGGCCACGTTGCCGATGCCCATCAGGCAGACGCGGCCCTCGAGGCATCGCTGAAGTTGTTCGCGGAGGTCTGGCATCAGATGTCCTCGCCGAGTTTCTTGATTTGCTCGAAGGTGAACACCGGTCCGTCCACGCACACATAGGCCATGCCGATGCAACAATGGCCGCATTTGCCGACGCCGCATTTCATGTAGCGTTCGAGCGTCGAGACGATGTTGCGCTCGTGGAACCCCAGCGCGAGCAGGTCCTTGATGACGAATCGGAACATGATCGGCGGCCCGCACACGAAGGCGATGGTGCTGTCCACAGCGACGCGCACGCCCGGCTTCTTGAACAGGCTGCCCACCACGCCAACGTGACCGCTCCAGCCATCCGTGGCGCGGTCCACCGTGAGGTGACACTCAACACCGGGGGTCTGCTCCCACTCGTGAAGGTTGGAGACGTACATCAATTCCCTGGGCGTCTTCGCGCCGAGGAAAATCTGGATCTGCTTGTACTTGTCGCGATGCCGGAGCGCGTAAATGATGCACGAGCGCAGCGGGATCAATCCGATGCCGCCGGCGACGAACACCAGGTTCTTCCCGTAGTACTCTTCCATCGGGAAGCCGTTGCCATACGGGCCGCGCACGGCGAACTTGTCGTTGGGTTTGAGTTGGTGGAGCGCCGCGGTGCAGCTGCCGACCTGCCGGATCGTGAAGAACGTGTCGTCCTCCGTCGGGCTGGGCGGCAGCGAAGCCGGGAACTCGCCCACGCCGAAGAGCGACACTTGGGCAAACTGCCCGGGGCGGAAACGTTTGAAGGCCTTCTGTTCCGCCGGGTCGGTGAAATGCCAGTAGAACGTCTTGACCTCGGCGATCTCGTCCACCACGCGGTCGAGGACGGCGACCTTTGGAAGATAGACGTTTTCAGTTGGCGACGGGTTCATGCTTCTCCGTTTCCGCCGTGGCGCGACGGATCATCTCCACCACGCTCGGCATGCCGACGTCGCCGTGACAAACGGCGGCGCAGCGTCCGCAGCCGACGCAGGCCATCGAAAGCTCGCGTTGGATGAAATAGTGCGCCAGCTTGCGGAAAAAGCGGCGGTTGCGGCGGTCGTGCACGGCCCGGCGGGGATTGTGGCCGCCCGCCATGCGGGTGAATCCGCCCAGCGCGCAGGAATCCCACGTGCGCACGCGCTCGATTTCGTTCGGTCCGATCTGCCGGTCCGTCACTGTGAAGCAGGTGCAGGCCGGGCAGACGTAAGTGCAGCCGCCGCATTCGAGGCAGCGGTTGCCGATTTCCTCCCAGGTCTTGTCGAGGATCATGCCCTGCGAAACATACCGGACGGTCGCGGGAAACCAGCTTGTGGTGGTTTTGAAATGCTTGCGAACCTCGCCGAGGATGGCCCGGCGCCGTTCGACGTGCGCCTCGGCGGCTTTGGTGAACATCGCGTGGGCGAACAACGCCTCGCCGGCGGGAGTACCGGCCACGGCCATGAATTCATCGCCGAGGTCCATCAGTTGCAGGTCGAAGTGCTCGCGCGCGGCGGGCCCGGTATCGGCGCACATGCAAAAACATTCCTCGCCGATGTCGAGGTCGGGGTCGGTGCACGCGACGTTGATCAGCAGGAGATTCTTGCGACGTTTCTCGTAGTACACGTCGCGGAATTCGCCGCCCAGGTAATACCGGTCGAGGTGCTGGATGCCGGCCACGTCGCAGGAACGGATGCCGAAGATGGCCAGCTTCGGTTCGGCGTACGTCGGCTCGATGCGGAGGTCGCCGTTGTTGCGATGGATCTTGAGGAGGCGTTCGATATGCGGGAGCACGAAACGCTTCGGCGGGTAATAGGGATTCGGCAGGTGAATCTGAATGCGATCCCGGTTTTCATCGGTGACGCGATCGAAGCACGTGTCCCGCCCGCGTCCACGGAACGGCGCGATCACTTCGTAGCCCGCCTGGCGGAGCACATCCACGAGCTTCAACACGTCGGCACGGGCGAGGAGGCGGGCTTTCATGCGGCCTCCTTTTCGACGCAGACGGCTACGAACGGCGCATCCCCCTCCGCCGAACCGCGGATCTGTTGCTGCACCTGGCGAACGAAGTACGGCACGAAGACCGCGCCGCTGCGCACTTCAGGTGTCACCCGCGCCGTCGTCAACGCCGAGCCGCTCGGCGCGCGCAGCCGGATTTTCTGGCCATCGCGGATGCCGAGTTGCCTGGCGTCGTCGGTGTTGATCTCGACGAAGCCCTCCGGGTAGTCGAGCAACAGGATGCGGTACTCGCGTTTGAGCGTCTCGCTGTGTTTCACGAGGACGTTCTGATGCCAGTAATACAACGAGTGGCCGAAGACGAGCGTGAGCGGGAACTCCTTGCGCACCTCGGTGGGCTGCGACGGCCTTGGGATGGGCGCGAACTGGAATGGCCGGTCACCGTTGAGATCGGCAAACAGAGAGCGCGTGCCCAAGGGCCGGTCCTTGGTGCACGGCCACTGGCGGCCGTATTCACGGGCGAGGTTGTCGTGGCTCGCGCCGCTGTAGAACGGCACGACCTCACCGATCTCATCCATCACGTTGGCGCCGGACTGATATTCCCATTGTGCGCCCATCCTTTGCGCCACCTCTGTGATCTGCTGCCAACCGGGCATCGGACCGGACGGCGGCTCGATCACCTGCTCGGCGAGTTGGATGCGACGATCGGTGCTGGTGAACGACACGCGCTCTTCTCCGAACGCCGTGGTCGGGAGAACGACGTGCGCGTGCTGCGCCGTGTCGGTCATATGGAGGTGCTGCACCACCACGAGGTCGGATTGGTCGAGCGATTGCGCCGCCTCGCCGACGAACGCCGTGCTGACCGGATCATATCGGCACAACCAGAGCGCTTTCACGTTGCCCTTTGCGCGGTCGGTGAGCAACGAACCCGCAGAGCGGCCGGGCGCGGATGGCAGGGGGGTGTTCCAAATCGCTTCGAGTTCCCGGCGGGCCGAAGCACTCGTCACGGAACGGTAGCCGGGAAAACGGTCCGGCAACATTCCCATGTCGCAGACACCCTGAAGGTTGTTGTGTTCCGTGAGCGCGAAGATGCCTGACCCGGCCTTACCGAGGTTGCCGGTGAGCAGGGCGAGGTTCACGAGGGCCTGGATGCTCTTCGAACCGCGCGCCTCGATGCCGGTGGAGAAGAGGATGGCCGCGCTGCGCGCCCGGGCATAGGCGAGCGCCGCGGCTTCGATCAGCTCGGCTGGCACGCCACATGTTTCGGCGGCCGCGAGCAAGTCATAGGATCGCACTTCCGCCAGGAACGCCTCGTAAGCACGGCAATGAGCTTTGATGAACGGCAGGTTCGTCAGGCCGCGATCCACGATGACTTTGGCCATCGCGCCGTAGAGCGACACTTCGGTGCCGGGCTTCAATTGCAGGAAGAAGTCAGCGTTTTCGGCCACGCGATGGCGGCGCGCGTCAATGACAACGAGTTTCGCCCCGGCGAGCCTGGCGCGGATCACGCGTCCGCCGATGGTGGGCATCTGGCGTCCGAGGTCCACGCCGTCCACGATGATGACTTCGCTCGATGCCAGCTCGCCGATCGAGTTCGTTGTGGCCGGCACGCCGAGCATGTCGAGCAGGACATTGATGGAGTTGTTGCAATAGACGCCCGTGCCGTGATCCACGTTGTTTGTGCCGATGATCGTGCGGGCGAGTTTCTGGAGCAGGTAGGTTTCCTCGTTCGAACAGCGGGGCGAGTTCAAGAACGCCAGCGCGTCCGGCCCGTGTTGATCGCGAATCTGCGCAAGCCGGTCAGCAACGAACCCAAGCGCTTCGTCCCAACTAACCTCGTGAAACCTCCCGCCTCGTCGGATCAACGGTTTCATCAACCGATCCGGCGAACTCGCCACCTCGTGCACATTCCAGCCGCGGACGCAAATCTTCCCCTCGTTCGTCGGGTGAGACATGCTGGGGAACACGCCGGTCACGACCTTGTTCTCCGCGGTCTCCAAATAGAGACCGCACCCCACCCCGCAAAAGGTGCAAGTGGTCAGTTTGGTAGCCATCGGTCCCTCACATGACTTCAGCGAAACCGAATGCGAAGCTGCCACTGGGTCCAGCACCGCCACTGCCAGTGGTCGGAGTGATTCCGCTCAGTTCGGAAGTGGCTTACCTGTGGTCGAATGTGAATCGAGTTCGTGCCGGACAAGACAACTGCGCATGAAAGCGCAGGACAAATTGGCGAATGCGCCCGATCCAGCCTGACAAGCTGTCAAACCTGAGGCCGCTTGCGTTCAACCCGCCGCGTAGGTGCGGATGGCGGGATTGGTCAAGCCGAACGGCACCAGGAAGTAATCGTCCGTCCATGCGCGTGCCTTGCCGTCCTTGCGGAGTTCGAGCCAGTTGGCGTCACCGGGTTGACTCCAGCCGCCGCGGCCGTCGAAGTCGCCCGGGCCGACGGAAACCAATTCGCCGCGCGTGTTATGGTGCGGACCAAGCAGGTTGCGGAGGCTGCTCACGAGTTCGACTTCGAGAAGGTTCTCGCCTTCCTGAACGTGCTCGGTCAATTCGGCGCGGCAGGGTTGCCAGACAATGTCGGCGCAGGCGTAACCGTTGAGTCGGACTTTTGCCACGATGGCGTCGAGTCGAGGAAGCTCGAAGAAGACGCGCTGGCCCGGGAGCGGCGATTTGAGGGTGACGCGCTGGTTGAGAATGACGCGGCCGGCGAAGAAGGGGTAGCCTTGGGCGACAAGATCGCCCGTCGCGACCACCTGTTTGTCGTCGCTCAACGTCCAATGTGGCTGGTAGCGCAGGAGGGGAATCTCGGGCAAACCCCATTGTTTGTGGTGCGGGTTGACCGGGATCGGCTCGATGCTCGGTGTGCCGCGGACGCAGAAATCGCCGATGAGATAGATGGACTCCAACTCGGTGCCGTAGCGTTTGGCCTGATCCTTGTAGGAAGAAGGATCGGCGAACTCGAAATGGCGGTGCAGTTCGATCACGTTCTCGCCGTCGCGGACCAGAAAACTGATGTCAATCGGGTGAAACGAGATGTCGCGATAGAATGGCAAGCCTTCATAGCGAACGGTGCGACCGTTTACGCGCACGTCCCATTTCGCCGCTTCCTCGATCACGACCGCGATCTGGACGTTCTTGTTGAGGAAGCGCTGCGTCTGAAAACGAAACTGGAGCGCGACCGGGCCGACGTATTTCTGCGTGGTCAGAGTTTCCTGCACGCCGAGGACGGGAAGCTCGTCCGACCAAGCCGTCATGCCGGCAGTCTGATAACGACAGAAATCGAGCGTAAGCGCGTTCGGGTCGAGACGCTGAATGTCCCAGTGCGGCGCGAGAGGCCAGGCGGCGATTGGGAATTGGTGACGGGGAATTGGCGATGGGAGGAAAGCAGGCGCATCGGTCGTCGCGAGGACGAGACTGCCGGCGGGTGGGAGCTCGATCTGAGTTTCGAGGAGTTCGCCACGCTGGGTGCAGGATACCGGCTCGACCTTGCCGTTCTCGGCATTCCAATTCTCGAAACCACCCTTCCCGAGCAAGCTTAGGGTTCCCGACGTGGTCTCGGTGCGACTGAGGTTCGTGAGGAAGATAAGGCGGCGACCGTCCACGTCGCGTTGGTGAGCCCATAGTTTGTAGTCGAGCGCTTCAGCGCGGGCTTGCGATTCGTCACGACCGCGCTGAAGCGCTCTACTGCGAACGGTCAGATCAGCCGGCAACACGCGCTCCAGTGCCACGCGCAAGCAGTCGGCTTTGTTTTCAACGCGGGTAATCTGCTTCGTGAGGTCCTCCAGCTTCATATCGCCAACGCCTTCAATCAGCTTCGGCAACTCGCCCACGCCAAGCACCTCCCCGCCCTGTGCCAGGAAATCGAGCAACAGTTGCAGCGTCGAGCGGCGCAGCGTGAGAAGCGAGGGTAGAATCACGGCGCGATATTCCATCCTGCCGACCTTCAGCTTCCCATCTTCAACGCGGCCATGCCGGCTCAAGATGGTTTCATCCCCGTAATCGAAGTCGCGCTGGATGCCGAGCAGGTTGTGGCCAAGCTCGACGAGGCTTTGCTGGTACGGCGAAAGATCGTCGCTTTCCTGCATGCCGGGCTTGTACAGACACCACGCGCTCTCCTGCGGGTGCAACACGAGGATTTCAATCAGCGGTCGTCCCTGACTCAACACGTACGACAAGCGCGCGAGGTAGTCGTCCACGATCCGGTTCTCAGGCCACCACGGCTGCTGGTAGTAAAGGGTCGGTGGGTAATCGCGTTTCCGGCAGCCTTTCATCGAGTAGAGGCAGAGGTGATGGCAGACAAAATTGATCCCGAGCACGAGATGCCAGCCGCCGATCCATTTCCGGTCCTCGAAGCTCATGTTTTGCCCGCTGCAGCCGTACATCTCGGAGAGCCGACGCGAAATACCGAGTTGGTTCGCGACGCTGGAGCACTGCTTGGCGGTAATCACGTCGTTGATGTTTCGCGAGAGATGGTCAATGCCCGGCTGCTGCATGAACTCATAGTGCGGCATCGCCGCGGTGATCCATTCAAGCTGATAGCGCAGGCCGTCCTCGGCCATGTAGTGGCCGGTGAGCGCAAGCTTGTGTCGCGCGCACCACTCGGCGACTTGCTTGCTGAAGTTTTCCACGAACAACGTCAGCGCCGTCCGCCAGAAGTGATAGCGGACTTTGTGGTGTTCGCCCTCGTCGAAGAACAGGCTGCGCAATCGCGGCAGCAACTCGTAACCGAACTCCTTCTGAAAACGGACCGGCAATGCCGGCGTCCACGCGGCCATCATCGGCCAGCGACCCGGCGCCCAGCAGTTGCACGGTTCGTCCGTGAACATGCCCGGCACCGTGCCGCCGAACTCCATCTCGAACCGCTTGGCATAGGGTTCGTACGACTCGTCGAGGAAGGCGCGGACGGCCTCGCGGTTCATCAGGTCCACGTAGCTCCAGCCGTTGAACCACGCTTCCCTGGGCTGCAGCACTTCGTAGAACGAATGCTCGCCATGCGTCGCGAGCAGCTTCGATTCGGCGGGCGCGGCTTCGGTCGTCTTCTGGCAAACCAGCGCGCGCGAACGAAACTCCTCACTCTGTTCCGGCACCTTTCCGCCCGCGAACCCGCTCGGCCAGCGATCCTCGTCGTAGAGCCAGGCTTTCATACCGAGCCGCTTTGCTTCCTCGATGCACGCGCGCACGCGCTCCATCCACGCTTCGCCCAGATACTCGGTGAGCAACCCGATCCGGGAATGCATGAAGAACCCGCCCAGCCCTGCCTTCTGCATCAGGCGAATTTGGCGGATCAACTCGTTGTGCTGCAGATCCTCGTTCCACGACCAGAACGGCGCGCCGCGAAACTCGGCGGGAGGATTCTGAAAGGCCCGTTTATCCAGACTCATCGGTTTTCCCTGCCGCGCCTCTGGTTTTCACCTTGGCGACGGCGTTCTTGAATTTCGTCTTCACCCAACGGTTCAACTTCTTCGCCCAGCGAAACTCGGTCGAAAGAATCGCCAGCCCGGCCAGCACGAACACCCAGCCCTGCAGGATCGGGATGAATCCTCCGATCACACCCAGCGCCAGCAGCGCGAACCCGGCCACGATCTTGGCCCAGCGCAGCACCTTCCGCCAGAGATCGGTCACGCGCCACGGCTCGCTTTCAAGATCGCCTCGACCAGGCCGGGGATCGTGTGCTCCTTCGCCTCGATGGCAACGGGCAGGTCGAGCTTCTTCGCCGTCGTCGAGGTCACCGGGCCGATGCTGGCAATCTTCAACGCCGGGAACGCCGCGAGCAACTGCGGCGCGTCGAGCAGCTTGCAGAAGTTCTCCACCGTGGACGAACTCGTGAACGTGATCACGTCCGCGCCCTCTTTGAGCAGCCGCGCGCGCGCGCCGGTAGGGTCGTCGGTCTCGATCACGGTCCGGTAGGCCTCGACTTCGTCCACAATGGCCCCGAGCGCGTTCAATCCCGCCGGCAACGTGTCCGTGGCGATGTCGGCGCGCGGCAACAGGAACTTCAGGTTCTCGATGCTGCCGATCCCCTTGAACTCCTCCAGCACCGCTTCCGAGACGGCGTCCTTGGGTTGCAGGTCCACCTTGAGCCGAAGTTCCCGGACTTTCTCCGCCGTCGCGGGACCGATCGCCGCGACCCGCACCTGGCCGAGCGCACGGATGTCGTCGTACTCCTGGAAGAACTTCTCGAAGAAATGTTCGACGCCGTTCGGACTGGTGAACACGACCCAATCGTACGAGCCGATGTCCTGGATCGTCTCGCGCAGCGTCTTGTCGAGCGTTGGCTCAATGCGGATCGTCGGCAACTCGATCACCTCCGCGCCCAGCTCGGCGAGTCGCGCGCTCAACACGCTCGCCTGTTTCCGGCTGCGCGTGACCACCACCCGCCTGCGGAACAGCGGCCGCTTCTCGAACCACTGGAGGCGGTCACGAAGTGTGACCACCTCGCCGATGACCGTCACCGCGGGCGCTTCAAACTTCCGCTCCGCGGCGACGGCGGCGATGGTTTCCAGCGTACCCGTGATCGTCTCATGCCGCGCGGTCGTGCCCCAGCGGATCATCGCCACCGGCGTCTCTTTCGCACAACCATGCTTCATCAGCGACCCGGCAATCTGCGCGATCTGGCCGACGCCCATCAAGATGATGCGTGTCGTGTTCAACTTAGCCAGCGCGGCCCAGTCAATTGAGGACTCGCTCTTGGTCGGGTCCTCGTGGCCGGTCAGTATCGTCATCGCCGATGTGAAATCGCGATGCGTGACCGGTATCCCCGCATAAGCCGGCGCCGCGATGGCCGAGCTGATGCCCGGTACCTCCTCGAATCGCAGCCCCGCCGACACAAGCGCCTCTGCCTCCTCGCCTCCGCGCCCAAACACATACGGATCGCCGCCCTTGAGCCGCACGACGACCTTGCCAGCTTTGCCCTTCTTCACGAGCAACGCGTTGATGTCTTCCTGCGACATCGTGTGTTGCTTGCCGCTCTTGCCGACGTAGATGATCTCGGCATTCGCTGGCGCGAGCCGCAACAAGTCCGGGTTGACGAGGTAATCATACACGACGACCTCCGCGTGTCGGATGCACTGCGCGCCCTTGACGGTGATCAGCCCGGCGTCACCAGGCCCCGCGCCGACGAGATAAACGATGCCGGGTTGTTTCATGAACGTTCACTCGAAACTACCGGCCATCCCGTCAGAAAACAAGGCTGCGACGTCTGCTAATCCTGCTGTCTGCCTCAATCTTTCTTCTCGGTCAGCTTGCGCGCCGCGAGAAAATGAAGCGTATTGCTCTGCCGTTTCTGCAAGTCCGGTTCCGCAACAAACTCCCAGCGCGTGTCGCGAAACAGAACCGGACGGCCAATGGATTTCATGCGGTGCTCGTTGCACTCCCAATGCGTGGGTTCGTTGAAGAACATCAGTTGGCGCACGAAGCAGCATCGTTGTAGCGGAGCTTCTTGAATAGAAGGGGGATGGCAGCAGTGGCCAACAGCAACACTCCGCAAAGCAAGCCCCACATGACGGCCCTCTTCATGGGAACGCGAAGCTACTGTTCCATCGATGAAAAGACAAGGACGCCGCTGAACGACGACTGCAGCGTGACCGTTCGGACCTGGGCGCTGCGTGGGCTGCCTTCTGGCACGATCAGACAAGCTGAAGCTTGAACTCCGAACGTTAGCCGGTCGAGCTCTCGTTGGGAGTTCAAGCTTCAGCTTGTCTGCGAAAGTTATCCCAAAAACGGAAATGAGCCCGCCCGCTCAACCAATGAGCCGAAGCGTCGGGTCAAGATTGTTGATTGATTTGTGAGGGCTGGTAATCTCCCCTTGCCATGTTGGAAGCCGCCGCTCAAACCTTTGAGACCACGCCGCGGGCGGGTGCGACCACCGACAGTCGAACGGACAACACCACCGCTTGCGTGTTCAGTCCGCTCAAGACGACGATCCTCCTGCTGTCGGACGAGCGGACGAGCCTGTGCTTTGTCACGGCGGCGTGTTACGCGGATTTTTATCCATTCTCGAATCTGGTCCGGCAGCGCGTGGGGGAGATTCTCGGACTGAGCCGGGAGCAGGTCGTAGTGTTCTCATCGCACAACCACAGTTGCGTGATGCTCAGTAACACCTACCCGTTCGCCGACAAGTTCCCGGAGGAGGACGTGACGCTGCGCGACGATCAACTCACCGAGTTTGGGCGCGATATGCTGAACGGCTTGCTCGACGCGGCCAAGCGACTCAAGGCGAGGCTTGTTCCCGTCGAGGTGCATTGGGGCGTTGGCCACGAGCGACGCATCAGTTACAATCGCAAGGGACACCGGGCAGACGGTTCGACGTATCTCATGCGCGAAGAAGATCGCATCCTGCTCGGCACGGACTTCAACGGCGACATTGACGACGACGCGCCGGTAGTGGCGTTCAAGGACGCCAGCGGCAAGCCGGTAGCCTTTCTCGTCCAGTTCACCGCCCACCCGTGCACCGCGTATCATCCCGAGAACCCCGTGACGTTCGGCGATTCCCGGGACCTGAAGGTCGGCATGCGTGAGGTCACGCTCACGCCCACGCCCATGAATCA